>NZ_JNXR01000040.1:0-58908 GCF_000725475.1 Streptomyces durhamensis
TTCCCGATCGGCATGCTCGCCCGGTAGATCTTGCCGTTGTCACCGGCGAAGAACAGGTAGATGTTCTGGTCGTCGGCGATCAGGGTCTGGTCGATCGGGCCGGTGGGCGATTCGGTCTTGGGGATGCTGCCGGTGAACAGCGGCTGCGGCGCGGACCAGCCGCCCGGGTCGGCGGGGTCGCTCGACGTGCGGTAGACGAAGGGCGACGCGCCCCACTGGGACGCCAGCACCCAGATCTTCTTGGGCGCGAAGTAGAACAGCGTGGGCGCCACGCCTGAACATCATCGAGCCGTACGACGACCCCGACACGCTCGACGCGTAGACCAGGTGCTTGCCGTTGTACACCACGTCGGTGAAGTCCTTCACCGCGTCCCACCCGTTCGCCGGCTGCGCCAGCGCACCCGTCGACGACCACCGGTACGTCGACGGAAGGGCACACGCGCCGCCCGCCGGAGCAGGCGCCGAAGTCCTCAGGTTCCAGTGCTGGTGGGCGCCGCCGCCCGAATCCCAGATCTGGACGGGTGTGCCGTTGGCGGTCCGACCGCCGGGTATCTCCAGCGCCCGGCCGCTGGCGACGTTGGTCAGCGTGTAGGAGCCGTCACTGTTGCGGCCGGCCCGCCAGTGCTGGTTGGCGCCGCCGCCCGAGTCCCAGACCTGCATCCTCGTCCCGTTGCCCGTCTGGTTGCCCGGCTCCTCCAGGACCCGGCCGCTGGCGACGTTGGTCAGCGTGTAGGAGCCGTCGCTGTTCCGTCCGGCCCGCCACTGCTGGTTGGGGGCGCCGCTGGCGTCCCACACCTGGAGCTGGGTGCCGTTTCCGTCGTATCCCGCGGGCTCGTCGAGAACGCGTCCGGCGGCCACGTCGGAGAGCGTGTAGACCGTGCCGGAGGTGATGCCGCCTGCGTCCGGCGTGCCGCCGCCGGCGCTGCCCAGGGCGGTGAGCGCCGCACCGTAGGCGGGTTTCTTGTTGCCGCTCGCGTCGAACAGCAGCGGGTTCTCGCTGGTGCGCCACGAGTCGCTGTCCCTGATCCCCCACACCGTGATGCCCGTGCACCGGGCGACGTTCATGCACGCCTGGACGGCGCCTGCGTACGCCGTCGGCGACGCCTGGGCGATGTCGAGCTCGGTGATCTGGACGTCCACGCCGAGCGCGGCGAACTTGGACAAAGTGGTCTGCAGGCTGGCCGGCGGGCCGCCTGCGCCGAAGTGGCTCTGGAAACCGACGCAGTCGATCGGTACACCGCGGGACTTGAAGTCCTTGACCATCGCGTAGACGCCCTGAGTCTTGGCGTCGGTCCAGTTCTCGATGTTGTAGTCGTTGTAGCAGAGCTTGGCGGAGGGATCGGCGTTCCGGGCGGTGCGGAAGGCTTCCTCGATGAAGCCGTTGCCCAGCACGTCCTGGAAGACCGAGCTGCGGTGCTGACCGCTGCCGCCGTCGGCGAACGCCTCGTTGACCACGTCCCAGGCGTAGATCTTGCCCTTGAAGTGGGTCATCTCGGTGGTGATGTGGTGGTCCATCACACTGCGCAGGGTGTTTGCGTCGGTGATGGACTTCACCCACCCGGGCAGTTGCGAGTGCCACACCAGGGTGTGCCCGCGCATCCGCTGCCCGTGCGCGGAGGCGTGGCCGACGATCGAGTCGGCCGGGCCGAAGTCGAAGGTGCCGCGGGACGGTTCGGTGGTGTCCCACTTCATCTCGTTCTCCGGGGTGATCATGTTGAACTCCCGGTCGAGAACGGTGGAGTACGCCGAGTCGCCGAGCCTGCCCGAGGACACCGCCGTACCGAAGTAGCGGCCGCTGCCGGCCGCTGCAGCGGCCAGGGTCGGCGTGCGGGCATTCGGTGTGTGTGCGGCCAGAGCGACCAGGGGTACGGCGGCACCCGCCGCGGCGAGGACCACGGCGGCGGCGAGCACGCGGCGGGTAGCCGGACGGCGGCGATGAGAGCGGTTCTGATCTGACAAGGGCATGTCCTTCTGGCACAACGGGCCTTGATCCGGCCCTGGTTACCCGCCAGTTGCCGCCAGGCACACAAAGGTTGCCGCGATCGAGGGAAGAATTTTCACGGCCGCCGTCACCGTCCCCGCCCAGTTGCACGGCGACCTGCTGGCCACCACGAAGGCCACCTACGCCGACGGGACCAACGCCGGCCCGGCCGACTGGACCCCTTACCAGCAGTTCCGGTACTTGTTCTCCCGTCGAGCTGTGCGGCAAGGGGGCTCGTCCCCTTGCCGCACAGAGGCGTTCACCGGGTCGGGACGAACCCTCCCCGGACCGACGCGGAGCCGCCCGAACCCTGCCCGTCGACGCGGTAGCCGTCGCCCGCGGCGCTGCGCACGCGGGTGCCGTTGTTGAACTGGGCGGCGAACTCATAGCTGCCGGCCGGCACGGTCAGGCCCGGCTTGAGGACCCAGCGGTAGACCAGCGTGCCGCCGGCCTCCTGGACGGTGACGGTGAAGTCATCACTCGGCAGGGTCTGCCAGGTGCCGGTGTTCTTCACCCCGCCGGTCTGCACGATCCGCATCTCGACCGTGAGCGAGGTGAGCGGCTGGGTCGCCTTGAGGGCGAGGTTGCTCTGCGTCCAGTAGACGGTGCTGTGCGGGTCCACCGAGCCGGCCGCCCACAGCGCCCCGTTCTGGCTCTCGCCGGCGGACGGTGACGGACTGGCGGGCGGCGGAGTCGGGTGCGCGCTGCCCGGGGTGGTGGCCGGGGCCGGCGCGACAGGGGTGGGGCGGCCCGGTGCCGGGTGCGGGGAGCTGACGGTCGGGGACGGGGTGGCAGGCGTGGTCACGGTGGCCGACGGCGACGAGTGCGCGACGATGGCGGCGACGGCGAAGCCGCCGGTCGCCAGGATGCCGGTGGCGGCGAGCCCGGCGAGCGCGACCCTGGTCCCGGACCTCGCGAACGGCCTGGCGCGGTGACGGACGGCGGGGCCGGCCATGCCGCGTTGCACCCGGGCCAGCATCCTCGCACGGTCGGGCCGGTGGGCCTCGGGGGCCTCGCGCAGCCGACGGGCGATCTCCTCGTTCACCGGTTCCTCCTCCCTGCCACCAGGTCCCCGACCGCTCGCGCGCCCAGTATCCTTTCCAGCTCGGCCATTCCCTTCGAGGTCTGGCTCTTCACCGTACCGACCGATATGCCCAGCGCTGCCGCCGTGTCCTTCTCCGACAGGTCGAAGGCGTGCCGCAGCACCACGCAGGCGCGCTTGCGGAACGGCAGCCGGGCGAGTGCCGCGCGGACGTCCAGCACGGCCGCCATGTCCGGCCCCTCCACCTTCTCGGGGCTGCGGGACCAGAACAGCGTGATCCGGAGTCGCTCGCGCACCGCGCTGCGGATCCGTCCCCGCGCCAGGTTGGCCACCACCCCGCGGGCATAGGCGAGCGGGTGGTCGGCCTGCCGCAACCGGTCCCAGCGCTGCCACAGGGCGACCAGGGCATCCGCCGCGAGGTCGTCCGCCGCGTCGGTCTCGCCGGTCAGGAGGTGTGCCAGACGGGCGAGTTCGGCATAGTGGCGTTCGAAGAATTCGTGGAACTCCGCGGACGCGTCATCGAGGAGCATCCCCCGCCCTCTCCTGGCAATGATGTGCGCGTTAGTTGCGCGTTTAACAATGGGGGCGCAGCCTAACAGCGCGCAGCCCGGGGTCCGAACGGCGGTCGTGCTCGGTTGCGGGCCGGTCAAGGCTGACCGGCAGACTGGTCAATGCCGGGCGAACTGGACGCCGGTCGGCTGCGCGACGTCCGGCGACCAGCAGCCCCAAGGGAATGCCCGTGACCAGTCCGCGTCTGCGCCACGGTTGCGGCGCGGCGTGCTTCGTCGCCCTCATGCCCGTCCATTCGGTGGTTCGACCCGGCCTTCCGCCTTCCAGTTGCCGCAGGAGACGAGAAGGTTGCCGCCCGACGCTGATTTCCCGGCGGCCGGTGCGGCGATGGGAGGTGGGGCGCGATGGCCTGGCGGGTGGCCAGCGCCAGCGCCAAGCACTGGTCCCCAAGGCTGCCCGAGCCCTGGGGCCGGTCCACAGGAACATCTCCAGGACCAGGATGTAGACGTGCAGAGCGGCGATGGGCAGTACCACGGCGGTTGATGTGTTCGACTCCGGAAGCCATGAAGCGATCGATGCCGCGCATCTTGTCAAACATTGAACTGACTTCTAGAGTCCGGCGCCAGAGGGAGCGTGGGACCGCTCCCCCGCCTCCTGTCATCCGAGCAAGGGAACCGTGATGTCATCTGCACTTCCCAGGCCGGGACGCCTGATAGTTGCCGCCCTGGCGGCGCTGTCACTCCTTCTCCTGGGACAGCGGCAAGCCCACGCGGCGTCCTGGGGAGCCCCCCAGACCATCAACTCGTGGAACACCATCAACGGACGGTGGACCGCCAACAACGAGCTGGAGACCTACACCCCCGACTGTGTCTGGTACGAGGGCAACACCCTCGTCGTCAAGACCTACAGGTCGGGCAGCACGTACTACTCGGGCCGCGTGGAGTCCAAGGCGCTCTATGGCTACGGCACTTACAGCTTCACCGCGAACATGCCGGGCGGCCAGGGCCTCCTGCCTGCGGTATGGGCGGCCTACCTGAAGCCGTGGCTGCCCGAGTTCGACGCCGCCGAAATCGTCGGCCAGAACCCGAACACCGTCTACCAGACCTCCCACGACTCCAACAACGCCCAGACCCAGTTCTCGAAGACGAATTCTGCGGGCTGGACCAACGCGTATCACACGTACTCGTTCACCTGGTGGCCCGATCACATCGACTTCGCCGTGGACGGCACCATCACCGGCACCAAGTGGTACACCACCGCCCCGGGTGTCGGGATGCACTTCATCGTCGACACCGCCGTCGGCGGCGACTGGCCGGGCAACCCCAACGACTCGACATGGGCCACAGCAGACGGCGCGAGGTACCTGAAGGTCTCCTCGATCACATACACCCCGTACCAGCCGTAAGGGCTCCCCGCTTCCGGACCCGGACTTGGAGAATCGCCGGGACCGTCCGTGCTGAGCGGTCTGTCGACGCACAGGCGCGGGCACCTGCCACAAGGCCACGATCCGCGTCGACACCGGCAAGGACAAAGGACGTACCTTCACCGAGGTCGTCCAGCCCGCCGCTCAGGTGCTCCGTGGCGTGGCGGTACGCATGCCCCCGAGCAGGGTGGAGAGATAGCGGTGGGCGGTCTGCATGCGGTCCGCAAGGGTGCCGCCGTGGACGGTGACGGCGTGGGCGATGCCGCACATGAGGGGGACGAGGTCGGTGGCGGCGAGGTCGGGGCGGACGGCCCCGGCGTCGCGGGCCCGCTCGAGGAGCGTGGTTCCGGTCGACTGGAGAGACTTCTTGAGTTCCGTGGTGCGCGCAAGGGCGTCCGTGGTCGTGGCGGCGACCGGGGGCAGGGCGGCATCGGTGATCTGCGCTTCGACGATGCGGGACAGGAAGTCCTCCAGGGCGCGCCCGTGGTCCGTGTCGTCCAGGGCGTGCCGGCCGTGTTCGGCGAGGGCTTCCAGGCAGGGGGTGGCGACGGTCTCCAGCAGCGCCTCGGGAGTGGCGAAGTGCCGGTAGACCGTGCCGACGCCGAGTCCCGCCCGGCGTGCGACGTCGTTGAGCTGCAGTGCGGTGCCCCGGTCGACCAGGTCCCGGGCGACGGCGACGATCCGCTCCCAGTTGCGGGCGGCGTCCTTGCGCAGCGGTGCGGTCGTCATGGGGAACAGTCCAGGTCGCTCATCTCGAGGCAGGCTTGCCGTCCGATCATATGCGGGCGTTTCCGGGTGACGCGCCCGCCGTGGGGGCGGGGCCGGGCAGCCCGGCCCCGCCGGGCTGTCAGCGCTGGTCGCGCTGCCTGCTGAGGAAGCCGGTGATGATCTCCAGCCAGTGGTTCGGCCGCTCCAGGAAGGGCAGGTGCCCGGTGGGGAGCTCGGCGGTCTGCGCTCCGGGGATGGCCGCGGCCAGGTCGTACTGGAGGGCGGCCGGTATCAGGGTGTCGGCGGTGGTGACGACCACCAGGGTCGGGGCGGTGATCGCGGGGAGGTCGTCGCGGACGTCGGCGCGGCGGACCAGGTCGACCTGGGCGCCGGTGCCGGGCGGGAGGGCGGCGGCGGTCTGCTCGGCGGCCGCGCGCACCTGGGCGGGAGTGAGGGAGTTCAGCAGCGGCGCGCTCACGGTCAGCTGGGTCAGGTACTGCGCGAGCAGGAGGTGCTGTCCGGTGTCGTAGAGCTGGTGCCAGATCGCGGCGGCCAGGTCGGTGCGGGTGTCCACGCGGGCGAAGGTCGCGCTCAGGACGAGCGCGGTGACCCGCTGCGGGTAGCGGACGGCCGCTCGGATCGCGACCGGGCCGCCGAGCGAGTATCCGCAGAGGGCGAACGTGTCGAGCCCTTCGGCGTCCGCCGCGGCGACGAGCTGGTCCGCCATGAGGTCCAGCCGCAGGGGCGCGGACGTGGTGGGGGTGTGTCCTGAGCCGGGGTAGTCGACCCCGACGACGGTGTGCTGCGCGGCGAGCCCTTCCATGATCGGCCCGTAGTTGGCGTCGATGCCGCCGCCGGCGCCATGGGCGAGGAGGAGGCCGGGGCCGGAGCCGTGGACGGTGCGGGCACTGGCGGTCGGGACTGCGTCGGTCATGTCGTGTCCTCGATCGGGTGGGATGGGCGCGGCGGTGGTCCGGCGCGTTCCGGGGGCGGGCGCGAGGGGGCCGACGCGGCCGTGTGACCGTTGGCCGGCCCTGTCGGTGTGACGGGCGTCGGGGCGCATGTTCACGCGTCTGCGTCGGCCGGTGTGGGTGCGTGGGCTTCGCTGAGCCGGCGCACGGCCTCGGCGAGGCGGCGGTCGGTCGCTGCACGATGCGGGGCGACCGGGTGGCCCCGGGGGCCGATGACCAGGCCGGTCCGGCCGGTCAACGCGTTGTCGGTGGCGGCGACGATCGAGGGCCTGGCCGCCGCCGACGCCGGCCCGGAGGTGGAGCGCTCGAACTTGCGGCGCACCAGCGGCCACAGCAGCCGCAGCGGCGGGGAGACGAGCTTCGGGTCGGTCAGGGTGCCGTTGGTCATCTCGGTGGAGGCGCCTCCGGGGTCGGCGGCGAGGACCGATATGCCCGTGCCGGCCAGTCGGGCGGCCAGGTCCAGGGTGTAGGCGAGGTTGGCGAGCTTGGCGCGGCCGTACCAGTGGAATCCGTAGTAGCCGCCGGGCGGCTCGACGGCGTCGAACACCCGCTTGCCGACAGCGACCGCGCCCGAGGTCACGTTCACGATCCGGCTGGGCGCCCCGGCTGTGAGGGTGGGCAGCAGCAGTTCGGTCAGCAGGTACGGCGAGAGGTGGTTGACGACGAAGGACGCCTCGACGCCGTCCAGGGTCCGGTGCTGCGGGAACATCGCTCCGACGTTGTTGACCAGCACCGTCAGCGGTTCCCCCGAGGCATCGTGGTCGGCGGCGATCCGGTCGGCGAGCGCGCGCACCTGGTCGAGTGAGGAGAGGTCGGCGGACAGGAACTGGCCGGCGCCGTCCGGGCCCGCCGCGTTGATCCGCTTGACCGCTCTGGCCCCCCGTTCCGCGTCGCGCCCGACCACGGTGACCGCGAACCCGGCAGCGGCCAGCCCCAGCGCCGTCTCCAGGCCGATGCCCCCTGTCCCCGCCGTGACCACAGCTGTCTTCGTCATGAGCTCCTCCACCCCGAGACAATCGGATAGTTCATCCGGTTGTCCGGGACGGTAGCACACAACCGGATTAGCTATCCGGTTAGGCGTCATGGCGCGGGCCCGCCTGCACGGCTCGGGCCGCCGCACGGGACGCCGTACGCCCCAACCGCCCCTGCCGGCGCTCCTCGACGTCGCCGTGACGTACCGGGGGCGCATGCGTAATAACTCCGTAAGACCGCAGGGTCAGTTGAGGCCGTTCCGTGCCCGGTAGCGTCACGAATGAATCAGCTGCACCGAACAATCCGCACTTCGACGCAACGGAATACGAAAGGGCTCGACCGTGCAGAGAGCTGGAACAGCGAAAAGGGCATGGGCGATAGTCGGTGCGACTGTCGCCTTAGCGGTCGGCGGAATTCTCACGGCCCCCGCTTCCCAAGCCGACGACGCCACTCCCATGACCGTCACACCGGCCCAGACCGCCGCGCCGACCGCACCCGGCCAGAGTGAAACCCCGGGCACCACCCAGACCTTCGACGGCGACTACGTCGTGGTGGGCGGTGCGAGCATGTTCGCCGGCAACTGCTTCGCCGCCAGGGAAGTCAATGTCGCCAGCCGCCAGTACCGCGACTGCGGAGTCGAACGCGCGGCGCTCAACATCACCGGCCGCGTACTCACCGAGTACGACAGGGAACATCTCTTTCTCGGCAATGACTTCAACGTCCGAGGCGGCACCATCAACCTGGCGGGCGGCGTGTACCTGGGCAACCGCTTCGTGGCGAACACCATCATCATCGAGGGCGACGCGCTCTTCGTGGGCCGCAACACGTTCGAAGGTCAGGTGTTCGTCAAGGACCCCAACCAGATCGCCGGGCAGATCTTCCGAGTCGACGACATCACGAGCACGCACGAGAGCCAGGTGGCCTCCCGGGTCCGTGATCTGTTGCGCTGCACCAACACACTTCTCGAACCCCAGGTGTTCGGCCGGCTCGACACCGCGGGCGAGTTCGCGAACCCCTCCATGGACGGGCAGGTCCGTATCCACAACCTGATCGCCGCCGGGGGCGTGAACGACGAGGTCGGGCGTTGCGCCCAGCTGCTCGGCGAGGACGACTACGCGCACTTCAGCGCCATTGCCACGGTGGACGGCCCGCGGAACCCCGCGGCGACCGACGGCATCACGCACGCCGAGCTCGAACTCTTCAGAGACGAGTTGACGGAGTGCAGTGAACAGATGCGGATCGCGTCTGGGCATGGTCCGGGCGCGGCACTCGCGGCCCTGCTCGACTGCGGACAGTCGAAGACGGTGCAGGGCAAGCCGGAGGCGTCGTCCTCCTGATGCCCGCCCGCCGCACGGCGCGGCCGGCACAGCGACGGACCCTGACGGCCATGTGCACGGGTGCAGCCTGTTGTCACCGTTCCGTCACAAGTAGTCGCGCACGGAACCCTGCCGCTCTCCCGTCCTGTCTGCACTCACGTACCACGACCACGCGTACCGCGGGGCAACGACCGACGACCCGAACCCGCGGACGAGACGACTCAGGGGGACGACAGCATGCGGCACAGCAACGGCATTCGCAGGGCGGCTCTGGCGACGACGGCGGTCACGGCCGTCGCGGCGGCGGTGACCGGCATCCTGCCCGGCACCGCCATGGCGGCGAGCACCACCACCTCCACCCCGCCGCCCGCCTGCGCGGCCTCCGCCCTCCAGGTCAGCGCCCGGGAGGCCGTCCACCGGCCCGTCGGGACCGGGACCGGGGCGGCGGTCGTGCAGTTCACCAACGTCTCCCGGAGGACGTGCGTCCTGAAGGGCCATCCGACGGTCGCGGGCGCCGGCAACGGCTCCCCCTCCCACAACACCCCGCTCAAGGTCACCCCCACCGGCAGGGCGGCCACCGTGACGGTCCGGCCGCACGGCAAGGCGTGGGTGAAGCTGACCTTCGTCCAGGTCCAGGGGGAGGCCGACGGCTACTGCGTGTCGGGCACGACCCCGGTGACGTATCCGACGATGGTCATCGGGCTGCCGCACTCCGGGAAGCACCAGGTCGCCCTGAACGAAGGGGTGTGGGCCGAGTGCGACAACAAGGTGACCGTCACCCCGGTCTCGGCGGTCAAGCCTTCCTGACCCCACCGTCCCCACAAACGAGCAGCCTGCACGACGATCGCAACGCTCTGACCCGCACGTGTACGAGGCACTGAACATGAGTGCAGGTCAGGGCGGGCGTGGCCCTCGCCCGCCGGTGTCAGTGCCCCCGGCGGGACGACCGTCAACGAGGCTTCGTGAACGCGTAGTTCGCGCCGGTCGCCGGCCCGCTCCGCGCGCAGCCGGTCCGCGCGCCGTGCCGCGCAGCGGCTCACCCCGCCCGCGATGTGCACCACGGCCGCCCCGGTCGGCCCGGCTGTCGGCGGAGAACGCCGCGCGGTCGGGCCCGGCGAAGCCGGTGCGGCGGATACCGGTGTCGACGACGAAGAGCGGGACCACCCGGTCCGCGTCCTTCACAGCGGCCTGGAGGACCGGGTTGTCGTGCACCCCCAGGTCGGCGGTGCACAGGGCGGCCGAGACGCGCACAGTGCCTGAGCCCCCTCAGTGCGTACGGGCCGGTTCAGGGGCGACCGATTCGGCCGCGGCGGCGATGTTGCGAGCCATACCGCCGAAGACCGCGGCGTGGAAGGGGGCCACGCCCCACCAGTAGGCGTGCCCGGCCAGGCCGTGCGGATGGAACAGGGCCCGCTGCCGGTACACCGTGCGCCCCTGTGGATCCCGGTCGACGGTCATCTCCAGCCAGGCCAGGCCAGGCAGCCGCATCTCCGCGCGCAACCGGAGCAGCCGGCCCGGCTCGATCTCCTCCACTCGCCAGAAGTCCAGGCTGTCGCCGACGCGCAGCCGGGTCGCGTCCCGGCGGCCCCGGCGCAGGCCGACACCGCCCACCAGGGTGTCCAGCCAGCCCCGCAGGGACCAGGCCAGCGGCGAGGAGTACCAACCGTTCTCGCCGCCGATCGCCTCCACCACCCGCCACAGCGCCTGCGGCGACGCCGCGACCGTGCGCTCGCGGTGATCCGTGTAGAGGCTCCCGCCCGCCCAGGCGGGGTCGGTGGGCAGCGGGTCGCTGGGGGCGCGCGGAGTCGAGGCCGAGGACCACCTGGTGGCAACGTCCGCGTCCTGCACACGCCGGAGGGCCAGCCGGAGCGCCCGGTCCAGGGTGACGGGTCCTTCCGGCGGGTCCGGCACGTGACGGACGATGTCCCGCTCGGTACAGACCACCTCGTGTTTCAGCGACTCGACCAGCGGGCGCGCGAGAGCACCCGGCACCGGCGTGACCAGACCGACCCAGAGGCTGGACAGCCGGGGGGTGAGCAGCGGAACGGGCACGATGACGCGCTTCGGCAGCCCGGCGACGACGGCGTACCGCCGCATCATCTCCTCGTACGTGACGATGTCCGGTCCGCCGATGTCGAAGGCGCGGTTCACGTCGTACGGCAGCCTCGCGCATCCCACGAGGAGGCGCAGCACGTCGCGGACGGCGATGGGCTGGATGCGGGTGCGCACCCAGCTCGGGGTCACCATCACGGGCAGCCGCTCGGTCAGATATCGCAGCATCTCGAACGAGGCCGAACCCGACCCGATGATCACGGCTGCCCGCAGTACGGCGGTCGGCACGCCCGAGGCCAGGAGGATGCGGCCCACTTCGGTGCGGGACCGCAGATGGGGTGAGAGTGCGTGCTCGGGTACTCCGGAAGGGCTCAGACCGCCGAGGTAGACGATCCGGCGGATTCCGGCGGCACGCGCCTGATCACCGAAGATCCTGGCCGCCCGGCGGTCGGTCTCCTCGAAGCCCCGACCGGTGCCCAGCGCGTGGACCAGGTAGTACGCGACGTCCATGCCGTGCATGGCCGCGCGCACGGCCCCCTCGTCCGTCACGTCCCCGCGCATGGCCTCCGCCTGCTCAGCCCACGGGTGGTCCCGCAGCTTGCCGGGCGATCGGGCCAGGCAGCGCACGGAATGCCCGGCGGCCAGCAACTCCGGCACCAGCCTTCCGCCCAGGTAACCGGTGGCGCCGGTGACCAGACAACGCAGCGGCCGGTCGTCGTCGGTCATGCCGATCGCAGGCATGCCTGTCGAATGCGCTTTGTCCGGCGACGGCCGGCGGACCGGGGCGCAGGAAACGTCATGGCTCTCATGTCCTTCCGGGCCATGCCTTGCGACATGCCCTGTCGCTGTTCCCTGAACCCATGCTTGGACCCTGGGACGGGCTCCGCAACCTCGTCGTCCCCGGCCCGAGGGGTCCCTGCAGGGGGGCCACGGCCGGGCGCTTCGAGGGTGCGCGCGTGCCCCATCCGTGCCCGTAAGCGCGGACACCGACGGCCAGCCGGTAGAACCGGAAGCCCTCGGGCATATCGACGATCTCCCGCGCCTTGCGCCACCTCCGGCCGAAGGTGCTACGACGGAAGGGCGCCCCCTCCTCCCCCCTCGAACAGCAGCCTCTCGGGTCCCGACTCGGCGTAGGACTCCAGGTGCCGGCGGAGGAACGCGGCGAGGCTCGCGGCAGGGTCGTAGGGCAAGCGGTGCTCGGACCGTCCGGCCGGCCAGGTCGAGATGCCGTCGCCCGGCCACCGTGGAACGACATGGAAGTGAAGGTGCGGCACCGACTGTTCCGATCCCGGGCCGCTGGCGCTCAGGATGTTGACGCCGGAGGCGTCCAAGGCGGCTCTCATGGCCCCGGCCACGCGCTGGACCAGTGCCGTCGTTGCCGCGAGGACGTCGTGCGGGGTGTCGAAGACGTCCGCGTAGTGGTGTGTGGGAACGACGAGAGTATGCCCAGGCGCCAACGGATCCAGCGGGGAGAAGGCGCAGGCCAGGGCCTCATGAGCCACCCAGCGCGCAGCGTCTTCGCGGATGAGTCGACAGAAGGTGCAGGACACGGGCTGAGCCTGCCACAGGCGGCACGCGACTCATCCGCGAGGGCGTGGCAGTGGCTGATGCCGGTCGCCCGGCGTCGTGTTCACAGGTGCGCGTCGCCGAGACGGCAGCGCCCTGATCGGGGTGTTCATCTCCGTGACCACCATTCCCGCCGCCTCGGACATCGCCGTCTCGCTCGCCTTCGCCGACTGGCACCACGCATGGGGCTCGCTGGTCCAGCTGCTGCTCAACGTGGCGGTACTCGTGATCGTCGCCGTCCTCACCCTGCGTGTGCAGCGGCGTCTGTGGCACCGCGCGGCCCACCGTGCCGCCGCACGGGGCCAGGGGCGCCGGGAGCCTTTCCGGCGAGCCTGAGCAGGGGCGGCGGCATACGCTGATCGAGGGGGTGCATTCGGGTGAATCGCACACCGGAAGGGGCGCCCCGATGGACGACTACCCGCTGATCGAGAACCACGGGCTGATCGGCGATCTGCAGACCGCGGCGCTGGTGACCACCGAGGGGGTGGTCGACTGGTTCTGCTCCCCCCGGTTCGACTCACCGAGTGTGTTCGGGGCGCTTCTGGACAAGGAGAAGGGCGGTCACTGCACGGTCCGGCCGGCGCACCAGACCCATTCGACCAAGCAGTTGTACCTGCCCGACACGGCGATCCTGGTGACCCGGTTCATGACGGAGGCGGGCGCCGGGGAGGTGGTCGATTTCATGCCCGTGACCGGTACGGCGGCCACGCACCGGCACCGGCTGGTCCGCCTGGTCCGCTGTGTGCGCGGCACCATGACCTTCGATGTGGAGATCGCCCCGCGCTTCGACTACGGGCTCATGAAACACCAGTTGCACATCAGCCCGCACGGAGCGGTGTTCGCCGCAAAGGACGGTACGGAACTCACCGTGCATCCCATCCGGGAGCCGGAGGACGAGCGGCTCGCGGACTTCGTGGCGGACGGGGAAACCGACCTGCGCCTCTCGCTGACCCTGGAGGCCGGACAGCAGCGCGGGCTGATTCTGGAGACGGGCGCCGAGGGACCGCCCAGGGAGGTCCGCCGCGACGAGCACGAACGGCTCTTCGAGGAGACGGCGGCGTTCTGGCGTTCCTGGCTGGCGCAGTCGCGCTACACCGGGCGCTGGCGGGAGGCGGTGGAGCGATCCGCGATCACGCTGAAGCTCATGACCTTCGCCCCCAGTGGTGCGGTGGTGGCCGCTCCCACGGCGGCTCTGCCGGAGCAGCTGGGCGGTGAGCGCAACTGGGACTACCGCTTCACCTGGATCCGGGACGCCTCTTTCTCCGTGTACGCCCTGCTGGGGCTGGGTTTCACGGAGGAGGCCAGGGCGTTCATCATCTGGCTGGGCGACCGGGTCAAGGAACGGGCCGGCAGCGACGGGGAGACGGGCCCGCTGAACATCATGTACAAGGTCGACGGCGCCTCCGATCTGACCGAGCGGATCCTCGACCACTGGGAGGGCTACGCGGGTTCCGCCCCGGTACGGATCGGCAACGGCGCCGCCACCCAGCTCCAACTGGACATCTACGGTGAGGCGCTGGACAGCATCTACTTCGCGCACCGGCACGGCTTCCAGGTCGGGCACGGGGGCTGGACCTCGTTGCGGACGGACCTGGAATGGCTGGCCGACCACTGGGACCAGGCGGAGGAGGGCATCTGGGAGACCCGCGGCGGCCGCCAGGACTTCACGTACGGGCGGGTGATGTCGTGGGTGGCGTTCGACCGCGCGGTGCGGCTCGCCGAGTCGAAGGGATGGCCGTCCGCGGCCGGACGCTGGCGGGCCGAACGGGACGCCGTCTACGAGCAGGTCATGGCCAAGGGCTGGAACGAGGACCGGCAGGCCTTCGTCCAGCACTACGGCAGCGAGGTCCTGGACTCCTCGCTGCTGCGCATGGCGACGGTCGGGTTCCTCACCCCGGGGGATCCGATGTGGTCGGCGACCCTGGACGCCATGGAGGAGGAACTGGTCAGCGACAGCCTGGTCTACCGGTACAACCCCGGTGCCTCGCCCGACGGCCTGCGCGGCTCGGAGGGCACCTTCTCCCTGTGCACGTTCATGTACGTCGACGCCCTGGCGCGCGCGGGACGGACGAACCGGGCCAGGCTGGTGTTCGAGAAGATGATGGGGTACGCCAACCACCTGGGCCTGTACTCCGAGGAGATCGACCCGACGGGCCGTCAGCTCGGCAACTTCCCCCAGGCGTTCACCCATCTCGCCCTCATCGACTCGGCCATCACGTTGAACGAGGCTCTCGAAAAGCGCTAGGGCGCTCCCTGCTCACCCGCGCCGCCGCGGCGCAGACCGTAGCCGTGCATGACGACCGTGATGAGCGGCAGCGCCACGCCCAGGGGCGCCAGTGGCCGACGCGGGGTGGGCGCGGGTGGGCGCGGGTGTCCGGGTCAGCCGCCGGTGGCGAAGCCCGGGAAGAGCGTCATCCCGCCGTCGACGTACAGGGTGGTGCCCACGACGTAGTCCATGAGGTCGGACGCCAGGCCGACGACGGCGTGGGCGATGTCGTCGGGGTCGCCGATCCGCTTGTAGGGGATCAGCTGCAGGAGGTCCTGCTGCGCCTGCGGCGTCTCCCAGGCGTCGCGGTTGATGGGGGTCTTGATCGCTCCGGGGGCGACCGCGTTCACCCGGATCCGTTTCGGGGCGAGTTCCTGGGCGAGGGTCGCCATCATCATCCCTACGCCGCCCTTGGACGAGGCATAGTTGACGTGCCCGGCCCAGGGGATGATCTGGTGCACCGAACTCATGCAGATGATCTTTCCGGCGGCGCGTGACACCTCGGGGACGACCCCGCGGCGCAGGAACTCCTTGGTCGCCTCACGGGCGC
Source organism: Streptomyces durhamensis (assembly GCF_000725475.1). Classification (NCBI taxonomy): domain Bacteria; kingdom Bacillati; phylum Actinomycetota; class Actinomycetes; order Kitasatosporales; family Streptomycetaceae; genus Streptomyces; species Streptomyces durhamensis. The sequence continues at coordinate 15,358 of NZ_JNXR01000040.1, forward strand.
AGAGGAACTGCCCGGTGAGGTTGACGTCCAGGACCTTCTGCCACTGGGCGAGGGTCATCTCCGTGACCGGCGCGTCCCGCTGCAGCCCCGCGTTCGCGACCAGGATGTCGACCGTGCCGAACTCCTGGACCATCCGGTCCATCATGGCGACGACCTGCTGCTCGTCGGAGACGTCCGCCTCGTAGGCGGCCGCCCGGACGCCGAGGGCGGTGATCTCCTCGACCACCTTCTCGGCCTCCTCGGCACCGGCCACGTAGTTGACCACGACATCGGCCCCGGCCCGGCCCAGGGCGACGGCCGTCGCCCGGCCGATGCCGGAGTTCGCGCCGGTCACCAGCGCCTTCTGCCCCTTCAGCAGGTGGGCGGGGATGACGTTCTGGGGTGCGCCCTCGGTGGAACTCACGATGTCCTGCTCCTCCACTGCGTGCCCGCTTCCGCCGGGCCCGTCGCCCAGAGGTCCGCTCATCAGACAAGCACCGGGGAAGGACGGCGGCATGCCGTGGCGAACCGCGTTGCGCTGCCCGGCGCAGGAGGTTCGCCCGGTCGGGGTGCGGGCGGTGCCGGAGGCTCAGCCGAGCCGCTCCAGCAGGTGGTCGCCGACGCGCAGGGCGTTCGCGATGGCCGTCAGGGACGGATTGACCGCGCCGATGCTCGGGAAGAAGCTGGTGTCGACGACGTAGAGGTTGTCCAGGTCGTGGGCCTTGCAGTTGAGGTCCAGGGCCGAGGACGCCGGGTCGGTGCCGAAACGCACCGTGCCCGCCTGGTGTGCGGTGGCGCCGATCGGCATGCCCTTGTGCAGGTAGATGCTGTGTGACAGCAGACGGTGCTCGTGCATGCCCAGGTGGCCGAGCATGTGCTGGAGCTTGTGCCGCAGGCGCCGCAGGCCGGCGATGTTGTTGCCCTCGTCGAGGGTGAGCCGGATCCGGCCGTCGTCCTCCAGGGTCACCCGGTTGTCCGGCCGCGGCAGGTCCTCTCCGCACAGCCAGAAGTCGACGGCGTGATGGGCCAGGACCTCGAACGGCATGTCCGGTGTGACCGCTCCGGCCCAGCGCGGGGCCTCACCGTGGATCTGGTCGGCGTCCGACTTGCCGAGCATCTGGATCCCCCCGAGCGGGTACTCCCAGTCGTCCGCGCCCAGGTACCAGTCGTGCAGGGCGAGGGTCTTCTGGAACTGGGTGTCGTTGGGTTCCTTCGAGACGGCCATCAGCGCCAGGTTGTTGTGGCGCATGTAGTGCCGCCCGACCACGTCGGAGCTGTTCGCCAGGCCGCGCGGGTGCCGGTCGTTCGCCGAAGCCAGCAGGAGCGCCGCCGAGTTGACGGCCCCGCACGCCACGACCACGACGTCGGCCGAGAACCGGGCCTCCCGCTCGCCCGGGAGCTGGGCGACGACGCCGGTGACGCTGCGTCCGGTGGCGTCGGTCTCCAGCCGGGTCACCCGGGCGTTGGTGATCATCTCCACGTTCGGGTGCTCCAGCGCCGGCTCCACGCAGATCACCTGGGCGTCGGACTTGGCGCGGACCAGGCAGGGGAAACCGTCCACGCGGTTGCAGCGGATGCAGACGCTGGAGTGGGTGGCCCGGCCGTCCTCGTCCTGCGTGAGGTTGACCCCGATGGGGAGGTGGAAGGGGTGCAGTCCCTGCTTCTCCAGGTCCAGGCTCAACTGCTCGATGCGCGGCTCGTGTTCGACCGGCGGGTAGGCGTACTGGGCGCTGCTGGGCCCTTCCCAGGGGTCCTCGCCGTGCCGGCCGTGCACCAGGTAGAGGTGCTCCGCCTGGGTGTAGTACGGCTCCAGATCGTCGTAACCGAGGGGCCAGGCCGGGGAGATGCCGTCGTGGTGGCGGAGTTCGCCGAAGTCCTCGGGGCGCAGCCGGAACAGCGCCGCGCCGTAGAACTTGGTGTTCCCGCCGACGTAGTAGTTCACCTCGGGCGGGAACTCGTTGCCGTGCCGGTCCAGCCAGAACTCCGGGGCCCGGTACTTGGCCTTCACGAACACGGCGGTGGACTCCCAGTTGTCGCGTTCGCGCGGGAGGTAGTCGCCGCGTTCGAGGACGAGTACCCGTTTGCCGGACGGGGCGAGGCGGTGGGCCAGGGTGCCGCCACCGGCACCGGTGCCGATGACGATGACGTCGTACGCGGGCAGGGCGTCCATGGCAACCACCGTCCTTGTTCGCGTGGTCTGCGCCCGTTGCGGGTTCGTGCGGGTCCTTTTCTTCGAACGTACGCGCCGTACGGGGGTGCGGCACCCGGAGCGGGCGCCGCACCGGCACGGTCACAGCACGGCGATCGGGTTCACCGGGGAGCCGGTCGCCGCCGGGAGCCGCAGCGGGGCGATGACGCACAGGAAGTGCCAGCGCGCCTGCTGTTCGCACAGCGGTACCAGCTCCTCGAAGTCCAGCCAGTCCAACAGGTGCAGCCCCAGGGCGTTGACGGCCAGCACATGCACGGGAAACCCGACCTCGGCGACCGCGCTCGGCGCGGCGTCGCTGTTGCCGTCCGAGCCCAGGACCGACACGCCCCGCTCGGCCAGGAAGTCCATCGCCGTCGGATGCAGGCCCGCGCGGGCCCGCGTCACGTCCCAGGGCCCGAGGGTGCGGCGCCGCAGGCGGTGCCCCACCCGCACGAACAGCAGGTCACCCGGTCCGACGGAGGTCTGCTGGGCGGTCTCGGCCGCGGCGAGGTCCTCGGCGGTCACCTGGTCGCCGGGATCGAGCCAGGGCAGCCCGCGCAGCCGCGGGAGGTCCAGCAGGACACCGCGGCCGACGATGCCGTCCCGCACCAGGTCGAGGGTGAGCGCTCCGGCACCGTCGGGTGTCACGGTGCTCGACGGGACGCCGCCGTACAGCTCGCCGTCGAAGATCACGTGACACAGCGCGTCGAGGTGGCTGTCGACGTCGCCGTGCACGTTCATGGCGAACCGGTCGCGGGCGAACACGAGGCCGGGTGCGGCGGTCTCCTCCTGGTGCGTGGGAGCCGTCATCCGATGAGTCGCGGGCTGCGGGCTGTCCGGTGCGGACCGGGTCTCGACGGTCGCGGCGAGCGACACGGTGCGCCCGCACCGGACCTCGGCGGCCGCCACCACGACCCGCTCCGGCGTCAGCCGGTCCAGCGCGCCACGCCGTACCGCCCCACCGTCGTGTGCCCGGCCCCGCAGCCGGCGGTACAGGTCGCGGAAGGCCGCTTCGGACAGGGGCCGCGCCGTCGCGGGACGGAAGGGTGCGGGCGGGTCCGGGGCCATGGGGGAACCTCCTGCTCCTGTCGGCGCTCCTGCCGACACCGAATCATCCGCGCGGCCGGGCCACCCGCCGGGCGCGGGCGGACTGCGCCGATCGGTGGAACGCGGCCGGGCCCGCACACCCGGCTTCTCCGGACCCCTGGCTCCTCGGACCCCTGGCTCCTCGGACCCCTCGTTCCTCGGACCTCTGGCTTCCCCGGGCACCTGGCTTCCCCGGGTGCGGGCGATGTGTGCGCGTCATGGGCTGACCAGGAGGACTCAGGATCTCAGGCGGCGAGGATGCTGATGCCGTCGCCGAGGAGTTTGAGGCCGAGCACGAAGAACAGGACGGCCATGACGGCGACGTTGTGCCGCGCGGCCCACTCCCGCCAGTCGGCGAGGATGCCCTGGGCGCGTTCGCCCATGACCAGGTAGACGGCGAGTGGTGCGAGCACTCCGAGGGACGCGATGGCCACGAAGATCGCGAGTGCTCCGATCTGCTGTGCCACGGGGATCCCGGCGGAGCTGATCGAGGCGGCCGCGGCGATGGTCAGGGGGGCGTTCTTGAGATTGGCCGCCGAGAGCAGCAGCCCCAGGCCGAGCGTCTTGACGGGGGTGAAGCGGTCGATCGCCGCCATCCACTTCGGCAGCTGTGCCTGGGAGGCGTCTTTGGGGCGGCGCCGCCATTGCCGGGCGCCGAAGACCGCGAGGAGTACGCCCAGCGCGAGTTTGAGGGCTCCGACCCAGGTGGCCGGCTGCTTGTGGTCCGAGGCTCCGTCTGTTCCGCCCACGGCCAGCATGACCGCGCCGAGCGCCGCGAGCCCCAGCAGCCATCCGAGGGCGAACAGCGGTCCGTTGAGGCGCCCCCGTGGGGTGGCCAGGAGGAGGATGATCGCCACGATCGGCAGGGGGCTGACCGCGACACCCGCGGCCAGGCCCAGCACGTCCCCGACGGCGTGTCCCACTGCGGCCTCCGGCGGGGGGAGAGACGGTGATCCCGAGCGGGCCGTCCGTGCCGCTCGGCTCGAAACCGGTGTGCCCGGCCCTGGGACGGGCGCGGCCCTCTCCGCCATCGTGGGGGTCTTCCGGGCCGCCGGCCATCGGCTGCTGGTGAACGGGTGACCTGACCACCGGCCTCGAAAGAGTCCGGTGGCGTGCCCATCGGCCTCGAAAGAGTCCGGTCGCGAGCCCATCGGCCTCGAAAGAGTCCGGTCGCGAGCCCATAGGCCTCGAAAGAGTCCGGTCGCGAGCCCATCGGCGCGAGTTCGTTCTCGTCCCCGCTAGCCCCGGCGAAGTGGGGGCGCGCCGGTCCAGGCGTCCGGGTGGGGCGTCAGGGCCGCGGAGACGACCTCACCGGACGAGGCGGCCGTGTCAGCGGTGAAGCGCAGGCGGCCGACGCCGAGTTGTCGCAGCGCCGGGCCGTGGTCGACGGCGACGACGAGGGAGACCGCGAGCAGCAGGAGGCGCCACAGGGTCATCACCGGGCGGCGCAGGGCGCGCGGCAGCTCCGCCAGGGAGGCGTGCAGGCGCTCGCAGTGGAACGGGACGTGGCGCTGCTCGTCGGCGAGGATCCGCCCCGCGACGTCCGAGGTGAGCGGGTCGTCGGTGCCGTCGCGCAGTGCCCGGTAGTAACGCAGTGCCACCACTTCCGCGATCATCAGCACCAGCAGTTCCGTGCGCAGGCCCATGAGGCGCCGCAGCCGTACGAAGACCGCGTCGCTCCAGTGGCCGCTCAGCGTCGGTACCCCGCCCGCGGCCAGCAGCCGGGCGAGCAGGCGGGCGTGGTTCTGCTCCTCGGCGACGAAGAGGCGCACCGCCTGTGCGTAGTCGCTGTCGCCGGCCTCGTCCGCTTTGCCGACGAGGTTGGCGCCGTCACCGTCCTCGCCGACCTGGAAGCGCTGGATGCCGGCCCACACCGCCGGATGCAGGGTCGGGCGCTGCGCCCAGTCCGGGTCACCCTGGGTGCGCCTGCGCTCGAGCTCGTCCTCGAACCGCCTTGTCCACTTGGCGAAGCCGCCCGTGCCCACCCGTCTCCCCTCTCCGGGGCACAGCCACCGTGCACCCCGGAGAGGGACGACGCCGACGGGCGCCGAACCGTTCCGCCGCCGCGGTTCTACGGGACCGGCTGGTAGGTCACGGTCCTGCCGGGGCACGCCCCCGCGAGTTGGTCGAGTGCTTCGAGTTCCACGGCGTCCGCGGTGAGTCCCCAGCGGAGTTTGGTCCCGACCCATTCCGAGATGTACCGGCACGTGACTTCGGCCGTGGGCGGCAGCCACTGGGCCGGGTCCTGGTCGGCCTTGCTGCGGTTCGCGGCCGCCGAGACGGCGACGAGGGAGGTCGGAACGTCCAGGTCGTTCGCGTAGGCCTCGCGCCGCGCGGCCGTCCACTGCGACGCCCCGGAGTCCCAGGCCTCGGCCAGCGGCACCATGTGGTCGACGTCCAGGGCTGCGGCCGAGGTGATCCATTTGGAGTCGTAGTACGACCACCAGCGCCCTCCGGACAGCTTGCAGCCCGGAAGGACCTGGGGTGGGTCGATCGCCTCCGCGAGAAGCACCTCGGCCCGGGTGTTGCAGCCGTCGGACGGGTTCTTGCCCGCGTTCCAGTGCTTGAAGCTCGTGCGCTGGTACCCGTCCCGCACCTCCGCGGCGACGGGCAGTTCATGAACGGCCGCCGCGAGGGGGACGGTGTACGCCGGGGTGTCATGGCCCTGCGCTTGGGCCGGAGTGGGTGCCATGAAGGGCACGACGAGGAGTGCGACCGCGAGGGCGGCCAGCCTGAGGTTTTTGATCACGTCAAGCAGAGTTGACGCTGGATACCTCGTTCGAGGGATGCGACTCGAATGAATGAGCCATACGGACGCCCTGGTTCACCGTACAGGTGTGCCAATGGCACGTTTCGCCCGCGGCCGTCCCGGTCGGCCCCCCGTTCGGGCGCACCCCCGGCCCCGGACATGCGACTGGTGTTAATAATGGACCGTGAAGAGGCGTTTCGGCCTAGTCAGAGCGTGGGCGGACCCCGCCGGCGCCGGGTCGGCCCCGCCCGCCCCGGGCGAACCTCGTCGCTCCCCGTTCAGCGTCCGCAGTCTCGCCGGTCAGGTGTTCGTGCTGCAGCTGGCCCTCCTGATCCTGTTCGGCGTGGCGGCGGTCACGGCCCTGGTGCTGCAGGCTCAGGGAGCAGGCGTGCAGGAGGCGCGGGAACGCTCTCTCGTCGGCGCCGAGACCTTCGCGAACGCTCCGGGCACGCTCGCCGCGATGCGGTCTCCCGACCCGAGTGCGCTGCTGCAGCCGAGGGCGGAGGCGGCGCGCAGGAGGTCGGGGGTCGACTACATCGTCGCGTTCAGCCCGGCCGGGTACCGGTGGACCCACCCCGACCCCCGGTTGATCGGCAAGCACGTCACCGGAACCTTCGACGAGGCGCTGGCCGGGCACCCCAAAACCTCCACGTTCGGCACGCCCGTCGGCCAGGCCGTGGATTCGACCGTCCCCGTCTTCGACGGCCACGGCAAGGTCGTCGGGCTGGTGGCCGTGGGCATCACGGTCAGGAGCGTGCACCAGCGGATGGCCGGGCAGCTGCCGCTCCTGTTCGGCGCCGCGGGCGGCGCGCTGCTGCTGGTGGCGGGCGGATCGGCGCTCGTGAGCCGGCGGCTGCGACGGCAGACGCGCGGCCTGGAACCGGCTGAGCTCCGGCGGATGTACGACCACCATGACGCGGTGCTGCACGCGGCCCGCGAGGGCGTGCTCATCGTCGACGAGGACGGGCGGCTCGTGCTCGCCAACGACGAGTCGCGTCGGCTGCTGGGGCTGCCCCCGGGCACCGAGGGGCGACGGATCGCCGACCTGGGCTTCGCACCGGTCCTCACGGAGCTGCTGCTGTCGGGGCGGTCGGTGACGGACGAGGTGCACGCGGTCGGCGAACGCCTGCTCGCGGTGAACGTACGGCCGACCGCGCCCTACGGCGGTCCCGCCGGCAGCATGGTCACCCTGCGCGACACCACCGAGCTGCAGGCCGTCACCGGCAAGGCCGCCGTGGCCGAGCGCCGGTTGCGGCTGCTCTACGACGCCGCGACCAGGATCGGGACCGCGCTCGACATCGTCCGCACCGCCGAGGAACTGACCCGGTTCGCGGTACCGCGGTTCGCCGACTACGTCAGCGTCGATCTGGTCGACTCGATCCTTCAGGGCGGAGAGCCGCAGGGCACCCTGATGCTCCGGACGGCCGTCACCGGCCTCCACGAGGAGCATCCGCTGTACCCGGTCGGCAAGCTCATCGACTTCGGCGCCGAGACCCCGCAGGCGATCGGGTTCGGCACCGGTGAACCCGTGCTGGAGGCGGACCTCCCCGCGCTGACCGGATGGCAGGAGGAGGACCCCGTCAACGCGCGCCGGATCATCGAACACGGCATCCACTCGATGATGGTGATCCCGCTGCGCGCCCGCGGCATCCTCATGGGCGTGGCCAGCTTCTGGCGCTCCGAGCGGCCCGAGCCCTTCGAGGAGGAGGACGTGGCGGTCGCCGAGGAGCTGGTGGCCCGGGCCGCGCTCGCCATCGACAACGCCCGCCGCTACACGCGTGAGCACACCACGGCCGTCACCCTGCAGCGCAGCCTGCTGCCGCGCGGTGTCCCCGAGCAGACGGCGCTCGACGTGGCCTACCGCTATCTGCCCGCGCAGGCCGGGGTGGGCGGGGACTGGTTCGACGTCATCCCGCTGCCGGGCGCCCGGGTGGCGCTGGTCGTCGGTGACGTGGTCGGGCACGGGCTGCACGCGGCGGCCACCATGGGCCGGCTGCGCACCGCCGTGGACAACCTCTCCGCACTCGACCTGCCCCCGGACGAGCTGCTGGTCCGCCTGGACGATCTGGTGAGCCGTATCGACAGCGACGGGACGAGCGAGCAGCCGGGGGCGGGCATCACCGGAGCCACCTGCCTGTACGCCGTCTACGACCCGGTCGCCGGCCAGGTCACCGTGGCCCGGGCCGGCCATCCAGGACCCGCCGTCGTGCTGCCCGACGGCACCGTCTCGTTTCCCGACGTGCCGGTCTTCCCGCCCCTCGGCCTGGGCGGCGGCCTGCCGGTCGAGTCGGCACACCTGGTTCTGCCCGAGGGATCGCGGATCGTGCTGTACACCGACGGGCTGGTGGAGGACCGTGACCGGGACCTCGACACGGGCCTTGAGCAGTTGCGCGCCGCGCTGACCGGCGCCGCGGACCGTACGCCGGAGGAGACCTGCGCGGACGTCCTCGGCGCGCTGCTGCCCGCCCGGCCCAGCGACGACATCGCCCTGCTCGTGGCGAGCACCCGCCTGCTGCCCGCCGACCGGGTCGCCAGCTGGGACGTGCCGTCCGACCCCGCGGCCGTGGCACCGGTCCGCGCCGACTGCGCACGGACCCTGGAGGCCTGGGGCCTGCGGGACATCGGGTACGCCACCGAGCTGATCCTCAGCGAGCTGATCACCAATGCCATCCGCTACGGCTCCCCGCCCGTCCGGGTCCGCATGCTGTACGACCGCTGCCTGATCTGCGAGGTGTCCGACGGCAGCAGCACCTCCCCGCACATGCGGCGGGCCGCCCTCACCGACGAGGGCGGCCGCGGCCTGTTCCTCGTCGGCCAGTTCGCCGAGCGCTGGGGCACCCGCTACATGGCCCGCGGCAAGGTGATCTGGAGCGAACAGGCGCTCCATGACGGCCAGGGCGAACCGGGTCCCGAGGCGGTCGAGGACCTCCTCGACCAGTGGGACGACTCCGCCCTGTGAAGAAGGGGCCGGCGGGTCCGGGCCCCGAGCCCCGCCCCGCGTTCGGAGCGGGGCGTGATCATGAGGCACGCTCAGCGGGACGCCCAGGTCAGCAGCGCCGTCACCAGGAACACGACGACCGCCGCGAGCCAGACCACAAGGCGTGCCGGCCCCGAGGATCCGGCCGGCGCCCACTCCTCTGCCTCCCGCGACAGCAGCGCGTCCGCGAATGCCCGAGCGGTGGGCGGTCGGTCCCCGGGTTCCACGGCCAGCGCGGCACGCAGAAGGACGTCGATGCCGTTCGGAACCCCGGGCCCCCGGGGGATCGCCGGCAACGCGGATGCCCGCTCCGCCGCAGGGACCGCACGACCGCCCGGACCGAACGGCTTCTGCCCGGTGAGCAGTTCGAACGCGACGGCACCGAGGGCGTACACATCGGCCCGGCCGTCGAACCCGCCGGTCTGGAAGGCCTGCTCGGGTGCCATGTACGCGGGAGTGCCCGTGGTCACGGTCAGCCCCGACGCGTCGGCCAGCCGCTTCGCGCTGCCGAGGTCCGCGACGAGTACGGCGGGAGGCGTGCGGCCGGCGTCGAGCAGGAGGTTCGACGGCTTGACGTCGCGGTGGACGACGCCCGCGTCATGGAGCACCTGGACGGCGTATCCGGCCTCGGCCGCCAGCCGGAGCGCCTCCTCGGGCCGGCAGTGCCCGATCTTCTCGGCCAGCGTGCCGCCACGGACGTAGTCCATGACGAAGTAGGGCCGGTCGTCGTGCACGCCGACGTCGTGGACCCGTACGACGCGGGGGCTGGAGATCCTGCGGAGCAGCCTCGCCTCCGCCAGGAACCGTTGTCGTACGTCGGCGTTCGACGCCCAGTTGTCGGCCAGCACCTTGACCGCGACATCCGTGTCGAGCTCGGGATCGTATGCTTTCCAGACGGTGGCGAACGAACCGGCTCCCAGCCTCTCCTCAAGGAGATAACGGCCTAGCTTCTGCATGCGGCGCATTGTGCCCGAGGCCATGCGGCGGGGAACTCCGGGTGGGACCGGGGGGATCCGGGTGGGACGCGAACGCCGGACACGAACGGGGGGCTTCAGGGTGATGGAAGAGGATGAGCTGACACAGCTCGTGGCGTCCGCCCAGGCGGGTGACCGGGGATCCCTGGACCGCCTCCTCACCAGGCTCCGCCCCACGGTCCTGCGCCGCTGCTCCAGGTTCCTTCCGCACCACGCCGACGCCGAAGAGGCCGCGCAGGACGCCCTGTTGTCCATCAGCACCCATCTGCACGACTACGGCGGGCGGGGCTCCTTCCTCGGCTGGGTGACCGTGATCGCCTCGAACGCCGCCCGGTCCACGTACCGCTCGATGCGCCGGCGCGCGGAGGACAGCCACGCGGTCCTCCCCGAGGGCACCGACCCCCGGACGACCAGCGTCATCGCCGGAACCCGGCTGGATCTGATGGAGTCGCTGGCCGCGCTCGAGGAGCGGCATCCGGCCCTGGTGGAGTCCTTCGTGCTGCGCGACCTCGGCGACCTGACCTACCTTCAGGTCGCCGAGATCACCGACGCGCCCCTGGGCACGGTCAAGGACCGCATCCATCAGGCCCGTCGCTTCATGCGGGACCGCCTCGCCCTTCAGCCGGACTAGGGCCGGGTGGTGCTGCCGTGCGGCCTCGTACGATCGTCGTCATCCTGGCGGCAGCCGTCGCACTCGGCCTGCTGACCGGCCGGTTCGTCCTGCCCGCCCGCTCCGCGACGGCCACCCCCGCGCCGCCGCCCAGCGCCGCCGCGTCCTCGCCGCGTGACGGCTCTCCGCCGCCGAAGCCCGCCGCCGGGCCCATGACGGAACGGCACCTGCTGGCGGCGGCCGCGTTCAGGAAGGCCGGCTTCACCCGCCGCGTCTACGTGCGCGACCGGGTCGGCGACGGCAGGTACGCCGACGCGGTCTGCGCCGGCGAGAAGACCCTCAACGAGACCCTGGGCGGGCCGGACGCACACTTCCGCGGGTTCGCCACGAGCAGGGACACGGACCCCGACGACCCCACGCTGGCGTTGCGCGGCGAGGATCAGGTCGCGCGCGAGGTCGCCGGCGACGCCAGGAGCCCGGCACTGGCCCAGAACTTCGCCCAGCGCCTGCTGCTGGAGGAAGTGCCCTGCCAGGAGGAACCGGCCGGCCACTGGGTCTACGGGCCGACGCACACGATCACCGTCGCACCGGGTATCACCGCGAGCTGGATGGGCTCCTACGACGGCGACCTGAACACCAAAGGGACCGCACCACGGGGCAAGGAGCCCTGTGGAGGCATCGCCGTACTCCGCAACGGCTCCCACTTCGGCGTCCTGGAGGTCGACGCCTGCCTGGACACGGCGGCGACGACGCGGATCGTCCGTGCGGCCGTGACACAGCTCTGAGACCGCCTCGAACGACGGCGACGGAGGTGAGGTGGATCACACCGATCGCGGCCGACCGGCATCCAACATCTCCCGCGGGGCCGGCATCTCCCAGGTGTACGAGGACGCGAACCGCGTCGCGACCAGACAGGAGATGAGATGTTCGAGATGCTCGGCACCCAGGCAGCCCGCAAGAGGTCCTCGCGTCGCCGCCGTACGGCGGGCGCGGCCGCCCTGGCCGGTGCCGCCCTGATCGCGGTCGGCATCGGCGCGCAGCCGGCCGCCGCCGGCGCGGACACGGGGGCTGCGAGCCGGTCGGCCATCGCGCGTACCGCCGCGCCGGGCCTCGGCTCCGGCAACCTGATGCAGAGTGAGGACTTCTTCCAGCAGGGCCTGGCCCCGGTCGGCGCGACGGTGGACCTGACCGGGAAGCAGGCTCTCTCGGCGTGCTCCGGCGAGGAGACGATGCGCGCGCTGACCAAGGGGAAAGCCGCCGCCTACGCCGACGTGACCTGGGCGTTCGACACCAGGGCCGTCTCGCTGACCGAATCCGTCGCGGAGGTCTCCGGCGACACGTCGGCCGTCTCGTACGAGAAGCGGCTCGACACGCTGGTCCGCGGCTGCCAGAACGAGCCGGCCGGTCACTGGCACTACGGCAAGGGGCACGCGATCACCGTCCGGGCCGGCGAGGGCCGTTGGTATCCGGCCTTCACCGGCGGCGGCAAGGTCACCGGCGGTGTCGCGGTGATCCGCAGCGGTCACCGGTTCGGCATCGTCGAGCTCTCCGGTCAGCCCAGCGACGACCCCGGCTACATCGAGGGCATCGCCGCCGCTGCCGTCAACCGGCTGGCCGGCTGATCCCGCCGCCCGGACCGGTCCCGCCCTCGCCCCCGGAAGGGAGCGAGGGCAGCGCGAGGAAGCGGGGACCAGTACCTCCACGGGAGCGCCGTGGGCGTGTCCGCCGCCGGGAGCGGTGTCCGGGCTACTGCACGTCCACGAAGTCACCGGTCGCCTTGACGGCCGGGGTGGTGGAGGTCCCCGCGAAGTTCCAGCGCCAGTAGCCGTCTTCGGCTGCGGGAACCGTGGTCGTCAGGCTGCCGGTGCTGGAGGTGTACACGGTCTCCGCGTGGGCACCGGGGACGGCAAAGGCGGCGCGCTTGCGCATGAGACCGGGTGAGATAGTAGCCATGGATATAGTAGCCATGTACTCTATTCGCCATGAGCAAGGGTTCTCCGGGCCCCACGCCCGGCTTCCTGGTGTGGCGGCTCGCCAACAAGTGGCGCGTCGCGGTGGATCGCGCGGTGGCCCCACTGGGCCTCACCCACGCGCAGTACTCGGTGGTCGCGTCGCTGCACGGCATGCAGCGCGCCGGCGAGCGGCCCAGTCAGCGCCAACTCGCCGACCGAACCGGCCTGGAGGCGCTGTACGTCTCGAAGCTGGCGCGGGCCCTGGAGTCCGCCGGACTGATCGAGCGCACCCGCGACCCCCGCGACCCCCGGGCCGTGCAACTCGCCCTCACCGAGCAGGGGCAGGCCGTCACGGGGCAGGCCATCGCGGTGGTCCAGCGGCTGCTCGAAAACCTGCTGGAGCCACTGGGCGGCCTCGACGCCCCGCGGACACGCGCCTTCACCGACGAGTTGACGACCCTGCTCGACGCACCTCTCGCTCCATCCGTACCGAACGACGAGAGCACCCAGGGGACGACACCATGACCACCACCGCATCCACCACGACCGCAGCCGCTACGACCGCGGCCGTCGCCGACGCCCGTGCCCTCGGCCTGGCCCACTACGCCGCCCGAGGCGTCCTGGAGCACGTCCTGGCCCGGCACGGCACCACGTTCCAGCAGCAGATCGCCCTGCGCGCCGCCGTCACCGCCGACGCCCCGCAGACGCCGGACGATCTCGTCACCCAGGTCCGGGCCTCCCTCAAGGCCGATCCGGCCGACATCCGCGCCACCGTCGAGGAGTTGCAGGCCAAGCAGCTGCTCATCGCGGACGGCGCGCACCTGCGCCCCACGGCTGCCGGGCGCGAGCTGATCGCCGCCATCAGCGCCGAGACCGCCCCTCTCACCGCCCGCGTCTGGGGCGGGATACCCGCGGCGGACCTGGCCGCCGCCGGCCGCGTCCTCGCCCTGGTCACCGAGCGCGCCAACGCGGAGCTCGCGGCGCTGAGGGGCTGACCGGGTGACCTGCTGAGCGCACGGGCCCTCCTCCAGCAGGGCGCCGGCGGCCACGCAAAGGCCCCGGGCCGGGTTCGGTCCGGGGCCTTTGGCATCCACTTCTCACACGAAGACAAACGGCCGTGACGGCCGGACGGGCGACGGGCCGGTGGCCCGGGTGCCGGGACCCGATGCGGTGAGCCAGGTGCCCCGGCTACCGATCGTGGCCGCAGTCGGAACCGACATGGGTGAACTGCGCACCTGGACTGCCCTCACCGTTGGCCAGGTTGCCGAGCAGGCCGTTGGCGATGCCCACCTCACCGAGGATGTCGAGATCCAGGTCGTGCGACTTGCACCCACCGCCGCCATACATGGGTACCGCGGCTTGCGCGGTGGCCGTGCCGGTGGCTATGAAGCTCACGCTAGCGATGACCGCGGCCGCGACAGCGGCCTTGGAGAGCTTGCGCATTTCTCCTCCTTGGGGCGAGTGGAGCGCACCGTGACAAAGATCCATTCAGCGCTCATCTCGGAGGCTAATCCGACCTGCACCGCGGCGCTCTTCCGGTGGCGCCATCCGGGGGCACCGGGGGTCACCCACTCGCCGGGGTCCCTTCGGGGCCACCGGTCGGGTGCCGGCTACGGGTTCAGTACGACCTTTCCGGCCACGGTGCCGGACTCGGCCAGCCGCAAGGCGTCCGCGGCGCGGGTGAGCGGCAGTTGGGCGGCGATCTGGGCGGTGACCTCTCCGCGCTGGAGGGCCGCGAAGACCTGGGTGAGGTCGGCGCGGAGCCGGGCGCGGAACCGGTTCCTGGCCAGGGCCCGGCCGGCCCAGACGTTGAAGAAGAAGGCGCGGCGGCGATTGGGCAGGGCGTTCCACAGCCATACCCGGCCGAGGAGTTTCAGTACGGACCACTGCTTGGAGCCCTCGGCGTCACGGGTGGAGGCGCTGCCGTACGAGACGAGCGTGCCGCCGGGGGCGAGCAGGCGCCAGGAGTCGACGATGCCGTGACCGCCGACGTGGTCGAAGACGGCGTCCACGCCGCGGGGGGCGAGGGCCCGGATGCGTGCGGCGACGTCGTCGGCGCGGTAGTCGACGGGGACGACTCCCCGCTCCCGCAGGGCGTCGTGGTGGCGTACGGACGCCGTGCCGATCACGCGGGCCCCCGCGGCCTGGGCGAGCTGGACCAGGACCGAGCCGACGCCGCCGTTGGCGCCGTACACCACGACCGTGTGTCCGGCGCGGACGCGGGCCTTGCGGTGCAGCATCTGCCAGGCGGTGATGCCGTTGACGACGAGGGTCTCCGCCTGAGCGGCGCCGATCCCGTCGGGCACCGGCACCACGTCCGCCGCGTCGACGAGCACATGGCTGGCCCAGCCGCCGACCTTGACCAGCGCGGCCACCCGGGTGCCGGCCAGGCCCGGCTCGACGCCCTCACCGGTCGCCAGCACCGTGCCGACGAGGTCGTAGCCGGGCACGAAGGGGAACGGCGGCTGGTCGTAGTAGCGGCCTCGGCGCATCTGCTGCTCGGCGAAGGACACGCCGGTCGCCTCCATCCGGATCACGACCTGGCCGGGGCGCGGGGCCGGGACCGCCCCGCGCCGGATCCGGAGTCCCTCGGGCTCCACCTTGCCCGGGAGGACGACCTCGACGAGTTCTTCGGTGTGCATGACGACCTCCGCTGCCGCTCCGGCTTGTTACTTGCTCTCTTGTTCGTTAGAAGTTGTAACTCCACCAGCACGGGAATGTCAATAACTTCAGTGATAACCTCTAACCATGGTGAGTTCGGAAGCGAAGTCCCCGCGCGAGCGGTACCGCGCCCAGGTACGCGCGGAGATCAAGGAACGTGCGTGGGAGCAGATCGCCTCGGCGGGCGCGTCCGCGCTCTCCCTCAACGCGATCGCCAAGCGGATGGGCATGAGCGGGCCCGCGCTGTACCGGTACTTCGACGGTCGTGACGAGCTGATCACCGAGCTCGTCAGGGACGCGTACCGCAGCCTCGCCGACACCTTCGGCGCGGCCTCACAGGACGGTGCCGACGTGGCCGCGCTGGCGCACGCCCTGCGGGGATGGGCCCTGGAGGACCCCCAGCGCTACTTCCTCGTCTACGGCACGCCCGTCCCCGGCTACCACGCGCCCGACGACATCACCGCGATCGCGTCCGAGATCATGGCGACCCTCCTGGACGCCTGTGCCGCCCTGCCGTCCGACGGCCCGGCCCCGGCCATTCCGTTCGACGCGCACCTCGAAGGCCACCGCGACTGGGCGGACGGCCATCCCGCCCCGCCCGCGGTCCTCCGCCGGGCCCTGGCCTTCTGGACCCGGCTGCACGGCGCCCTGTCCCTCGAACTCGCCGGCCACTTCACCGGGATGGGATTCGACCCCGCTCAGCTCTTCGCCGCCGAACTGGACGACCTGACCGGCCTGCGGTCCGGATAGCCGGGCGGCAGGGCCGGCCTACCGCCCCGGGCGAACGGTCGTCCGCAGCCGGACGTGGTCACGGCCGAGCGACCCCGGGCGGCGGCAGCCGTCCGGACGCCAGCCGTGCCGGGCGTGGAACGCCTGCGCCCGCGCGTTGGCCGCCCAGCACTCCAGGACCGCGTCGCTGAGCCCGTCCGCGTGCAGCCGCCGTACGAACGCCTCGTGCAACAGGCCGCCGACGCCGTGTCCCCAGGCGTCCGGTTCGACGCCGATCTGCTGCAGCTCCCGCACCGAAGCGGCGTCGACGTCGTCGAACTTCGGCGGCCCGGACATGAGAAAGCCGACCGCGCGGCCCTCGGACGCGGCGGCGACACACACCCGGCCTTCGGCGACCGCGCGCTCCCAGTAGGGGAGGATCCGCGCCGCGGTGTCCAGCTCTGTCGCCGGCAGGCCGCCCGCCGTGTAGTACGCCGTGCGGGTGTGCAGCGCGGCGAGGACCGCGGCCTCCTCCTCACGGGCCGGACGGACGCTGATCCGGGTCTCCGTCATACGGACGAGGACGCCCCGGGGCCGGCCCCCGGTTTCGAGGGCGCCGGCCCCGGACCACCCGCGGCGGACGTCCCGGTCGGGCGACCGGCTCGGGGGGCGCCGCGGCGGCTCGGTGCGTTCGGGGCATCGCCACGCCGAGCCGGCTGCCGGCGAAGGGCCCCCGCGAGGGCGCCCGTTCCGCCGGCCGTGGCCGGTCAGGCCGTGGCCTCGGCCGGGGAGGGGGTCTGGGCCGGCCGGTGGGCCACGCGCCGGCGCCGGGCCGGCAGTCCCATCGTCGGGTTCGCGACGCCCCAGGCCGCGCCCTTGCAGACCAGTTCCTTGTAGAAGGCGGCGAGCCGTCCCGTCAGGGCGGCCCGGACGGCGCGGTCGTCGGCGGTGACGTACTGGATCAGGCCTTCCCTGCGCCCCAGCGAGATGCACTGGTTGAAGTAGCGGATCGGCACCTCCGGGAGCTTGCCGCCGGTCAGGCGCGCCGCGATGGCGTCGGCCGCCTGCCAGGCGGTGGGGACGCCCGAGGCGCACGACATCCGCAGCGGCTTGTCGCCGGGGCCCGTCACCATGGCCGCGTCGCCGACGGCGTACACGTCCGGGTGCGAGACCGAGCGCATGGTCCGGTCGACCACGATCTGGCCCGAGCCGGTGACCTCCAGGGTCGTGGCCCGCGCGATCGGGTGGACCGCGAATCCGGTCGTCCACACGGTGACCGCGGCGGGGATCGTGCCGCCCCCGGCGGTGCTGACACGGTCGGAGCCGACGGCGGTGACGACGGCGTGTTCGTGCGCGGTGATGCCGAGCCTGCCGAAGACCTTCCGCAGGTGCCCGCGGCCCTTCGGGGAGAGCCACTCGCCGAGGCCGGCGCGGGCGACGAGGGCGACGTCGAGGTCCGGACGGGACTCGGCGATCTCGGTCGCCGCCTCCACGCCGGTGAGGCCGCCGCCGACCACGACCACGGGCGCTCCGGCGGCCAGGCCGGCCAGGCGCTCGCGCAGCCGGAGCGCTCCGGGGCGGCTCGCGAGCTGCTCGGCGTGCTCGGCGGTGCCGGGGACGCCCTGGTCGTCCCAGCCGCTGCCGAGGGCGTACACCAGGGTGTCGTACGGCAGTTCCTCCGCCCGTCCGGCGCCGTCGGTACGGTGGACGGTGACGCTCCTGCGGTCGACGTCGACACCGGTGACCTTCGCCAGCCTCAGTTCCACGCCGGTGCCCGCGAACATCTCGCTGAAGGGCCGGGGCCTGAGGTCCTGGCCGGCCGCGAGCTGGTGCATGCGGACGCGCTCGACGAAGTCGGGCTCGGCGTTGACGAGCGTGACGGTGACGTCCTCGCGGTGCAGCCGCCGGGCCAGGCGCCCGGCGGCGATGGCTCCGGTGTACCCGGCCCCGAGGACGACGATGCGGTGCTGCTGCATGTCCCTGCTCCTGTCTCCTGCGGATTCGCTTCAGCGGATTCGCCCCTTGAACCGGGCGGCCCGCCGTTTCCTGACAGGAAGGCGATGTGAAGCAGCTCACATCATGTTCAGAAGGCGTCGAGCAGGGGTTCTCCGTGGTCGGTGGCCGCCCACCGCCGGGTCGCGCGCACGAGCTTGTCGGGGTTGACCTGGTTACGGAACGCGGCGATGCCCTCGGGGGTGATCTCCAGGCACATGACGCCGACGATCCGGCCGTCGAGGACCGCCACCAGGGCGGGGCCGCCGTTGGCGGTCGTGGCGTGCAGCGCGGGCGAGCCGCCGATAAGGGCGCGCTTGGCCTTGTTCGGCTTGAACAGCCCCCGCATGAACGTGGCGACCGCGAGGGCGCCCTCGAACGCCCTGGCGCGGGCCGGGACCTTCCCGCCGCCGTCGCCGATCGCGATGGCGTCCTGGGTGAGCAGCCGTACGAGCGGCTCGGTCCGGCCGCTGGTGGCGGCCGCGAGGAACTCGTCGATGACCCGCCGGGCGGCGGCCTCGCTGATCTCGGCGCGGGCCCTGCCGTCCGCGACGCGCTTCTTGGCGCGGTGGAAGGTCTGCTGGCTGGTGGCCTCGGTGAGGCCGAGGATCTCGGCGATCTCCCGGTGCGGGTAGCCGAACGCCTCCCGCAGGACGTACACGGCCCGCTCGCCCGGGGACAGCCGCTCCAGCACGGCCATGACCGCGTACGACAGCGATTCGCGCTGTTCGGCCGTGTCGGCCGGCCCGAGCATCGGGTCCCCGGCGAGCAGCGGCTCGGGGAGCCAGTGGCCCACGTAGGTCTCGCGCCGGGCGCGGGCCGAGGTGAGCTGGTTGAGGCACAGGTTGGTGAGGACCTTCGTCAGCCAGGCCTCGGGCACCTCGATGCGCTCGACGTCCGCGGTCTGCCAGCGCAGGAACGTGTCCTGCACGGCGTCCTCCGCCTCGCTCGCCGAGCCGAGGAGGCGGTAGGCGATGGCCTCCAGCCGGGGCCTGGACGCCTCGAACCGGTCGACGTCGTGCGCGGTCAGGACCATGGCCCGGATCCTAACCCGCACGGCGAGGCCTCGGCCGGGCTACGGCCCCCCTCCGCGCCCGGGCCGGGCTACGGGCGGCCGGTGGCGGCCTGTTCGGCCGCTCCGGCCTGGTGCAGCAGGAGGCGGGCCAGGCCGCGGGCCTCCTCGGGGGTGAGTGCCGCCCAGACTCCCGGCTCGCCGCCCTGGTCCTCGCCCACGTCGAGCGTGATCCGGCCGACGGGACGGTCGGGACGCCCGAGCCACAGGCACCGCACGGCTATCCTGCGGCCGCACCTGGTCACGACAGGGGGGTCCAGACGGTCGTCTCCCGCGGTACGCGTCGTACCCGCCATCGCCATCGGTCTCACGCTCCTTCGCCGGCCGGCTCCGTCCACTCGGACACCGGGAACAGCGCGCTGTACGCCCGGATTGTTCCGGGCGCCCCCGGACGACGGCGGGCGACGGGCCGGGCTGTGTGATGATGCGGGCCTGTGAGCGGCCCTGGGGAGGGGCCGAACGGGCCGGGTGAGGGGCGGAGTTCGTCGTGGGTGAGGGCGGGCAGTCCATATCGGACGAGGAGTGGGAGCGCTTCCTGCGGGAGGCCGAGGACGGAACCCGGGACGCGCCCAAGGAGCCGTCGGCCCGGGCCCGGATGGTGGCCCGGCGGCTGCGGGAGGAACCCGGCAGGCCGGACGCCTGGCGCGGTCACGAACCTGCCCGGCGGCGGGGCGGCAAGGGCCGGTACGTGGTCGGTCTGCTGGTCGCGGCTGGCCTGCTGGCCGTGGCGCTGGCCCCGGGGCGGGTGACCGGATGGTTCGGGGGCGGCGGCGGGGACGGGAGGGGCACGCCGCTCGCCGTGGAGTCCAGGCGTCCGGACCAGGCGCCGCCGGCCGAAGGGGCGGACCAGCGGCCCACCGTGGCCCAGCCGTTCCGGGGATCCCCCGCGGCGCACTGGGGTGACGGGACGGCGGGGATCGGCATGCCCGCGGCACGGGCGACCGGCTGGATGAGCAAGGCACAGGTCGCGCAGGCCCTCGGCCGCAGCCGCAACTTCCTCGCCGAGGCCGGCCTGGATGCCGCGGTGCTGGGCGGGAAGCGGCCGGCGAAGGCGATCGCGCTGGTCAACCCCCACCAGCGGGACGTCCGGGACTACCTGGCGGCCGCGTTCCGCGCGCCCAGCCGCACGAACGACCCGCTGCTGCTGTTCAGCCGGTTCGACAAGGCGAAGGTCCGGCTCGTCGGGGACGTCGTCAAGACCCGGGGCCGGATCACCTACCGGGAGGGCAAGCGCGGCGCGGTCGAGGTGACGGCCGATGTCACCTTCGTCTACCCGGTCGTGCGCGCGGCGGCGGGAAGCGACGACGTCGAACGCACCATCGTGCGCCGGGAGATCGTCATGAGCTGGGACGACCCGGCGAAGGTGATCACCGAGCCGGGGACGTTCTCGCTGCTCTCCTACAAGACGGACACCACCAACGGCGGCTGCGGCACCTACACCGGCTATCTCAGCCCCGGGTTCGGCGCCGGACACGCGTCCGCGAGCCCGGACGACGGCCCGACCATCGACCCGTACGACCGCAGCACAGCGGTCCGAGCCGGCACGCGGGGCGACGACGGCACGGCCTGCGGGACGGCTACCCGGTCGTAGCCGGCGACGGACGCGTGGTGCGCAGCGCCCGCAGCGGTGAGAGGAAGGCCGGCAGGAAGCTCAGCGTCATGCCGGCCGCGCCGATCCACAGGGTGGCCGCCGCGCCGAACGCCGAGCCCAGGACGCGGCCCAGGACTCCGACGCCGTACTCCTCGGCGAGCCGCGCCCGGGACGGCAGGCGCCTGCCGATCTCCCACTCTCCCGCGAGCACCCGTACGCGCAGCGCGTCGGCCACGGCGAGGTACGGCGCCTGGTGGGGCATGGGCGACTCTCCGGTGGGTGAGGTGATCCGGGCGAGTTCGCAAGCTACTTGACCGGCGGACGACGGCAGCACGCTGGGCGTGACGGTCACCGTCACCTCGGTGCAGGACGGCCGGGTGCACTTCGACCTAAGGCCGAGGACCACGCCTCGCCGGCCCCCGGCCAGGGCCTCGACGCGGGACGTTCACATCTGGCGCGGGTCCGGCCTGAGCACGGCGAACACCGCCTGGGCGGGATCGGCCAGCCAGGCGATACGGCCGACGCCGGGGACGTTCGCGGCCGGCATCAGCACCGTGCCGCCGTTGTCGCCCACCGCGGCGACGATCGTGTCCGTGTCGGCCACGGCGAAGTAAGGCACCCAGCGCGCGTCCTGCCCGCCGTCCTGCAGCGGGGCCACACCGCCGAAGGAACCCTCCTGCTGGTCGCCCTCGCCGATGCTGAGCACCTGGTACGTCATGCCGGGCGCCTGCATCTCCTGGGCGCGCCAGCCGAACAGCCCGCGGTAGAAGGCGATGGCCGCCTGCGGGTCGCCGACGTGCAGCTCCACCCACACCAGGGTGTCGTCCTCCGACGCCCGCTGCAGGCCCTGCGCGGACTGGAGCACGGCGAACTGCGTGCCCTGCGGGTCGGTGAGCTGGGCGAAGGTGCTCTCGCCCAGGCTCACGGGCGCGACGCGCACCGTACCGCCGGCGGCGGCCACGGCCCGCGCGGTGGCCCGGGCGTCGTCGGCCCGGAAGTACGTCGTCCAGGCGGACCTCGCTCCCGGCTCGGTCAGCGGGCCGAGGGCGGCCACCGTGGCGCCGCCCTTCCGGAAGAAGCCGTAGCCGCCCGTGTCCGGGCCGGCGGAGGCGAAATCCCAGCCGAAGACGGCGCCGTAGAAGGCCGCGGCCGTGGCCGTGTCGGGGCTGCCCAGGTCGATCCAGATGGGCGATCCGGTGCGGAACTGTGTGCCGAGCATGCGTCTCCTCCTGCCGGTCCGGTACGCAGCCGCCCGCCACTATGCCGACGGCCCCGGCCGGACCTCGCCGGGACACGGGAAAAGACCCTCACGAATCTGTGCAGGAGTGCCACACGGGCTACACACAGCCTTTCGAAAGGCTCGTTAGCGTGACTGCTCGCCCGCCCCCCTGGACCCAGGAAGACACCGATGGACTACTGCTCCTCGTGCCGCCGACACCTCAACGGCGCCCTGGTCTGTCCCGGGTGCGGCGCCTACGCCCCCGACATCGCCCCGCCCGGCACGGACGGCTACAGCGCGGACGGCCTCGGCGTTCACAGGTTCGGCACCGAGGGGCCCGTCGCGAACGCCGGCCGGCCGGAACCCTCGGCACCGCTCGCCGGCCAGGGCTGGTTCGGCGCCCAGGCGGCCGCCGCGCTGCCGCCCGCCGAGGCACCGGCCGCCGAGGCCACGGACGCGCCGCACCCCGGCACCGCGTCGACCCCGGCCGCGGAGATCCCGTTCACCCCGGCCGCCGACGTCACGGACGCGCCGCCCGCCGCGCGGGGACGCGCCGCCCGGCGCCGTCAGCGCGCCCGCTGGAAGAAGAGCCAGCGCCGGGCCGTGGTGGCGACCGCCGTGGCCCTGGTAGGCGGCGGCCTGACCCTCGCCTCGCTGGACCGCGGCTCCGGTGACCGGGCCCAGGCGGCCACCGCACCGGACAACCGCACCATGGGCCTGACCGGCGAGCCGCCGGCCGCACCCGACCGGCCGGCGTCCACGCCTACCCCGCCCGCCACCCCGCACCACCGGCACACGCCCGCCACCCCGACGGCACGGACGGCTGCCGTGAACGTCCCGCGGCAGCAGATCCTCGCGGCCACGCCGCAGACGCCGCGGCAGGCCCCCGGCACGCACACCGCTGCCGTGGCCGCCCATCCGGCCGCCCCGGCCGCCCCGCAGGCCCAGAGCGCCGCGCCGTCCTCGTCCGGCACGACCACCGGCGCCTCCGGCGCCTCCGGTACCTCCGGCTCCTCCGGGACTTCGGGCACGTCCGGTACGGCGGCACAGCCGGCGCCCGCCCACACGTCGGGCAGCTCAAGCAGCTCCGGCACCTCCGGCGGCGGCACCTCCGCGTCGGCCCCGGACCCGGCGTCGACCACGTCCCACCAGCTCTGCCTGGTGCTGGTCTGCCTCGGCTGACCCACCGGGTGCCGGAACGGCCGGACGGGGAAGCCCGTGGGCCGATCGGCTACGCTGCGCGTCCGATCAACGGGGGAGAACCATGTCCGACAGAAGCCTGAGACTGACCATGACCGCGGTGGCGGCGGCCCTGCTGGCCGCACTCACCGCGTGCGGCGGCAAGGGAGGCGACTCGACCGCCCCGGGCGCGGCGCCCGCGAGCGCCGTCACCACCGCCCCCGCCCCGAGCCCGAACCCCGTCCACGGTCTCAAGGACACGGTCCGCCACATCACCCGGAAGACCACCCGGGCCACCCGCCCGCACCTGGTCAGGCACTGCACGACCAGCACCCGCCGGGTCAGCCACACCTCGACCTCCGGCTCCGGCAGCCACCGCCGGACCCGCACCTGGTACACCACCGAGCACTCCCGCGACTGCCGCAAGGTGCCGAGCGGCACCGAGACGTACCGCAGGGAACTGCGCCCGGAACGCTGGTGCGTCCGCCTGGACGACGTGAACGGCGACCGCACACAGGACGACCTGTGGGTCCGCGTGGCCCGCGTGGACTACGACCGCGTCCTGGGCGCCGACGACCACAGCCGCGTGCAGGTCGTCCCCCTGGTCCCGGACACCGGCTGCTGACGGCCCGGCCCCGCGGGCGCCCTCAGGAGCACCGGTCGACCGGAGCCACGCTCACCGCGCCGTTCCGCCAGTCGAGATGCCGGATCGTCGTGGCGGCGTCCGGGTCCTTCCCGGTCTTCACCCTGACCGTGACGCCGGATCCGTCGGTGGCGAGGAGCTCGCCGCACACCGATGCCCCACGTGTGTGGACCACGACCGTCGCCGCCGGGTCGTCCGGCCCCGGGGCCACCCAGGTGACCATGATCCCGGCCGCCGTCGCCAGGACGCCGAGCAGGGTCGCCCAGCACGCCCGGCGGATCAGCCGCGCGATGCGGTTCCTCTCCTCCCGCTCCCAGTCGAGCAGCTTCTCGGCATCCACGTACTTCAGCTCGAAGCCGGGTTTGCCGTGGACGGCCCGCACCGCGAGAAAGGTGGCCAGGAGCAGCGACAGCAGCCCGGCCGCCACCAGCAGCAGCACCGTCAGCCGGTATCCGGAGGGGAGTTCGGCCACGTTCTCGCGGCCCTTGAGGACCAGCACCGCGGCCAGCAGGCCGGTGGCGGCGGTGAGGAAGTTCCGCCAGCCCTCGGCCTGTCCGCGCGCGATCTCCAGTTGGGTCTCCGTCATCGCCTGGAGCCGCTGATGGGCGCGCCGCAGTTGCCGGGGGGCGTATCTCCTGGGTGTGGTCACGAAGTCCCGCCCGCGGATCGGACCGCCGTCCAGGCCGCGCCGCAGCCCCCGGTCTCGTCGGCGTCTCCCCGATGGGGGTACGCGCAGGCGCACTGCATGTAGACCCGCCCGGGGACCTCGTCGGCCGAGGCGCCGCCGCGGGGCCGACCCTTCGCCACGGCGCCCGGGATCACGTGCGGGACCGGCTGCTCCATCTCCCCGGCGCACTCCGGGCAGGCGCCGAAGACGCTGAGCGACTCACCGGTCAGGTTCCAGGAGAACCCGTTCTCCTGGTCCGGCAGATTCTTGACCTCGTAGTCCTTGGACAGGTGCGGCACATCACTTCCCTTCGTACGGGGGCAGGCGGAAGCCGAACAGGGGCGCGTAGTCCCCGAGCCGCTCGCGGACGTCGTCGGCGGTCAGGTCCGTCTCCTCGGACGCCAGGAGCACCTGGTCCTCGGTGAGGTCACCGGACAGTGCCGGTTCCCGGCCGGTGAGCCGGGCGGTGAGGATGACGACGTCCCGCCAGTCGGGGATGCGGGTGATGACGGGCTCGGGGAAGGGGATGTCGAGCCCGACCGCCTCGAACTGCCGGAGCCTGCGGTACGCCTGCGGCAGCGCGAGGCCGAGCCGGCCGGCCGCGATGACCAGGGCGAGGGGGGTCAGGGTCCACGACTCCTCCAGGTCCGGCTGCATGAGGGCGTACTCGGCGGCCACGTCGCGCTTCTGCGGCCGGTCCGGGGGCGCGAAACCGTCCGGCACCGGGACGGTGGGGGCGCCCAGGGACCGGTAGGCGTTCACCGTGGCGGCGGCGGTCGGGAGGTCGACCATCTCCGTGTCCGCCAGGAGGATCAGATCAGCCAGCCAGATGTGCTTGCGCCACTCCCCCCGGTGGGACAGTACGGTGAAGACCGAGGGGCTCGGCCGCTGGCGGGCGGCCTCCTCCGGTACGTCGCACACCTCCAGGCCGTACACGGCCAGGCGGCGGCGCAGTCGTCCGGCTAGGTCACCGAGACGCGCGCTGTGCGACGCCGCGAGCCCCATCAGATAGACCGGATCGACCCGGCCTCTCTGCGTGACCGACGGGGACAGCACTGTCGGCACGGCCCCGGAGTCGGTCACGGGCATCACCCACGTGTTCTCCGAGACCTCCCGGGGCCGGCCGGGCCGGCCCGTGGACAGCCAGGCACGCGCCGCGTCGACCGCACGACGCTCGACCAGTCCCGCATCCACCAGGGTCTCGATCGCGGCGACGTTCTCCACCAGCGAGGACGGTTCGTCCAGGTCACCGAGTGCGCGCAGCACCGCCCAGGTGGTCAGCGGACGCGCCCGGGACACACCGCCCTCGTTGTCGGCGCTCTGCTCGGGGGGGAGTGCCTCGCACCACGCGGGTGGGCGGAAATCCGCCAGGGATCCTGGATCCGGCACCTGGAAACCCAGTTCCCCGGCCCAGCCGCCGAGCCACCTCGCGGAGTCCCCCACCGTCTCCGCACGGCTCGCGGCAAGCCGCACCAGGTGCCACAGACCGATCGGGCCCGGGGCGAGAGGGAACCTGTCCCCGTCCAGATCTCTGCTGACCGCGGCGAGCTGGGCACGGTCCAGAGGGTGCACGAGGTCCGGACCGGTGAGCCGGAAGCCGAGGGGTTCGAACCGGCGCACCACGGCCTCGATCTCCGCTGGGGGAATGCCGAGCTGCCAGGCCCGCCAGGCGATGTCGAACGGCCGCACGAGTTGGGCGGACGAAGGCTGGCCGTCGAACGCCAGGGGAGGGCTCGTACTCGTATTCGACAGGCCTGCCTCGTCGTCCACGAGAACGTGCCGTTCCCGGGTACCCACGACATGGGATCCGAGTCCCTGAAGGTCCATGGGCGCCTGGACCGACGGTTCGAGCCGGGACAACTGCACGCACGGTTCGACCAGTGCGCCCAGACTAACCTGGCGCATCTCCGACACCCGCACCAACGCTGTCCGGACACCGGGTTGGCCTTCCAGACCTCTCCGCTCCGCGTCCCGGTACGCCCCGTAGAGGTCGGCCATCGAACGGTCCGGCACGATCTCGTCCAGCGCCCGCACGTCCGTCACCTCCGGGACGGGCACGCCCACGATGGCGTACCGGCGCAGCTGACGCACCGCCTCCCGCAGTGAGCGCCCGGAGTCCGCGGCGGCTCGCAGCACGGTGCCCCAGGAGCCGGTCGGATGAGATCTGAACACAAGCGCGTCGAACGGCTGGGGGGCCGGGAGGACCGCCCCTTCTTCCAACGGACGGTTGCTCCGGCCGATTCCCAGGGCGCTCTCGCGCCAGGCCGTGAACAGGTCCGTCCGCCCCTTGGCCCGACGCGCGCTCCCGCTGCGGACCCCCTTGTCGAGGGGGAAGCATCCGACATCCCGCAGCGTGCGGTGGGCCTGGGTCTGGGCCCGGCTCCTCCAGTCGAAACCTTCGGGAAGCGCCAGGGGCGCATCGCTCTCCAGCAGCTGGCCGACGACCATCTGCCCGAGCAGCGGCTGACTGTTCGTGAGCTCCCAGAGCCATTCCAGCGGGAAGGGACTCCAGGCCGAGCGGACCAGCTCGGGCACGGCGTCCTCGAGGTCGCCTTGCAGACGCTCCTTGTCGTACCCGAGGATCCGGTTGCGGTCCACGCTCAGCTTCGGCCGGTGTCTGCCCCGCAGGTTCACCACATACCCGAACGGGCGGTCGGCCTCCTCGACGAACAGCCCGTCGGCCAGCAGCAGGCCCGGTCCGTCCACCCACCAGATGTCCTCGGCGGCCTGGAAGTGGCGGGTGGGCAGCCTGGAGTCGCCGTACAGCTCGCCCTGCCGCCAGACGACGGGCTCGCCCTGGAACTCGGTGGCGGT
This sequence comes from Streptomyces durhamensis, assembly GCF_000725475.1. Lineage (NCBI taxonomy): Bacteria > Bacillati > Actinomycetota > Actinomycetes > Kitasatosporales > Streptomycetaceae > Streptomyces > Streptomyces durhamensis. Next base: position 42,419 of record NZ_JNXR01000040.1, read on the forward strand.
CACCTTCACCGGACTGCACCACAGGAACCCGCGCAGCGCCTGGATGACGGACGGCTGCCGTCCGCTCTGCCCGTCGGGCTCGTCGTGGACGTACAGCCGGACCCTGGTGCCGCCCCCCTCCAGCTCCTTCTCCTCCCGGCTCAGGTGCATCAGCCCCGAACCGGCGGTGACACTGGCCCGGTAGCCGCCGTCGCGAGCCGTCGCCCCGCCCGACATCCCCACCGGCCGGGTGATCACCTCGACCTCTTCGGCCAGCATGAAGTAGCTGAACACCCCGATGCCGAACCGGCTGTTCAGCTCGGTGGTGATGCCCTTGCGGCGCCACCGGCGCATCTCGCGCATCCGGGCCGAGGACTGCTCCGAGCGGCGGCCGGCCTGGGCGAAGAGATCGCGCAGCTCCTCGGCCGTCATACCGACGCCGTTGTCCTCGCACTGGATGTACATCCGGCCGGTGGCCTCGTCGAAGCCCTGTGTGAACTCGATGCTGGAGCCGGCCAGTTGCGCCTGTTCCGGCTCCGAGCCCGCCCACCGGTCACAGTCGGCGTAGCGCCGCCGGGCCTGCCGGACCCGGCAGGCGTCGAGGGCGTTCTGGTACAGCTCCCGCACGGCCAGCATCCGGTCGCCGTACAGCTGGGTGCCCATGATGAGCGGCTTGACCTCGTCCTCGGCCAGCTGGAAGCGGGGCGGCGGCTTGTCGAAGGCGCGGTTCTTCGGCAGCAGGCCGTCGGTCTTCACCACCTGCGGCAGGCCGAAGAGAAGGTCGCTCGGGCGCAGGGTGCCATGGGTACGGCGGGCCGCCTGGGACACCGCGGCGATCCGGACCGCGAGGCGGTCCAGGGCGGTGTACAGCGCCGCGCTGCCGCACTTGAAGACCAGCAGCCACCGGGTACCGGACGCCGCGGCCTCCGGGGACTCGGCGTCGCAGCTGATGCCGAACCCCTTGTTGGCCCTGATCTCGCCGACGATCCCCTGCGGCCGGATCTGCGTCGGCTCACGGGGGCCGAGATGGTCGATGAGGACGCCGTCGAGCATCCGCGGGTCGATGGCGAGGAGCCCGGCGATGTGCAGGAGCGTGGCCAGCTCGCGCGGCCGCCAGGTCCACCGCTCCTCGCCGCACAGCTCCTCGGACAGCCCCGTCACCCACTCGCTGCCGTCGGGTGCCGCCGCCTCGGCCGGTGTGCCCGTACCGAGCTGGGAGACGACCTGGAGGACCGCACGGCGCAGCGTGGCCCTGTCGTCCTGGCCGAGTCGCTCACCGGTGGCGCTCTCCGCCGCCCGCACCAGGAGGTCCACCGCGCTGCGCAGGCTGTCGAGCTGCGCGTCCTCGCCGCTCTCCCAGAGCAGGTCCCAGTCGGCGAGGAACCGGTGCCGCAGCCAGTACTCGGCGCCGCGCGCGTCCTCGGCCCGGTCGCGGCGCAGGAGCGTCTCGCGCCAGGACTCGGCCTGCCGGTGGGCGCGTCGCACATCGCCCATGTCCCGGTCGAGCTGGGCTTCGAAGCAGCCCGCGGGCAGGTCCCGGACGTCGGCCGTGTCCTGCGGGCCGCCGTCCCCGATGACGTTGCGCAGCGCCGCCAGGCCGCAGGCCAGCGCGGCCTCACGGAGGAACGGGGCGCCCAGCAGGACCACGGTCTCCACCGGGCCGAGCCGTGCGTCGCTCGCGACGACCAGATGGCCCAGCCGGTTGATCAGCCGCTCCGGGAAGAGGTCGTCGTCCCACGGGTCCGTGCCGGCACGCCGCAACTCACGCACGCGCAGCACTTTGGTCACGACGTCCGCCAGCTGTTCCTTGGCCTTGGCCTGCTCGGCCTCGGAGGCCTCGGTCAGCCCCCACAGGGTCGAGGAGAGGACGGCCTGCGTCCAGGGGCCGGCGAACGGCATGGCCTCGCACAGCGGGACGGCCGCGTGCGCTCCGCCGGACTGGTCCTTGCCCAGCCAGAGGACGTCGACCGCCGGCGGCTTGAGATACGAGTAGCGCCGCGCGATGTCCGGCACCCGGTCCTGGACGGCCCGGACGACGTCGCCCACCGTGCGGGCCGGAGCCTCCCGGGCCACGGCCTGGGTGAGGGCCCTGGCCATGAAGCTGCCGCCCTGGTCGTGCCCCAGGGCCGTCTCACCGGGTGCGCAGGCGCTCAGGATCACGACGTTGTCCCGGGCGCGGCTGAACGTCAGCTTCTCCAGGCCCGCGGGAACCTCACCGCCGTCGCCGCGGCAGGCGTCGAGGCAGAGCATCACCGTGGCGTCGGAGGTCAGCGACTGCAGCAGTTCGTCGGGCACCACCTCGATGAGGCCGTGGGTGTCCAGCACGTGCTCCCCGCCGGGCCGCCGCCTCGCCCAGATGTCACCGGGGACCAGGTAGTCGGTCTCCCCGAACCGCACCCCGTGGCCCGAGAAGTAGACGAGACCGACGTCCCCGTCCTCGCAGGAGGCGAGGAACTCGTCGAGCCGCCCGCGGATGTTCCGCTGGGTGATCGTCTCCTCGTCGTCCAGCACCGTCACGTCCTCCGCCGCGTACCCGGAGCGCAGCAGGGCGTCGCGCAGGTTCGCGACGTCGGTGACGGTGAACGGCAGGCTGGGGTAGGCATCCCGGAGTTCGGGAACCTTCTCCAGGTCCGGATGCGCCGGCACCGCTATCAGAAGAGCCCTCCGGCGCCCAGACCTCATCGTGCTCAATCCCCCCACGAACCAGCCGAGTTCGCGAACCGCGAACCGCGATTATCGCAGACGGCGGCCCGTTACGAGTGAGTACGACAACGGATGTGGCCCGGCCCGGCGTCCCGCCAGGATGCGGGTGTGAACCCTTCTTCCGAGGACTCCCCCGCCGAGGTGCCCGCCGCGCTCCCGGCCGACCGCGGCCCGGTCGTCGCGCTGCTGGTGGCGACCGCGCTCCTGCTGCTCCCGCTGCTGTACGGGTGGTACCGCTTCAGCGCGGACACGCTCGGCTGTCTCGGCCGGCCGGCCGGCTGCCGGGGGCAGCGCGCGCCCGTGATGTCGGCGGTCGACTGGGGGCTGCTGCTCGTCGCCGGGCCGGTCGCCGGTGCCGCGCTGCTCGGCGTCGGCGGAGCGATACTGCGGCGCCGGGCCGCGGTGTGGGCGGCGGCCGGTGCGTTCCTCGGCACGCTGCTGATGTGGGTCGTCGCGGTCCACGCGCTGGGCGAAGGGCTGCAGCACTCGAACATCGACTTCTGAACGCCGTCCCGGCCCTCACCTCCGGTAGCGGCGCGCCGCGCGCCGGTCGCGGCGGACCAGTACCGCCGTGCTCAGGACGACGAACGCCAGCGCGGCCGTCAGCGGCGCCAGGAAGCCGAGCATCACCGCTCCTTCCCGGTGTCCGTCCGCGCCCGGACGATCGCGCTCTCCACGGCCGCGACCCGGTCGGCGAGCAGGCCGAGGGCCGCGACCGCGCGGGTCAGCGGGTCGTCCTCGGGACCGCCCAGGGTGCGGGCGCGTACGTGGGCGCTCTTCACCTCGGCCCAGCGGGCGGCCTGTGCGGCGTCGAGCGTGCCGCGCAGTTCGGCCAGCTTCAGCAGGTTGGCCTCGGCGCCCGTGGTGAGGGTCTGGGCCTCGGCGGTGTAGTGGTCGTCGACGACGGCCTCGCGTTCGGCGTCGTTCATGACCGGGCGCAGCCGCTGGGTGATCGTGTTCATGTCGCGGTAGGAGCCCTGGAGGCGGAAGGGGGGTTCCGTACGGGTCGCCTCCGAACGGGCGGCGGAGGCGATGTAGGTCTTGTTGACCTTCAGCAGCGTCTCGCGGACCGCCAGCGCATGGCGCAACACCGCCAGTACGCCGTCCAGTTCGGCCGCCGGCAGGGGCTGCGTCAGCCGGTCGGCGCGGGCCGTGGGGTCGGCCGCGGCCAGCCGGACCAGCACGTCCAGGTCGGCGTGGTCGCGGGCGGCGAGCGGGGCGAGCACCGGGTTGGCGGTCAGGGCGTTCTCGACGAAGCTGAGCGCGAAGACGTCCTCCTTTCCGGTGAGGACGTCGCCGAGGTTCCACACGTCGGCACGGTTGGCGAGCATGTCGGGGATGCGGAAGCGTTCGCCGGACTCGGTGTAGGGGTTGCCGGACATGCAGACCGCGAAGCGCTTGCCCCGCAGGTCGTAGGTGCGCGGGGTGCCGTCCCACACGCCGTCCACGCGCCGGGTGGCGTCGCACAGCGGGATGAACTTCTGCAGCAGCTCGGGCGACGTGTGCTGGATGTCGTCCAGGTACAGCAGGGTGTTGTTCCCGGCCGCCAGCGCGAAGTTGATCTTCTCTATCTCGCGGCGGGCGGTGGCGTCCGGGGCGTCCGCCGGGTCCAGCGAGGTGACGGTGTGGCCGAGCGCCGGGCCGCTGACCTTGACCAGCATCAGTCCGAGCCGGTCGGCGACGTACTCCATGAGGGTCGTCTTGCCGTAGCCGGGCGGGGAGATGAGCAGGAGCAGACCGCCGGTGTCGGTGCGCTTCGTCTCGCCGGTGGTGCCCAGCTGGCGGGCCAGGCTGTCGCCGATCAGGGGAAGGTACACCTCGTCGACCAGGCGGTTGCGGACGAACGCCGACATCACCCGGGGCCGGTGGTCGTCCAGGCGCAGCCGGTCGCGTTCGGCCGTCACCAGGGCGCTGCGGCGGCGCTGGTAAGCGCGGAAGGCGGGTACGTCCTCGGCCGTGAAGCGGGCCGTGCAGGCGAGGAACTCGTCGACGCGCAGCGGCAGCCGGCCGTCGCGCACGCGTGGGTGCGTGCCCAGCAGGCCCTCCGCCTCCGCGGTGAGGGGGGCGTCGCCGTCGTAGCGGGGCAGACCGGGGCACAGTTCGGCGGCGACCGCCTCGGCCAGTTCGCCCGGCCCGGCCTCGGTGCCGGTGGCGGCGGCGTACGCGCCGAGCCAGGCGTGCACCACCTGCCGGCGCGCGGCGAGGCCGGTCAGCCCCGCCAGGCCGTCGCCGTAACTCCCGCCCGTGTGGCGGAACTTCTCCAGCAGCGCGCGGGCCGTGGACCCGAGGACGAAGCCCTCCGGGCCGCCGGTCAGCTCCTCGAAGAGGTACGCGGCGGCCGGCCCGCCCGCCGCCCCCGCGTCCCAGTCCTCGATCGCCCCGGCCAGCTCCCGCTCCAGCTCCCCGATGGCCGGTACGGCGCCGAAGGCGTCCCGGGCCCGGGCCAGCGACACCGCCCGCCGGGCCCACGCGGTACGGGCCTCGTCGGTGGTGCCGTGCGCCCAGAAAAGCTGGGCGGCGGCGCGGGCGGCGGGCTCGTGACGCAGGGTGCCGGCGCCTTCGTACAGGGGCAGCAGGGCACGGAGCACGAGCGTCGCGTCATGGTCGTGGACCCCGCGCTCGTAGCCCTCGTCGTACGACTCCTGCGCCGCCCGGCGCACCAGGTCCGGCAGGTCGTCGGCGGCGGCGAGCGCGGCGGGGCCGTGCTCGGCGAGCAGCCGGGCGGCCAGGTGCTCGGCGCGGTACACCTGCGGGGACTCCGACGGCAGCGGGCGGCCCCAGTAGGGGCGGTACGCGGCGAAGTCGGGGTCGGTGACCGGGGCGCGGTAGTCGGTGCCGGTCACGGCGAAGGCGACACCGTCGCCGTGCGGGACGAGGGTGAGGTCGAGCGGCTGGGTGTTGACGGCGAAGCGGTGGCCGCCCAGCAGCAGCGTGCGGCCGTCCTCGGCGTACAGGTCGGCGCGGTCGCGCAGGGCGCGGGCGGCCTCCTGGCGGGCCGACTTCAGACGGCCGTCGAGTTCCTCGGCGCGCACGCTGTCGCCGAGGGCGCGCAGCTCGTCGGCGGTGCGGCGGACCTTGGCGACCAGCGGGTCGGAGGCGAAGTAGGTGGTGACCGCGTCCGTGTCGGCGAGCGTGGCCGCGCGCCGCCCGACGGTTTCCAGCATCCGGCCGGCGGAGACGGCGAGCTGTTCGGCGCGGCGGGCGCGGGCGTCGGCCAGGGACTGCTTGCGGGCGGCGAACGCCTCGTAGATCTCCGTGCGCCGGTCGGCGAGCTCACCGAGGAAGTCGTCGAACTCGGCGAACCTGCCGTCCAGGTCCTCCACCCGGGTGAGGACGACGGTGAGCTGGTCGTCGCACTCCTCGGGCGTGCCGGACGCGGTGAGCGCGGCGGTGACGGCCTGGGCGAGCAACGCGGTCTCGGCGGCGAACTCGGCCCGCCCCTCACGGTCCTGCAGGGTACGGCGGCGGCCGTCCAGGGTGGCGCGGGCCCGGTTGACCCCGCCCAGCACCTCGGCGATCCGCTCCAGGACGGCCGTACGGACGGTGGCGTCGGCGATGTCGAGGCCGGTGACGACCTCGGTGACCGTGCGCAGCCCGGTGGCGAGTTCGTCGAGCCGCGCGGCGACGGGCCGGGCCGCGGCGACCGTCTCGATCCCGGCCGCCTCGGCGACGAGCCGCTCGACCTCCGCCTGCTGGCCCGCGAAGGCGTCGTCGCGGGCCAGGTACGCCACCGCGCGCCGGCCGAAGGCCGCGAGGTCGGACTCGGCGTCGGCGGCCAGCGTCGCCACCCGGGCGGCGTCGACGTACCGCAGCTCGCGCAGGGTCAGCGCATGCCCGTGCGCCTGCCGCAGTTCGGTCAGCCCGCGCACCCAGGCGGCGGCCTCGCGCGGGGCCTCGCCGCGCAGCCGGCGTACCACGCCGGCGATCCGCTCGGCGGCCTCGTCGAGTGCGTCCGCGGCCTGCCGGGTCAGCTCCCGCACGGTCTCGAACTCGCCCAGCACCTGGTCGGCGGTGCCCCGGAGCGCGTCCAACGGCTCGGCCAGCGCGCCGAGTTCCGGCTCGGAGAGCCAGTGGTGGACGTCGGCGGCCCGCACGCAGGCCGCCACCAGCGCCCGGTAGCCCTCGCTCGTCTCGATGCCGTCGGTGACCAGCCGGGCCACGGACAGACAGTCGGCGAGGCCGCGTACGAGGTCCGCGTTGCCGACCCGGGCGAGCGCGCCGGTGCCGGTACGCAGGGCGGCGGCGTGGGTGTCGGAGACGTACGGCGAGGTCCACCACTGGACCGGGTGGGTGTGCCCGGGCTCGTCCCCGTCTGCGCGCAGCACGGCGAGCGCGCCGTCCTCGAACAGGGCCCAGCCCCGGCACGGCAGCGGGGTCGCGACCTCCTTGCGCAGGGTGTTGTACGACAGCAGCAGGGTCCGCTCCCCGGCGCGGGACCGGAAGGCGTACAGCACGTCCTCGCCGTTCGGCGCGCGCACCTGCCGCTCGAACTCCAGCCGTCGCACGTCGAGTTCGTACGTCTTGTGCGCGCCGCCGGCCAGGCAGTACCCGCCCGGGAAGACGACCCCCTGCTCCTCCGGCAGCCGCCGGCACGCCTGCCCGATGCCGTCCAGCCGGACGACGGTCCCGCAGAGCGTGTCGAACACCAGGTACCGGTCGGCGTCCTCCTTGTACGGCCGCACCCGCAGCAGCACCAGCGGGCCGACGCGCGCGTGCCCGACGGCCGCGTCGGCCAGCGACTGCAGCGGCTCCTGGACGGGTTCCTCGTACAGTTCCGCGCCGTCCGGGACGTGCACGGTGAGGGTGCCGCCGACGGTCGACACCCCGATCCCGCCGGGCACGGCGACGTACGGGCGCTGCCCCTCGCGCCGCAGGACGTGGTCCTCGCGGGTGGTCTGCGTCCAGGTCAGGTCCTGGGCCGGCGGGAAGACGTCGTCGCGGTCGCCGCGCGCGTCCAGGAACCGCGCCGACCGGCCGTCCTCGGTGACGGACCAGCGCAGGACGCGGACGTCCTCGGCCTTCTCGCCGGTGCGGAACACCGCCAGCAGCCGGCCGTCGACCCGGCGCAGCCGCAGCAGCCGGGCCTGCCGGTAGTACCGGTGCAGGGCGGTGAACTCGCGGACGAACGCCGGGTCGTCGAGCAGGCCCGGTACGGCGTCCTCGGGCAGCCGCGTGCCGTCCCGGCCGTACAGTCCGAACACGTCGGCCGCGACGACGTCGGTGCCGCCGGTTGCGACGGTTGCGACGGTTGCGCCGAAGAGGAGGGTGTCTCCCACGGCCACGATGTCGCCCGGGAGGCACGGGTGCCCGGTGCGGAGCCGGGCGGTGGCCGCGAGGTCCAGCCGCGCCGAGCCGAACTCCTCGGTCCGGCGGGTGTTGAGCGCGGTGGCCCTGCGGGCGAGCTCGGCTGCCTGCGCGGCAAGACGGTCACGGAGCACCTCGTAGGTACCGGCGTCCACGTCGGCGGGGGCCTGCGGCGCCTGAGCGGTGGCCATGGGGAGTGCGTTTCCCTTCGTGGGCGGGTGGTGATGCGCCATCGGGCTGCAGGAGCGTTGCCGGCTGCGGGTGCGCCGTGGCTGGTCGCGCGGTTGGCCGCGCCCCCGACGGGGCTGCTGAGCCATCGGCCGTCGAGGCGCCCGGCAGGCGCACCCGCCCCGGCTCGCCTCAGTTCGGGCTCACACTGCCGTTCAGGGCGGTCACCGGGGTGTCCGCGAGGCCCAGTTCACTCGCCCGGTCGAGGAGCTTCTGAAGCTGGCCGGCCTCCGGCCCGCCGCCCTTGATCTGCTTCATCAGCAGCGCCGACACCGTCAGGTTGCGCACATCCGCCGTGCCGACCGAGCCGAGGATGGTGCTCAGGTCCTCCGTGAAGCTGCCGGACCCGTCCAGCCAGGGCTTCACCAGCGCCTGCGCGGTCTGGGAGTTGTGGACGAACCCGTCCACCCCCTTGCCGAGCGAGACGGCGGACACCAGCCGGTCGAAGAAGACGGACTCCCCGCCGACGATGTCGATGTCGGCGTGCTCCAGCCCGGTCGCGAGAACCGTCGCCTGCGCCTCGGCGACCTGCCGCTGCGTCTCCAGCCCGGCGAGCCGGATCTCCTTCTCCGCCTGCAGCCGCAGCCGGTACTCCTCGTGCCCGCGCGAGGCCTCGTCCAGCGCGGCCATCGCGGCGGCCTTCTCGGTCAGACCGGCGGCCTCGGCCTTCAGCTTCTCGCCGATGGCGGTGGCCTCCGCGAGCGCCTTCGCCCGGGTGCCCTCCGCCTCCGCCTTCAGCCGCGCCTCGGTGGCCTCCGCCGCGGCCCGCGCGCCCTCGGCCTCCGCGAGGCCCTTGGCCCTGGCCCCCTCGGCCTCCGCGAGCGCCTTGGCTTGCGTGCCCTCGGCCTCGGCGCGCAGCCGTGCCTGGGTGGCCTCGGCCTCCGCGCGGCCGGCCTTGGCGGTGACCTCGGCCTCCTTGTCGCGCACCTGCGCGGCGGCGAGCCCCTCGGCGGCGGCCTCGGCCTGGACGCCCTCGGCGAGCCGCAGCTTGGCCCGGGCGTCGAGGTCGGCCCTCTTCAACCGGGCCTCGGCCAGGGTGAGTTCCTCGGCGGCGCGGTGCGTGGCGGCCTGTTCCGCGGCCTCGGCGGCCTTGATGTCCTTGACCAGCTTCTCCTGCGCCTCGGCCTCGGCGGCGATGACGAGGGCCTGCCGCTCCCGCTCGGCCTCCTCGACCACGCGCAGCTTCTTGATGGACTCCTCCTGCTCGGCGACCGTACGGTCCACCGCGACCCGCTCCCGGACGACCTCGGCGATCTCCCGCTTCTCCGCCTCGACCTCCTTGTCGGCGGCGATCCTGGTCAGCTGGGTCTCCCGCTCCCGGGCGATGACCTCCAGCAGCCGGTCCTTCTCGATGCGCTCGTTCTCGACGGCGATGACCCGCTCACGGTTCTTCGCGGCGACGGCGATCTCCCGGGCCTGGTTCTCGCGCTGCACGCCGAGCTGTTCCTCGGTGCGCAGGAAGGCGCCCTGCGCGCGCAGCCGCTCCTCCTCCACCACGCGGGCGGTCTCGGCCTCCTCGCGCGCCCGGGAGGTCTCGATCTCCCGCTTCTGCTTGATCTCGGCGTCCGCCTGCCGGCGCTCCAGCTCCAGGATGGTCTCGCGCGCGTCGACGTTCTGCCGGGTGATCTCCTTCTGCTCGGTGCGCTGCGCCTCGTTGGTGCGCACGTGCTCGATCGCCGTCAGCTCGGTGATCTTGCGGATGCCCTGGGCGTCGAGGACGTTGGCCGGGTCGAGCTGGGTGAGCGGGGTCTGCTCCAGGTAGTCGATCGCGGCGTCCTCAAGGTGGTAGCCGTTGAGGTCGATGCCGATCAACTCGATGATGTGGTACCGGAGTTCCTCACGCTTGGTGTAGAGGTCGGTGAAGTCCATCTGCTTGCCGACGGTCTTCAGCGCCTCGGAGAACTTCGCGTGGAACAGCTCCTGCAGCGTGTCCTGGTGGCTGGCGCGCTCGGTGCCCACGGTCTGGGCGACCTTGATGACGTCCGGGACGGTCTTGTTGACCTTGACGAAGAACAGGATCCGGATGTCGGCGCGGATGTTGTCGCGGCAGATCAGCCCGTCCCGGCCGGAGCGGCTGATCTCGATCGTCTTCACCGAGATGTCCATGACCTCGGCCTTGTGCAGGATCGGCAGCACGACCTGCCCGGTGAAGGACACGTCGACCCGCCGGGTCTTCGACACGATCAGGGCCTGGCTCTGGTCCACCTTGCGGTACAGCCGGGAGAACGCGAGCACCGCGAGCACCACGACGAAGAGACAGACGGCGGCGAGCACGCCGAGCGCTTCCATGACACACGTCCTTGCGTCAGACGATGAGAGACGGAGCCCCCCGGGGCTGCGATGCCGGACGTCCGGCGGACCTCGTCGGGCGTCCCGGCACCCGCACCCCTCCGTAGTGCTCCCCGTAGGAGATGGTGCGGCAGGGCGCACACCCGCGCATTGCCGGTTTCCGGCAGTGTTCACTAGGGTCTGCATGCCGGACATGCGCTAAGAAAGCGTCACCGGCGCGTCAAGATCGCGGGGGACGGGGCAGGCGTGGGGGACCAGCACGGCACGAGCGGCATACCCGAGCACTATCTGGACGGCTTCGCCGGAACGCTGACCGAGGTCGCGGCCACCAGCCGGCGGCTGACCAGGGAGGAGCTGAAGACCCGGCGGACCCTGGGCGAGCAGGCCGCCGACGCGGGCCACGGACTGCGCGCGCTGGTCGTCGCCCACCTGGCCGCCGCCCGCGCCGCCTGGCCGGCCGTGCCCGGCTCGGCCGAGAGCAGCCTCGCGACACTGGCCGCCGTGGAGCAGGCGATCGACGCGTTCGCCGAGGGCTACGAGCGCGCCCAGCGGCTCACCGTGCGCCGCGAGGAGGCCGCGCGCCGGGAGTTCATCGACGACCTGCTGTACGGCCGCAGCGACCTCGGCCGGCTCGCCGAGCGCGCGGAGCGGTTCGGCCTGCGCCTGTCCCGGGCCCACGCGGTGGCCGTAGCCGAGGGGCCGGCCCCCTGTGTCGAGGGCGGTCCGGTCGCCCGCCGGGTCGAGGCCGCCGTGCTCGCCCGCTTCGACTCCCGCAGCATCCTGCTCACCACCAAGAGCGGCCGGCTGCTGTGCGTCGCACCCGGCGACGAGGACGAGGTCCTGCTCCACTTCGCCCAGCAGGCGTACGCGGCGATGGGCGCCGCCGGCGCGGCACCGCGGATCGCGATCGGCCGCCCGCAGCACGGCGCCGGCGGGGTCGTGCAGTCGTACGAGGAGGCCCTCGCCGCGCTGGAGATGGCGGCCCGCCTGGATCTGGCCGGGCCGGTGCTGCGCGCCGCCGACCTGCTCGTCTACCCGGTGCTGACGCGGGACCGGCAGGCCCTGGTGGACCTGGTGTCGCACACCCTCGGCCCGCTGACCGGGGCCCGCGGCGGGGCCTTGCCGCTGCTGGACACCCTGGCCGCGTACTTCGACTCGGGCTGCGTGGCCGCCGAGGCCGCCCGCCGCCTGTCCCTCAGCGTCCGCGCGCTGACGTACCGCCTGGAGCGCATCCACAAACTCACCACCGCCGACCCGACCGACCCGGCCCACCGTTACATGCTCCAGACGGCGGTCATCGGCGCCCGCCTCCTGGACTGGCCCAACCGCCCGCTGTGACACAATAATTGACTTATCGTCAACTCTCTTACGCAGCACGGTGTCTGCCTTCGCCGGTCAGCGCGTACGCACCCCCCGGCGGTCGGCTCACGTCGCGCGATTAGCATCGGCGAACAGATCACTGATTCGTGGTCATGCCCAGCAGAGAGAGCAACGCGCATGCACAAGTCCGTACGCCGGATGCTGATCGCCGCCCCCGTCACCACCGCCGCCTGCCTCGGGCTCGTCCTCACGGCCGGCGCGGGCACGAGTGCGGCCGCCGCCGGCCTCCACAACGTGAACGAGCGCTACGCCGAGGGCTCCATGTCGTACAACCCGTACACCGACGACATCACGGTCAAGGACCTCAAGAAGGACGGGCGCACCTTCGCCGTCAGCCTCTTCGGGCCCGCCTCGGACGGCGTCCACGTCTGCAAGGTGAGCGGCAAGGGCAAGTCCAAGACCTGCAACTTCAACTTCAGGAGCGGCCGGCTGAACGTCCTGGTCTTCACCGAGCGCGGCAACCAGCACTGGGACGTCGACAAGTTCCACATGGACGCCTGACCCACCCGCGGCGCACCATCGAAAGTACTTGCATTCGTGGAAAGTACTGTCCATGCTTACGGTGTGCACGAGAGGCGGCCCGACCACCGCCTCTCCCCGCCCCACACCGAAGGGACACTCATGGACACCACGGGGGAACCGATGGACGCCCGGCAGGCTCGGGACGCGCTGGCCGCTGTCTGTGCCGCGCGGACCGCGGCGCGTACGGCGGGCGAGCGCATGCCCCTCGGCTACGCCATCGGCCAGGGCCTGACCTGCGCGGTCGGCTTCACCGCCCTGGGCCTGGCCGACCGGTGGCCGCGCTGGGGGGGCTGGCTGGTGGCCGCCGCCGCCGCGAGCCTGATCGCCTTCCTGGTGCTGATCTGGGTCGGCGCGCACAAGGGCGGGGTGACGCGCTGGTTCAGCCGGGACCCCGGGCCCGGCCGCCCGGCCTGGTACGCCTGGGTGGTGCCCTTCGTCCCCCTGGCCGTCGGCCTGCTGGCCGCGATCCCGTACGGCGTGCCGGGCTGGCTCATCGGCCTGGGCCTGGCCTCGGGCGCGGACCGCGTGCTGCGCGCGCTCCGGCCGGGCGGCACCGCATGACCGGCCCCGCCGGTGGTGCGCCCCCCGCGCTGGACCGGGAACTGCACCACCCGACCCGGCTGGCCCTCGCCGCCTACCTGTCGGGGTGCGGCGAGGCGGAGTTCGCCGTTCTGCGGGACTACTGCCAGGTCTCCGACTCCACGCTGAGCAAGACCCTCTCCGCGCTGGAGAAGACGGGCTACGTCAGCATCCGCAAGGGGCACCTCGGCAAGCGCCCGCGCACCTGGGCCTCGCTCACCCTCACCGGACGCAGGGCGCTCACCCGCCATCTGGCGGCGCTGGAGGACATCGCGGCGACCGCCCGCCGGGCCGCCACCGAGGCGGACGGCCCGGCGGGCGGCGGCTGCGGCTGAGTGCCGGTCACTCCTCGTCGGTCTCGACCACCGGGCGGGTGCGCCCCGGCTCCGGCAGCTCCTGCAGCTCCGCCCGGACGAGCAGGACGTCACCGATGAAGAGGTCGTAGACCAGGATGCCGATGACGCCGCCGACCAGCGGGCCGACGATCGGGATCCACCAGTAGGCGCTGAACGAGCCGGACACACTGCCCGGGAAGGCCAGACTGTTCCAGCCCGCCGCGTAGGTGAACAGGCGCGGCCCGAAGTCACGGGCCGGGTTGATGGCATAGCCCGCGTTGGCGCCGTAGGACATGCCGATGGCGGCGACGACGAACCCCACGACCAGCGGTCCGAGGTTGGCCTTCACGGCCTGGTTGCGCATGTCGATGACGGCGGCGATCAGCATGAGCAGGAAGGCCGTACCGACGATCTGGTCGATCAGCGGCCCCCAGATGCCGCCGTGGAAGTACGGCGCCGGGAACGTGGCGAAGATGGAGAAGGTGGCGTTCGTGTGCCCGTTCACCTTCGGCGCGGGCGAGACGGCGTCATACGCGTGGATCGCCTGGTGGTACACGAGATAGACCAGCGCCGCGCCGGTGAGCGCGCCGACGACCTGCGAGAACCAGAACGGCAGGACCTTGGCCCAGGAGAAGCCGCGGCGCACCGCCATGGCCAGGGTCACCGCCGGGTTCAGATGGGCGCCGCTCACGCCGCCGCCGACGTAGACGCCGAAGACGACGGCGAAGGCCCAGCCCCAGGTGATCAGCAGCCAGTCGCCGGACGCGAGGAAGATCGTCGTGGGGGTGGCGGCACGGCCCGAACCGGGCAGCGCGGCGACCGCCATCGCGACCACACCGCAGCCGAAGGAGATGAGCACGAAGGTTCCGAGGAACTCGGCGAGACACTCGCCCAGCAGCCCTCCCCGGGCCCTGAGCCGGGACGGCTTGATGATCGCGGGGATTTCGACAGCCACGGAGGCCCCCTTGAAGAGAGCGATACGGCCAACATCACCATATTGGCCCACAAACTCTCACCCCGCAGGTTGACGGTGCCCCGTCAGCCGTCGAGATCGTCGGCGAAGTGCCGGAACCCGTGCCGGTCCCGGTGCATGCCCCACAGCGTCTCCGCGAGCACGGCCGGGTCCTTGCGCGCGTGCCCCAAAGTGATCGCCCCGGGGATCACCAGCTGCGCCACGTGAATCCCCTCGGGCGCGAGCCGTTCGTGCAGCAGATGGCCGTACGCGGTCTCCGCGGCGAACGCGATGGACGTCCCGGCCCGCTCGGGGTGCGGTACGACGGCGGTCCCGCCGTTGACGAGGAGGATCGTGCCGCGCCCCAGCCGGCGCATCCCCGGCAGCACCTGCTGCACGGCGGCCACGGGCCCGTACACGGAGAACTCGACGGGCCCGACGAGATCGCGGGGCCCGGTCTCCAGCACGGGCCGCATGAAGTCCCGGTGCGGGACCGGGCTGTACTGCAGCACCTCGATGGTCCCCACCTCGCCCGCGGCGCGCTCCAGCGCCCCGGCCAGCTCCTGTGGCCTGCGCACGTCGGCGACGAAGCCCCGGGCCCGGACCCCGCTCTCGCCGAGGTCGCCCACCAGCATGTCGAGCCGCCCCCGGTCCCGGGCGAAGAGCGCGACCTCGAAGCCCTCCCGCCCGAACCGCCGCGCGACGGCGGCCCCGAGCCCCGGCCCGGCACCCACGATGGCGATACCGCTCATGCCGTCCATCCGTACCGCACACCCCGGGTCGGCGGCTAGCCGACCGGGTCGGGCCCCTGTGCACCGCCCCCGCGCAGCCGCTCCACCTGTGCGGCGGTGACGGCGTGGACGGCGAAGGCACCGGCGACGGCGGCGCCCACGACGGCCGCGTCGGACAGCAGCAGCGGCCACCCCTCGGTGTAGGCACGCTCGATGATCTGGTCCGTGGAGTCGTGGGACACGATCCCCACCCCGCTGATCATCCCGATCAGCCACAGCCCCCACCACACGTCGACGGAGCGGGGAAGCCTCCGCCCGGGCGCGCTGCTGCGGAACGCGTCGGCGACGATCCCCCGTGGGAACCACAGGTTGACCAGAGGCACGAACCACCCGAGGAACACCCAGATCCCCAGGTACCTCGGCGTGTCCCCCGACAGCGCCCGCGCGTTGTCCCGCAGCCTGAACAGCCAGGACAGAAAGAGCATGGCGCACAGGAACACCAGCACGCCGCCCGCCGACGTCACCAGGTGATACGAGTTCTCCAGCGAGGTGAGCTGCCGGTGCACCCCGTCGCCCTGGTCCGGGGGCCCGGCGGCCGGCTCCCCGGCGCCGGCGAGGCGTATCTCCCACGCCCCGCGTACCACCCAGGCGAGCCCGGCGAGCAGCAGTCCCCCCACAGCCAGCCGCCCGGTCACCTGAACCGGCCTGTACGCGAGCGTACGGGCAGCCGACTGATCCATCTGTTCGGTCACCGCCCCATCTTGTCGTACCGGAGCCGCAGGTCACCAGCGTGGACGCGGCTGCGCCGTCCGGGTGCATCCGTCACGCGACCGGCCGCGCGTCGGCCGCTCAGCGCGCCCCGCTCGCCGTCCCGCAGCAAGGATGGCGAGTAGCCGATGTCATGGCGTGCGCGGACCGCGAGCATCAGGAGACAGACGACCAGTGAGCATCCTCAACGAACCCCATGGTGCCGCCGCGCCTGAGGAGGCGTACGAGAGCGAGGTGCCGGTCAGGGGCAGGCGGCCGGGCAGTGTCGTGGTGAAGTGGCTGACGACCACCGACCACAAGACGATCGGCACGCTGTATCTGGCGACGTCGTTCGCGTTCTTCCTGGCCGGCGGCGTCATGGCGCTGATCATGCGCGCGGAACTGGCGCGGCCGGGCCTGCAGATCATCTCGAACGAGCAGTTCAACCAGCTGTTCACGATGCACGGCACCGTGATGCTGCTGATGTTCGCCACCCCGCTCTTCGCGGGCTTCACCAACTGGATCATGCCGCTGCAGATCGGCGCCCCGGACGTGGCGTTCCCGCGGCTGAACATGTTCGCCTACTGGCTGTACCTGTTCGGCTCGACCATCGCGGTGGGCGGCTTCCTCACCCCGGACGGCGCGGCCGACTTCGGCTGGTTCGCCTACTCCCCGCTGTCGGACGCGGTCCGCAGCCCGGGCATCGGCGCCGACATGTGGATCATGGGTCTGGCCTTCTCC
>NZ_JNXR01000041.1:0-55324 GCF_000725475.1 Streptomyces durhamensis
CACGCTCGCCACCTGCACCGAGTTCGGCGCGGAACACCTCGCCGACGCCCTCCTCGCCCGCCTCGACGTCGCCAGCGGGGGCAACGACGACATCGCCATGGTCGTCGTCCGCCTGGACGAAACGACCCGGCCGTACTGATGGGGGCCGAGGCCGTCGTCGGTGAGCATGCCGCCTTCGGACGCAGGTGCCTGACGTGGTGCGGTCGTAGCGCAGCACGTCCCGCAGCGCGGTGCGCGCAGAACTCTTTCGGCCTCCTCCACGCTGTGCCGCCGGTGGAGTACGGCGCTTACCGGCGCTCGGCAAGTGACCCAAGGGCACATCCAGGGCACATGAGCCCGGGAAACGACGTTGATCCGTGAAAACCACTGAGAGGAGTTTCCGCAGGTCAACGAACATTTGACCAAGAAACCCCAGGTCAGCACCCCGGTTCGGACGGGGTCTTCGGTGCCGCCCTCACTCGCGTCGTACGTCCCCGGGGACAACCGCTCCACAACGCTGCTGAACAGGCTCCTGTCCGCCGCCGGGCTCGGTACCTTCAGCGCCGCTTGCCTCTTGCTCGACTGCTCTTTCCCTCGCGTCAGTGGTCGGCTTCGGCTTCTGCGGCCACGTCGCGGATGCCACGCGGCCGTCCGGCCTTGACCCACAGGCGGTACAGCACCCCGGCAATCACCACGGCCGCCACCAGCGATGCGATGGGCTCGCCGCGCGAGAGGTTGACAACGAGGACAAAGCCAACGGCAACCGCCCCGACCAGATTCACCAGCGCGTGGACTGGCTTCCCCTCCCGCAGGGAGAAGCGGGTCATCGCGATCAAGCCGGCGAGGAAGGCCATGAACACGGACACCGCGTAGAACAGGACCAGACGCTGGTCGTCGCCTCCGGCTGCTGTGATCACTACGGCGGAGACGGCGAGGAACAGCAGAGCGCCCCAGTAAGGGGTGTGGTGCTTGTTGGTCCGTCCCCAGACCGCCGGGAGGATCCCGGCGTCAGCGCCGTCCGGACGGTGGTGGCGGGAGAGCGCCTTGAGTAGACCCGGGCCGGCGGCAAACGACGAGGAGGCGGCAGAGAGCAGCAGCAACGCGGTCAGCAACTGGAACACTGCGTAAAGCGGGCCGGAGGCGGCGACGTGCGCCAGGTCGGCGATCTGGGTGCTGTCCGGAGCGGGGATCCCGATTCTGAAGTGCACGGCTTCGGCGGTGAGCCCGAGGGTGAGGCCGCCGACGATGAGCAGGGTCAGCCACAGCGTGATGCGGCCGAACCGGCGACGCCCGGCGTCATCGAGCTGGCCGAGCTGGGCGATCGCGGACGAGGGGGCCTCGACGCCGGTGGCGAGCGCCATGGCGACGGGGAAGGCCACGGCGACGGCCAGCGGCGCCCAGTGCCCCGCCGAGTGGGTGATCGTCCCGGTCGGGCGGACGGGGGCACTCAAGCCTCCGGTCAGCACCGCCACACTCACCCCGATGAAGACGAGGGTCATCAACGCGAACACGGCACGCCCCAGGTGCCCGAACCAGGTCAGCCCAGCCACGAACGCCGTCAGGCCGAGCGCGATCGGGATCCGCCATGGGGCGGCGGCGGGCGCGTAGGCGATGATCGCGGACGATCCGGCTGCGGAACTGATGGCGATGGTGAGCACGAAGTCGACGATCAGAGCCCCGATCGGCACGAACGCCCACGCCTCCCCGAACGCCTCGCCGGCGGCCGCAGCGGCTCCACCGCCCTGGGGATAACGAGCCACCAGTTGGTGGTAGTTGACGATGACAAGGGCGATGAGGGCGACGACCAGGCCCATGGTCGGCAGCAGCAGGTCCAGGTCACCGTGCAGGGCCCGCAGCGCAGCCTCGATCGCGTAGGCCACGGAGGACACCGGATCTGCCATCACCGCGAACGCGAAAGCGAGCAGCAGCACGGGGCGGGCATGCAACAGCGCCCGCCACCCCGTCGCGGCCGTGGTGGTAGGCACCGCCGACAGGACCGGGCGAGGGGTGCATGCGCTGGGGCGATTGCTCTTCACGGCGGCGACTTCCTGATCGGAAGAAAGCATGAGGGGTTGCATCGCCGACCAGACTTCCCGGCACACCGGGGCAGACTTTACGTCAAAAACCTGGCAGCAGAACGTCAAGAAGTCATTAAGACAATCGCTGGTCCAGTACGAGCACACGACACCTCAGGCACCGGCGACTGCCCAGTCCCTCGTGTCCTTACCGGTGCTCGAGGCTCTCCCCATCGCGTGGGGACACCACCAGGACGCTCCGGCCCTGGTTTCGCAGCGAGCACACCTGGTCAACGAGGCGTTCACGCTGGCCAAGGAGCTGTTCGGCCGGGGAGAGCAGGTCGCCGATGCGCTGATCCTCAGTGAGAGGAACAATCACGCCAGTGGCACGCGCCGTAGCCAGAATCGGTACGGCCAGCGACTCGAGTCGCCCGCTGTCCGGTCTCTGCCCGCTGTTTGCCAGCACCCTCGAGTCGATCGCGACGACGGAGACCGTGTCGGGCAGGCGCAGCGCCGACGGATCGAGGGGCACGAGACACAACGGGCCAGGTCACGGCCGATCGTCGCCGCAAAGCCGTCCCTCCCATAACGAGCCCGCCCGGGGTACGGCGGCGAGAATCGCATCCGCCGCCCTCGTCGGACTGCCCCTCAGCGCGAATACCGAGGCCGCGGTGAGCGGGGCGAACGACGCCAGCCGCCTCTCCCCCTCCTCGACCGGGCCGGGCGTCCGGGGCCTGCCGCATAGGTACCGGGCCGCCGGCAGGGTGTGCGATACGCAGTCCGGGCCGGGGCAACAGATCCTTCTCACGCCGCTCCCCCACCTGACGGCGCGCGCGGATCTCTCCGAGCAGCAGCATGCGGTTCACCACGTCGACAGCGGGCATGGCGATGCCGTCGCACAGCCCTTGACGGTGGCGCCGACCAGCGACAGCTGAAGATCGGTCTCGAGCGGCCCGATTCGCCGCAGCATCGGCCTGCGCAGCTTGCCCTCCAGCTCCAGCCCGGCCAGCGCCGCCGGTATCACCCGGGGCAGCCGCGGCACGGGGGAAGATCTTCTGGACGGCTCCGGCGGCCACCGCCAGGCAGTCGACCAGCAGCTCGGTTGCCGCCGCAGCGGTCGACGCGTCGTCACCAGGGGTGACCGGCTGGGCCCAGCGGACATCCGCTTCCTGAACGCCATGAGCCTCCTCGACCGCCCGCACGGTGTCCAGCAGCCGGTCGAGACCGACCCTGCGTTCGTCGAAGGACAGCAGCACCTGGCCAGTGACCGCATTCACCTCGGCTCAACGCACCCCGATCAGCCCACGCAGCGACTTCGTCACCGCACCAGCCAGCCGCACGCGCGTGCGCTCACCACCCCCCGAGCCCGCGCACCTCGATGTGGGCACGCCCATGACCTGCCCACACCCGCCGGATATGCCGACGCGCATGGAAATCGACCAGAGCACGCCCCACCCGCACAGACCGCCCGGGTACCCCCGCAGCCGACGAAACCCCGTGCCGCGCAGTCGACAACGCGACCCGTCCGGTGTCGTCACCCAGGTGATCGAGATCGATGTTCACAGCGGGGTCGGTGACCCGGACCGGGGTGTCGGCGATGCAGGCGCTGGGCAGAGAGGGCGCCCGTGCGGCGGGAAGCGTGGCGCCGGTGGTGATCAGGACGGTGGGCGGGGTGACGGTTGGGGTGACCAGGGCTGGTCTGGGCGTCGCTGGGCACCTCATGTTCCGCATGACGGGCACTCTCGAGCAGAGTTTCAAGGGCGCCCTGCGCCGCAGCAAGGCCGGTGGAGTCGACCGCATCGCCCGTACCGCCGACTTCACCACCAAGATCCGCCAAGCGGTCGTGTCTCAGAGTCGGTATCACATCGAAGGCTGAAGATGTCCCGCACAGAGCTGGCGAGTACCCGGTCGAGTGCGGGGAGCGGCCGCCAACGCAGGTCTGTGGCCGGCCGGTCAGGGCAACAGCTTGGCGAGTCACGTGCCGAACATGCGTTCAGCCGTCCCAAGTCCAGTCCGCCACTTCCGGTAGATCCATCCCGTGCAAGCGGATCCAGACGTGATGGTGCTGCCGGACGTCCTCCATCTGCTGGCGTACGGCCGCCGCGCGGACCGCGAGGCCCGGGACGCGGTCGATGACGTCCATGACGAGGCGGTAGCGATCGAGGTCGTTGCGGACCACCATGTCGAAGGGGGTGGTCGTGGTGCCGATCTCCTTGTATCCGCGCACGTGCAGGTTCGGATGTCCGGTGCGGCGGTAGGCCAGGCGGTGGATGAGCCACGGGTAGCCGTGGTAGGCGAAGATCACCGGCTTGTCCGCGGTGAACAGACCGTCGTACTCGAAGTCGCTCATGCCGTGCGGGTGTTCCTCGGCCGGCAACAACCGGGCGATGTCGACGACGTTGACCACGCGCACGGCCAGCTCGGGCAGGTGACGGCGGAGCAACTGGGCCGCGGCGAGGATCTCCTGAGTGGGTACGTCTCCCGCAGACGCGAGCACCACGTCCGGTTCCCGGGCGCCGTCCTCGGTGCCCGCCCACTCCCAGATGCCGGCGCCGCGGGCGCAATGGACCTTGGCCTCCTCCATGGACAGCCAGTCGAAGCAGGGCTGTTTGCCGGCGACGACGACGTTGACGTAGTCACGGCTGCGCAGGACGTGGTCGGCCACGGACAGCAGGGTGTTGGCGTCCGGCGGGAAGTAGACCCGCACGGCCTCGGGACTCTTGTTGAGGATGTGGTCGACGAAGCCGGGGTCCTGGTGGGAGAAGCCGTTGTGATCCTGGCGCCACACGTGCGAGGTGAGCAGGTAGTTGAGGGAGGCGATGGGGGCGCGCCAGGGCAGGCGGCGGGTGGTGCGCAGCCATTTGATGTGCTGGTTGACCATGGAGTCGACGATGTGGACGAACGCCTCGTAGCAGGAGAACAGCCCGTGCCGGCCGGTCAGCAGGTAGCCCTCCAGCCAGCCCTGGCAGGTGTGCTCGGAGAGGATCTCCATGACCCGGCCGTGCGGGTCGAGGTGTTCGTCCACCGGCAGGGTCTCGGCCTGCCACGCCTTGCCGCTGGCCGCGTAGACAGCCTGCAGCCGGTTGGAGGCCGTCTCGTCGGGCCCGACGAGCCGGAAGTCACGGCGGCTGGCGGTGGCCGCCATGACGTCCTGGAGCAACTCGCCCAGAACACGGGTCGGTTCGTGAAGGGTGGCGCCGGGCTTGTCCACCTCGACCGCGTACTTCTCCAGCGGCGGCAGGGGCAGTTCACGCACCAGGAGACCACCGTTGGCATGCGGGGTGGCGCCAAGCCGGCGGCTGCCCCGCGGGACGCAGTCCAGCACCTCCGGACGCGGGGCGCCGTGCTCGTCGAACAGCTCCCCGGGCCGGTAGGAGCGCAGCCACTGCTCCAGTTGCCGCAGGTGCTCGGGGTTGTCCCGGACCGCGGCCAGCGGCACCTGGTGGGCACGCCACGTACCCTCCACCGGCAGACCGTCGACCTCCGCGGGACCGGTCCAGCCCTTGGGCGTACGCAGCACGATCACCGGCCAGCGGGGCCGGTCCGAGACGTCGTCCTCGCGAGCCGCGCGCTGAATCGCCGCGATGCGGTCCAGCGCGGTGTCCATCGCGCCGGCCATCGCGCGGTGGACGGTCAGGGGGTCGTCACCGGTGACGTGGATCGGATCGTGGCCGTAGCCACGCAGCAGCTCGTCCAGTTCTGCTTCGGGGAGCCGTGCCAGGACGGCCGGGTTGGCGATCTTGTAGCCGTTCAGGTGCAGGACCGGCAGGACGGCGCCGTCGCCGACCGGGTCGAGGAACTTGTTCGAGTGCCAGGAAGCGGCCAGCGGCCCGGTCTCCGCCTCGCCGTCACCAATCACACAGGCGACGAGCAGGTCCGGGTTGTCGAAGGCGGCGCCGTAGGCGTGGGAGAGGCAGTAGCCCAGCTCCCCGCCCTCGTGAATCGAGCCCGGCGTCTCGGGAGCGACGTGGCTGGGCACCCCACCAGGGAAGGAGAACTGCTTGAAGAGCCGGGCCATGCCGGCCGCGTCTCGGGTGACGTCCGGGTACGTCTCAGTGTACGAACCCTCCAGCCAGGAGTTGGCCAGCACCGCGGGTCCGCCGTGGCCGGGCCCCCAGATGCACAGGGCGTCCAGGCCGCGGGCCTTGATGACGCGGTTGAGGTGGGTGTGCACCAGGTTCAGGCCCGGAGAGGTGCCCCAATGCCCAAGGAGCCGCGGCTTGACGTGCTCGGGGCGCAAGGACTCGGTCAGCAAGGGGTTGGCCATGAGGTAGATCTGGCCGACGGCCAGATAGTTCGCGGCGCGCCAGTGGGCATCCAGCGACCTCAGCTCCTCCTCGTCCAGCTGAGCGGGCGCCTGCTGCGTTTCGGGGGCCATCGGGATTCCTTCCCTGCCGAGGCAGCTCACGGACTCGTGCGTGGCGGCCGCTGTACGACCCACCTTCCACCGGAGCACCGGGTACCCGACAGGGCCGTTCGGGCCACCCGGCAGAGTGAGTCATCCGATCGAGTGCAGAACTCATTGCCGACCGGGGCGGGGCTGTCCCGCCCGCCTCCTCGCAGGACGGTCAGCCTTCGCCGGTATTCGTCCTCGTCGATCTCCCCACGGGCGAAGCGCTCGGCGAGGAGTTGCTCGGGGGAGGTCCCTGGATGCCTGCTGCTGGCACGGTTGCCGCGCTCCCGCGGCGCACGCGAGCGATACAGGAGAACGTCGAGGGTGATGAGCAAAACCCAGAAGAGGACGATGCCCACGGGCATGGCGAACCAGCCCCATCCGCTGGCACCATGGCCGTACCAGAACATCACACTGGTTCATCTCCTGAAGGGCCCGGGAGCAAAGGGACCGGAGCCCTGTCACTTTCGAGGTGTCGGCTCCTCACTCTCACCGTCGAGCTTCCAGCGCGTCATGAGCCGCCCAGGCCGACGCGAGGGGTCGATAACCCCTCATCGCAGATGGGGTGGTCCGTGCCGTTTGCAGCGAGCCACTGCGGAGGCGTGAACAGTACTGGCCCGGCGGCAGTGCCTTTTGTCCTCTGCACGATGGCCGCCACGGTGATGGCCGGGAGCTTCGGCTTACGCCCGGCGCGACGCGATACCGAATGGCAGTATCAGCGCCTCTCCCGCCGCATCGCCAGCATCTGGAGCCGTCCTTTGCCGAGTGTGGTCTGCCCCCCGGTCGAGCCGTAGACCTGCGCTGCTGGAACACTCCACCGGAGGCCCATTCGGCCCCGGAGCGCCCGGTCAGCCCCTGTGCCAGCGCGCCACGTCGCTGGACGCTGAAGGCGGGGTCGTCCGGAGGGAGAGCCCGTGATGACCGGCATCCAGGAAGCCCCGGTGCATGCCCTGCTGGCCGACGGAACCACTGTCCGCATACGGCAGGCGGGACCGGCGGATCGCGAGGAGGTGCAGCGCCTGTACGAGGCGATGTCACCACAGAACCTGCGGTTGCGGTTCTTCTCCGTCAGCGCGTCCTCCGCCCGGCAGGCCGCCGAGCGGGTGGCCAGGGGCGAACGCCCGGATATCGCGCGCTGGCCGCGGAGTGCGGTGGGCGGCTTGTGGGGCTGGCCGAGTACGAGGTTCTGCATGAGCCCGTGACCGTCTCTGACGTGGCCCGCCAGCTTCCCGCCGTTGGCCGGACGACGGCGGGACCTGGGTGGCGGCCGTGCGGCGGCTGGGCTGAACCGCTCCCGCGGCGGCGTGCGGGATGTCCCCTGCGGGGTCATGATGAGACGGCCCGGCCGCCGCGGGAGCGCCGGGCGGGAAGGGGCAGGCGATGGAGCTGTTCCCGCCGGCACCGCTGCCGGAGTGGCGGGACACGAAGGAGACGCTGCACCGCTTCGCGCAAATTGTCGGCAAGATCCGCTTGGCCGCGAGCGCTCGGCGCAACCACTGGTGGAACGTCCCGTTCCATGTCACTGGCCGCGGCATCACCACCCGTCCGATGGGTCAGGGCGACGGGAATCCGATCTTCACGATCGACTTCGACTTCGTCGATCACCGGCTCGCCGTCATGACGCTGGACGGCGAAGAGCGGTCCTTTCCGCTTCCGGGCCAGTCCGTCGCGTCCTTCTACGAGCAGACCCTGGCCGCTCTGGCCGCGCTGGGCGTCCGGGTGAACATCGCTATTCCCAGGCCCTTCGATCTATCCGACGCCGACCGGCCGTTCGCCGAGGACACCGAGCACGCGACCTACGACCCGGTGGCCGCAAACCGCTACTGGCGGGTGCTGAGCCAAGTGGCGTCCGTGCTGGAGGAGTTCGCGGCGGGCTTCTCGGGAAAGGCCAGCCCAGTGCACCACTTCTGGCACACCTTCGACATCGCCCACAGCCGGTTCTCCGGGCGCCGGGTCGACCAGCCCAGGCAGGCCGACCCCGTCACCCGGGAGGCGTACTCCTCGGAAGTGATCAGCTTCGGCTTCTGGTTCGGCGACGACACCTTTGCCGAGCCCGCGTTCTACTCGTACACCGCCCCCGAGCCCGCCGGCCTGGCCGAGGCGCCGCTCAGCCCGGCGTCCGCGCAGTGGGTCGCGCGCGGCGACAGCCACCTGGCCGTGCTGCGCTACGACGCGGCCCGCGCCGAGGCCGATCCACGTGCCGCCGTGCTCGCCTTCTACGAAAGCGCCTACCAGGCCGGGGCCGGACACGCCGGATGGGACATCGCGGCGCTTGCGTGCCCCGGCGGAATCACGGACCCGGTCCGTCGCATCTGACGAATTCGGTCAGCAGTGCAGCGCGGTGCAGTGGTCAGGCTTCGGTATCAGTGCGCGCCAGGATGCCCTTGAGCGGGCCCGTGGACTGGCCGGCCTCGATGAGGTAGCCATCCGGGTCGCGCATGTAGCAGCGCAGCTCGGCGCGCCGGTCGATGGGCGGGGTGAGGAACTCGGCTCCCTTGGCGCGGGCTGCCGCGTAGAAGCCGTGGACGTCCGCCACCCGTACGTTCAGGAAGCTGGAGGCGGTGTGGGGATCCTCCGGCGGGCACAGTACGACGTCCGGTTTGTCATCCGTGGGCCCGCCGCCGGGGTCCATGATGATCCAGCTGGTGGCGACCTTGATGACACAGGGGTCATAGTTGGCGTTTGAGCACGCTAATTGGCGGCCGGACGCGATAGTTGGCCTGGCAGAGGGGCACGCCAGGTGTGCTGAGCAAGTCCTTTCGCGAGCGGAGGATCTTCGGCTGCTCCGACTTGACCTTCGAGTCGGGTCGAAGGTTTACGGTCGCTTGTGTGACGAGCTACCGCATCTCGCAGCTGGCCCAGCGCTCCGGCGTTCCGGCCACGACGCTGCGCTTCTACGAGGACTCCGGTCTGCTGCTCGCTGACCGCACGCCGTCCGGGTACCGGGTGTACGGCGAGGACGCGGTGGAACGCCTGGCCTTCATCTCCTCGGCCAAGCTCTTGGGCCTTGCCCTCGACGAGATCCGCGAGCTCCTGGACGTCCGCGAGGGAGGGGTGTGCGCTTCGGTGCGGGCACGGATGCTGCCGCTGATCTGGGGGCGGATCGCGGAGACCGACGGCCGGATCGCCGAGCTGCGCGCGTTCTCCACCCACTTGGCTCGCGTCCATGCCGACCTGTCCGGCCCGGCTCCGACGGGGGCGTGCGGGCCGGACTGCGGCTGCACCACGACCAGCCCGGCGCCGGCGGCCGAGCCTGTGCCCATCGAGCTGTCGCCGACACGCTTCTCAATGGACACCGATCCGTCGCGGGAGGTCCCGGTGGCCTGCACCCGGGGCGGCGCCGAGCTGGGCGAGCGCACCGCACAGTGGCAGCAGCTGGTCGCCAAGGCCACGAGGCACGAGGAGATCACCGACGGCCTTCGACTGTCCTTCCCCGCAGACGCTGAGCTGTCCGGTGACCTCGCGAAGCTGGCCGCGGCGGAGCAGGGCTGCTGCGCGTTCTGGCAGTCCTCGACCGCGCCGGGCTGGTACGCGCCCACCGGGCCGGACGCGAGGTCCGCTACGAAGCCGACCTGCAGCCACTGAGGCGGACAACGCGGTGGATGGACACCCTCACCACCCAGTGGGAGCACCGCCTCAACGCGATCAAGGACCTCGCGGAGGGGGCCAGTGGGCCCTGACCCCGTTGTTGACGCCTCAAAGGGCCGTCGCAGTGCGGAGTCTTCTCCAGTAGATCAGTGCGCATCCGAGGATGAGGAAGGCTTCGTGGATGTCGTCGCGTATCTCTCAGCGGATCCGCAGGCGGCGGAACCAGTGCAGCCGGGCGAACGCACCCTCCACGAACCGGGATCAGCTGAATGACGTCGTTGCGGTTGCCGCGGCTCGTCCCAGCCTCCCGAGGACCCCGCCACCGTGCAGGTCACAGCCATTCATGGATGGCCGCGACCAGCACGGTCGCCTCGTAGCGGACGGCGAGCTTGTCGTACCCCGTCGCCACTGCTCGGTGGCGCTTGAGGCGATTGATGCTGCACTCCACCGCATGGCGCTCTTTGTAGTCCGCGGCGTCGAACTTCGGCGGCCGACCACCCCGGGAACCGCGCTTCTTGCGGTTGGCGATCTGGTCGCGCTTCTCCGGGATCGTGCAGGGGATACCGCGCTTACGCAGGTAAGCGCGGTTCGCGCGGGAGCCGTACGCCTTGTCGGCGCGAACCTTGTCCGGACGGGTGCGCGGACGTGGCACGAGCCGGGGCACCCGGATACGGCCCAGGACCACCTGGAACTGCGGGGAGTCACCGCGCTGTCCGGCCGTGATCACCAGTGACATCGGCTTCTGGGCCTGCTCGACCGCCAGGAACACTCCCTAGGGGCCTGCCTGCCTTCATCACCAGAGCCACGTCGGGGCGCTGCCCCGGGGCCCTTCAGGGGACATCCCGCAGCGCATTGGTCGCGCAGTGCACCTCGCCGCCGACCATGTGCGCCCAGGAGAAGTCCTCGACCCAACGGACCCGGACGCCCTGTGCGGCCAGGCGTCGACCGGCTTCCTCCCGGAAGAGGTCGTGCCCTGTGACCCGGGGGCCATGGGGGTCGGGGGCGGCGTAGTCGCGGGCGGACAGGGAGAGGCCGTTGGCGAGTGCGGGCGAGGCGGCTATGTACCGGCGCGGCAGGCCACCGCCCGGTTCGTCCCCCATGTAGAGAACCGGGAGGCGGATGATGTCCTGTGGCCGCAACCCGGTCGCCCGGAGCAGAACCTTCAGCTGCTCATCGAGATGCCGGGCGGCGTACTCGTTGTCGCCGCGCGTCGCGTCCATCCGGAGATACTCGTCGATGGTGGGCTTCAAATCGGCCTCGGTGCCGGCGAACAACCGCTGTCCGCCCTCTCCTGCGCGTTGTGCCCGGCGCAGCAGGTCAACGGCGAGCCGGGGATCGGAGACCGCGAGCGTCCAGCCGCGGGCGTTGTCTGCCCGGAGGACATGCACGGTCTCATCCGCGTGCCCGACCACCAGCCATGAGGTGTCCAGCACCACTGGCGACTGCTGCCCCTGGGCTCGCAGCATCCGTGTGAACGAGGGATCGGGGTGGCGCTGCGCGCTGCTGCCGTAGAGGATGCGGCCGTGCGGAAAGCCGTCGTAGGGCGGCAGTGACTCGATGTTGCCGGTGAAGTTCAGCAGCTCGTCGACGTTCGGATCGCGGTGCGTCGTGTACTGCTGGACGATGCCGATATCCGGCCCGCGCAGATCCCGGAACAGCAACCGCCCGGCCCGTCGGAGGCTCGCGCTGCGCCCGTCGTGCGATGTCCAGTAGTTGGGTGAGCGCAGCAGGATGCGGAGGGTGTGCGGGCCGTTGGGTGTGGGGCGGGTGACGTAGGCGGGTTCGACGATGTCCTGGCGCCAGATGTCCCGCCACCACTGCGACGTGCCCTTTTGAAACGTCAGTTGGCGGTCTGCCATTCCTGCCGCACGGGTCGCCTTGCGCAGTGAGTCAGCGAATTGCCGCCACAGGCCGGGCTGCCGGGTCGCAGCCGGTACCTCGACCGGCTGGCCCTTGCCGGGGCCGGGGGCGGCCGCGAACACTTGCTGCGCGCGCTGTAGGTCGTTCTGGAGCAGGACGGGGGCGATATGCAGTGCGAGGTGGGCTGTTCGCGCATCCTGCCCCTTGGTGACCGTCAGCGTCAGTGAGATCCGGCCGTTCCACCGCTTCGGGTCGCGCACGATGTCGCGGCCTTCGACGGCCAGCTGCGCCCCGTGGCGCAGCTCCGACGCGGTCAGCTGCCCATCGCTGCCCAGCGATACATACGTGCCGGCGCGCCGTACAAAGATCCGTACGTACTTTCCCTGCTCGGTCGGTACGGAGATCCGGCCACTGGCATGCCGCGTGGTCTTCATGGGGGCCAGCCGTACCGGGGTCAGATCCGCCATGTCCCGTGGCCCGTTGACGATGTCGTCCGCGGCGTCATTGCAGCTGGCCAGCCGCGTGTCGACGGCGACGTCGAGGCGGTCCAGGTCGCCCGGCCGCAGGGTGCAGCGCCGGGTGTCGTCGTCGAGATTCGGCAGGACGAGGGTGCCTTGCGGAGCTGTGAGCCGTGGGCTCGGCGGTAATGCTGTACTCGCCCCGGCGGTCGACGGTTCGCCGACCGCTGACGCGATGATGGCCATGGTCGCTACTCCGCAGGCCAATGCTGGTTTTGTCGTCCGTAGCAGCCGACGTTGCCGACGGTGTGGAATGGTCATATGGCGGGCCTCCCCCTCGCGTCCGGCGGCCGTCAGTCCGCGTTGCGGACGACGGTCGTTTGCACGGTCATTACTCTCCCGCCCTGCTCCCTCGATTTCCTCAAGCTCCGGGTGGAATCCGGATTGAATGTGGACTAGTCCCTTGGATGCAGCCCCGGGCGAGCCGTCTCCACCCTCGGTACCAGGCCAGCGGGAGCACCGGTCGAAGAACGGGTCGAATGGGCCGCAAGGTCTCGTCTCGTGGGCAGACAGGCCCCACGAGGGCCGCTGCCCCAACCCCACCCGCTCCCCCCGCACACGCGAGCCCGTACGCCTCGTCTCGGAATTTCGAGGACTGGGTCGGCCACTCCCCCACGCAGGTCAAGGCGATGCTGAACGGGCCGGCCGAGCTTCGCCGTCGCGATGTCGGCTGCCGTGCCGAGTAGACCAGGAGGGAAGTCGGTAGAAGGCTTGTGGCCTGCTCTGTTACGGTCCTGGGGCCGGCCGCGGGACTCCGGTGCGACTTCCGGAACCTGCCTATGAAGCAATGATTCGCAGCTCGTGCCCCCATTCCCCGGCCGGCGTCCACACCTATGGGGGAAGCATCGGATGGATTCGTACGGGGACCTCATCGCAGCCGATGATGTGCTGCTCTTCGTCAACGCAGCGATCACCTCCACCGGCCAGCATGAATTTCACAGCGATGCGGGCGAGCAGCGGCTGTCCCTGGACTTCCTCCATGCGTACATGCTGGGGAACTACCGTGACCTGTACGCCCGGGTCCTTGCGCTCGACATCAACGACTACAACGCAGCCCTCATCATCCGACGGCTGCTGGAGACCACCGGGGAGGCCACTGCCGACCAGCGTCGCAGCGAGGGCCGGCTGATCGCGTGTCGTTTGGCGACGCTGCCACCACAACGCGTGTACGGGCTGTTCGATGCCCTGCGCCGGGCCGGGGTGAACAACCGACGGACCCGCGCGATCATGCGCGACTGGCTGTCCGCCCGCCCGGACCTGGCGTTCGACGCCGTGAAGTACCGCAGCGGTCTCAAGCGGGCCCTTCGCCACGCGCACCTGGCCCCCGCCGCCGAAGAGCTGGGGGCGTTCGTGTTCGCGCCGCTGACCCGCAAGCACTACGCGACGCCTCTCTTGGAGTCGTGGCGCCGCGCGCACTACGAGCAGGCCGCCCTGTATGAGCTGCCCTATACGGCTGCCGAGGGCTTCGCGGCCAAGCACGGCATCCCCCGGGATGTCTTCCTGGAGCGCATCACCCCACGGATGACCCGCCTGGAGACCTTGCGGCTGCAGGAGTCGGCGCACAAGATCGGGACCACGGGAGTACAGGCAGACCTGACCAGGATGCCGCTGACCCGGTTGGCGACCTATGTGCTTTCGCTGCCGGTCAAGGACCGCCTGCGCCGACGTGCCGAACTGACCCACGCCCTGGAATCGGCCGCCGGCCGGGTGGCAGGCTCCCACCAGGGGAGCTGGGGCGAGGTCACCGCCGTACTGGACGACAGCTTTTCCACCTTCGGTTCGGTTCACAAGCGTCGTCGGCCGCTGGCTGTGGCCCTGGCCTGCCACTATCTGCTCGCGGCCCTTGCCGGCAACTACACCGGGCTGTGGACGTCCGGGCGCACTGACGCGCTGCTGACCCATCCGCACGGGCCGACGCCGGTGGGCCGGCGCATCCTCGACGCGCTGGACACCACACCGTCCAGGCTGGTGATCGTCTCCGATGGATGGGACAACGCGCCTCCCGGCCTGGCCGCCGAGGTGCTGCGCGTCTGGCGAACCCGCCTCGACCCCGGGCGTCGCACCAGCATCGTGCATCTCAACCCCGTCTACGACGCGGCCGATTTCGACGTGCGGCGCCTGTCCGCGACGGTGCCCACCGCGGGTATCCGCGACGCCGAGGACCTTCCCGCACTGGTGGAACTCGCCCAGTTCGCGGAGGGCCGGACCGGCCTGGCCGAATTGATCACCTACATGGACACCCGTGCGGCCCGCATGATGAGCGGCCGGAACCAGGAGCGGGCGCGATGACCACACTGGACCTGACAGGCCTGGCCACGCGTCCCGCACAGGTTTGGGGTGCCGTCCGTCTGGTGCCGCTCGTGCGTGACGAACCTGTCGACGATCTGCGTCTGCGCCCGCAGCTCTACGGTGATGGGGCGGGCTTGGTCGAGGTCGGCCCGCGCCATGCCTATGTCTCCTACATCCCGCACGGATTCGTCGCCACGTGGACGGGTGACGGCACGCCGGCGGCCGCCTACGGGACCCAGCTTTCCGCCGACGGCAACTCGGCTCCCAGCGCCACGATGGGCCTGCGCTTCCACCGCAGGATGGCCCGCCGCCAGGCCAAAGACCGGCTTCGGTTCCTCCCCATGCATCTGGCGCTGGAAGGCTACTTGGCACTGCACTTCGGTGGCCCCTCGCTCGCCTGGGCGGAGTGGTCGCAGCGTGCCATCCGTCAAGGGCTCTCCCCGCGCGTCGAGGAAGCCTATGTGGGCGCCGAAGTACGGGGGCTCACCGACGCGCTGCGCATCTTCGAGATCCACCCCGGCCAATGCGGCGTGATGGTCTACGTCGCGGATGCACTCGCGGCCGCATTCGCTGTCCCGCATCCCGACGACTACCGCGCACTCCACCCCACACTCGTGCAGGACCTGTACGGCGAACTGATCCACCACTACGCGACGCTGATGCCGCCGGTGCGGGATTTCCGGGCCCGCATTCCTGACGCGCACATCCACTCCCTGGCCGACCTGCGCACGGCAGTTGCCGAACAGGAGCACGCCTGGACGCATTTTCACGACACGACCATGCTGGCGGGCCTGCTGGATCAGGTGTACACCTGGCAGACGGTCTACCGGATGGGCCGCTTCACACTCTCCCGCTTCTTGCCGGCGTTCCGTCCCAAGCAGGAGAACCACATCGGCGAGGCCATCACCGACGACAGGGGCAGGATCACCTACCTCAAGACATTTCGCCTGTCGGAGACCCAGGTTCGCCGCGGTCACCTTCTCAGCAAGCTTGCCGCCAACGACTGGCACCTGGCGGACACCGCAGCCGAACTCGGCATCGATGAGGCCCAGCTGGGGCTGCGTCTGGAGTCTGCGGGCTTCGGTTTCCTGCTCCGCCAGGACGTCCTGGACGGATACCGCAAGCGAGGACGCACTCGGCCCGGATGAGGGCGGCGCGATCGACTGTGCCGGCCACGCATGAACCTGGCTCAACTCATCAGGCCCGCTTGGGATCGGTCATCTAGGCTGGCGTGGTGACTGATGAGCAGGAGCGGGTGCAGCCGTCGGGAGTGTGGGCCACGGCGGTGGGGGTGGCCAGGGTGCGGGCGCGGGAGACCGAGCGGGAGAACGCGCTGTTCCGCGACCCCCTGGCACAGGCCTTCGCCACCGCCGGCGGTCTGGGGCCCTCCTCGCCGCCGCCCGGTGACGAGGCCGCGCGACGCCGCCGGCTGGGCGTGGCGTTCTCCATCGTCATCAGGACGAAATTCCTCGACGAACTGTTGGAGCAGGCCTCCGACTCCGGGGTCCGGCAGGTCGTGCTACTCGGCGCCGGCATGGACAGCCGGGCCTTCCGGATGGACTGGCCCGAGGGCACCCGGCTGTTCGAGGTCGACACCGCCGCGCCACTGGACTTCAAGGCCTCGGTGCTGCGCCAGGAGCGGGCGGTCGCACGCTGTGAGCGGATCACCGTCCCGGCGGATCTGCGTGAGGACTGGCCAGGGGCGCTGGCCGCCGCTGGGCACGACCCGGCGGTGCCGACCGTGTGGATCGCCGAAGGTCTGCTGATCTATCTGCCCGAGGACGCGGTGGAGCTGCTGCTGGCCCGGATCAGCGCGCAGTCGGCGGCAGGCAGTCGGATGGGGCTGACGTTGGGCACGCGCGGCGTGATCGAGCGGTTCAGCGCGGACGCCGTGCCGGGATCGGCGGCGGCCATGTGGGTCTCGGAGATGCCCGACGACCCGGTGGGCTGGCTGGCCGGGCACGGCTGGGAGGCCGACAGCTACACCCTGCGCGAGCGCGCCGCCGCCTACGGCCGCCCGATCAGCACCCCGCCGCAGGGTGAGGAGCGGCCCGGCGGACTGATCTCGGCGGTCCGCCGTTAGGGCGCCTCCCGGTTCCCTGGATGAACGATTCCAAGGGTGCCGCCTGATGAGTGGAGCCAGGCTCATGCGCGGCCCGGCGGGTCGTGTGCGCACTGACCGCCTACGACCCCTGACGCTGTCCGTGAGGACGACCAGTCCCGCGCGGCTTCTCGGGAAGCGAGCCGGCCACTGCGGTGGGAGGTCCGGCGGGTGACGCGCCGGGGCATGATGGTGATCGCGGCCAAGGCGGAGTCACGAGACCTGGCGCCCGCGTCTGCTCCGGAGACGGGCTGTGCGGGGCGGCCCGCAGCTTGTCTTGGCCACCGGCCACCTGCCAGCCCGTCCGGTCGATCCCCGCCCAGCGCGTCGACGTTCCCGCTCAACGGCCCTGCCCGGACGGAAGGGTGGCGGCTGGCGTCCCCGTAGCCGCCACGCGACCGGGCAGGGCCAACCTGCCTGATGATCGAGGGCCGCCGGGGCGGAACCCATGGGACGATCCTTCGGGCGTGCGGGCGCGCCCGATCGAGCCGTACGGACCATGAGCTCTCCGCCCCGGCGGGCGGGCGGATCAGCGCAGTCCGGCGAAGAGGTCGTTCTCGGGTACGGCCGCGCCGGTGGTGTCCTGGACGCGAACGAAGGTCTCGACGCCCATCAAACCGGTGAACCTCTCCAGGCCCATCCTGAGGAAGAAGATGTTCTCGCCCTGGCTGGCGTGCGCGGCCAGCGCATCGAACTTCTGGCCGCTGAACGCCGTGGTGTCCACCCAGGTGGTGATCTCCTCGTCGGGAAGTCCGATCTCGGCCACAGCGGCGGCCTCAGCGGGATCCGGCTCCTGCCAGTCCCCACCGAACTCGCGCATGACCTCCCCGAACCGCTGCATCATCGAGCGGGGCGCCGTCGTCCAGTACACCTTCGGTGTCAGCTCGGTCATGGCCAGCGCCGCCATCGTGATCCGGTTGGCCTGGATGTGGTCGGGGTGGCCATAGAAGCCGTTCTCGTCATAGGTGACGACCACATCGGGCTGGTAGCGACGCAAGAGCTCCGCGAGTCGTGCGGCACCCTCCTCCACGGGTGTCTGCCAGAAGGAGCCGGGAGCGTCATTGGTCGGCCAGCCCATCATCCCGGAGTCCGCGTAGTCCAGCGTCTCCAGATGACTGACCTTCAGGACTTCGCAGCTTGCCTCGAGTTCTTGCCGCCGCATCACGGCAACGGCCGCCGGATCGTGTCCGGGATCGCCCGGCTTGACACCCCCCGGTCCGTCACCGCAGCCGCCGTCGGTACACGTGACGAGGACCGTGCGGATGCCCTCCGCCGCGTACTGCGCCAGGACACCTCCCGTTCCGGTGGCCTCGTCGTCGGGGTGGGCGTGTACCGCCATGAGCGTCAAAGGCCGGTCGTTCATGAATCAGTCCTCCTGTGTGAAAAGGCCTTGGTCCGAGTCCGCGGCGGGGCTGCGAGTGCTCGCCCCTCACTATCGGATGTCGGATGACCGGGCGTACCGCGGACCCGAGGGCCCTCGGATCACGCGGGACGGCCTCTTGGCCTCTGTGTTGCTCACCCGCGCGACGCCGGTCTCCTGGCCGTGCAACAGCGTCGGCCGGACCGGTTGTTCCCGCCGCGCACCGGAACACACCTGGCACTTGGCCTTCGCGAGAGCGCCGGCGTACCGCACCGGCCCGGCCGCGGCAGGTTGATGCGCGGATCGCAACTCCTAGCAGAGGCCCCGTGTAAGGACCAAGGGGCACGTCCGGCAGCGCGCCGACGGCCCGCGACCTCTCCGCACGGGCCGTGGGCTCGGCGGCGCCCGGGACTTGAGCGGTTGATGCACCACTCGACGGTGTTGGGCCTCGTCCGCGTCGACCGCCCGCTTCGATCGCGGCCAGCTCGCCGAACGATCCGAGCCCAGCGCCGCATGAGCCACCTCAACTGATCCTGAGTCCGTGTCGGCGGTTAGTGTTCGGGGCCGCATGCGCGAGTCGGGAGGGCAGTCATGGCTGAGGGGCCGAGCACGCGCGACGAGGGAGACGCGGCCCTCAACGGACAACGGGGCGTTGCAGTGAGTCGCGCCGCTCACCGCGTCTGTGGGGAGGCGAGGCCCGTGGTGGCCTCCTTCGGCCGTGATACGTGAGCGATGAGGAAGAGCAGTACTCCACAGGTGGCGACCAGGATCCAGCCCGGGCGGGACGCGTGTGCGAGCCCTGTAGGGCTGGTGGCCGAGACCAGGCCGCCGGCGAGAGCGATGCCGAGGGCGGAACCGAGTTGCCGTGCGGTGGAAGTGATCGCCCCGGCCACGCCGGCACGGGCGGGTGGCAGTCCGTTGACCGCGGTGTTGGTGATGGGGGCGTTGGCGAAGCCGAACCCGATACCGATGAGCGAGTATGCGGCCAGAAGCAGGAGCACGCTCGTGTGCGGGGTGAGCCGGACCAGGCAGAGCCCGCCGACCGTGATGAAACCGCCGGCGAGGAGCAGCGGCAGCCGCGGTCCCTTGCGACCGACCATGCGGCCGGACCACGGGGCGCAGACGGTCGCTCCGACGGCCAAGGGCAAGGTGGCCACGCCGGCGGCCAGCGGCGTCCATTCCCGGGTGTGCTGCAGGTACAGGGTGTTCAGCAGTAGTGTCATGTTCAGGGCAACGAAGACCGCCACGGCGCCCACGACGGCACCGCTGAAGACCGGGCGCCCGAAGAGCCGCGGATCCATCAGCGGTTCACCCCGGCGGGACTCGACCCACACGAATCCCACGGTCGCCACACCAGCCCACGCGTATCCCGCCAGCGCGGCAGGCGACGTCCAGCCGATGCGCGGCCCTTCGATCAGGACGCCGACCACGGCTGCGAGGACCATGGTCAGCAGGGCCTGGCCGGGCAGGTCGAGCCGCCGGGCCCGCTGTGCCCGGGACTCCGGTACGAACACCGCGCTGAGCAGCAGAGCCGCCGCGATGACGGGTGCGTTGATCCAGAACAGCGCCCGCCAGTCGAGCCCTGCGAGCAGTGCGCCGCCCGTGACGGGTCCGGCGGCCATGCTCAGTCCGAACACGGACGCCCAGATCCCGATCGCCTGCGCCCGTTCCTTCGGGTCTGGCATCGTGTTCACCACGATCGCTAGCGCGACGGGGCTGAGCATCGAGGCGCCGACTCCCTGCAGGGCACGGGCCGCGATGAGTACGCCCGCCGACGGGGCGAGCGCGCAGACCAGTGAGGCCGCGCCGAAGACGGCCAGCCCGCACTGGAACACCCGACGCCGCCCGAAGCGATCCGCCAGTGCGCCGGAGGAGATCAGGAGACTGGCCAGGACGAGGGTGTAGGCGTCCACGATCCATTCGAGACCGCGCGTGCCGACATCCAGACCGCGCCCGATGGCCGGCAGCCCCACATTGACGATGGTGGTGTCCAGGCCCACCAGGAACATGCTCAGGCAGCAGACGGCCAGTACCGTCCAGCGTCTGCGTGTACTCAACTTGGGTTGAACAGGGTGCGTCGTCGCGGTCACGGTCTACCTCTGAATCTCTGGGAACAGTGCCCGGCAAGGCTCGGCCCTGGCGACGGCCGCAGCCCATCGATTTTGCGGACCCTGCAAAAATGGCTCCATGAACACAGGACCCAGGGACGCGGAGCTGGAGCAGATCCTCGATGGCATCGGGCCCCGGCTGCGCAGGCTGCGCCGGGAACGGGGACTCACTCTTGAGGCACTCGCGGCCACGACCGGGATCTCGGTCAGCACGCTGTCCCGGGTGGAATCGGGCAATCGGCGCCCGACTCTGGACCTGCTCATCCCGCTGGCACGGGCGCACCGCGTAGCACTCGACCAGCTGGTGGCGGCGCCGGCCAGCGGTGACCCTCGGGTGCACCTCCGGCCCCTGCACAAGGAGCGCGGGAGCGTCCTCGTACCCCTGACGCAGTATCCGGGCCGCGTGCAGGTCTTCAAGCAGGTACTGGCACCCCGCCAGCCGGAACTGGTCACCCACGAGGGCTACGAATGGCTCTACGTCCTCGCCGGTCGGCTACGCCTCATCCTCGGGGCGCAGGACTTCACGCTGCGGCCCGGCGAGGTGGCCGAGTTCGACACCAGCGAGCCCCACTGGTTCGGCCCCGCGGACACGAGCGCCGTGGAGATCCTGCACCTGTTCGGTCCACGAGGAGACCAAGCCGTCGTCCGCGCCCGACCGTCCACAACCGACGCCGCCCCGCCGACCGCCCCCCAACCCACCGTCAACAACGCCATGACCCGCAACAACTAGGACTTGTCCGGCCGATCATGTCCAGAGCCGGATCCGCCGGCTGCGGCGGTGGCCTTGTTGCGATCGTCATAGACCGCCCCCGCCCAATAGGCTGACATGTACAGTTCCGATCTGGAATCCGGTGGGTATGCAGGGCACGCCCACCGGATTCCGGAGGCGCGGAGGTCAAAGGGGGAGGTCGTGTCATGTTTGCGGTGATCTACCGGTGGCGTTTGCACGAAGGCAAGGAGCAGCAGTTCGCAGCTGGTTGGCACCGCGTGACACATGCGATGCACAAGCACTGCGGCAGCTACGGATCACGTCTGCATCAGGCCGATGACGGCACCTGGGTGGCGTACGCACGGTGGCCGGATGCCGCCACTCGCGAGGGGTGCCCCGACGTGGACCCCGAAGGGGAAGCCATGATGAGTGAGGCGATCGCTGAGCACCTCCCCACAATTCGATGTCATGTGGTGGACGACCTTCTCGCAGAACCCCGTGACTAGGTCCGGCCGATCATGTACGGAGCCACATGACCAGGGCCGCCGCAGTGGCAGTGCCGAGGAAGACGTAGCCGCGCTTGTCATAGCGGGTAGCCACGGCCCGGGACTGCTTGAGCCTGTTGACCACCCGCTCCACGCTGTTCCGCTTCTTGTACCGCTCTTCGTCGAAGCCGGGTGGCCGTCCGCCACGTGAGCCTCTGCGGACGCGAGCGGCCTGGCTGTCGGCCTTCTCCGGAATGATGTGGCGGATGCCCCGGCGCCGCAGGCAGGTGCGGCACGGACTGTTGCTGCATCCCTTGTCGGCCGCGAGACTGTCGGGTTTCGTGCGTGGCCGGCCCGGCCCGATGCGCGGAACGCGGATCTTTTCGAGCGACCTCCCCGGCCACCTTGGTCACGCCGCCCTGGCCCGCCGTGCCTGACCGGCCAGGATGCGGCGGCGATTCAGTGGAACTGGCCGACCTGGTAATCGCCGGCCGGCTGCTGGGTGATGACGTTCAGGCGGTTCACCGCGTTCATGAACGAGACGAACAGCACGAGGGCCGTGAGCTGCTCCTCGTCGTAGTGCTGGGCGGCACGCTCCCACACTTCGTCACTGACCCCGACGGCCGCGTCCGCGACCCGGGTCCCCTGCTCCGCCAGTGCGAGCGCGGCGCGCTCGGCCTCGGTGAAGACCGTTGCTTCCCGCCAGGCCGGGACCAGGTTCAGCCGCACCGGGCTCTCGCCGGCAGCAGCGGCTTCCTTGGTGTGCATGTCGATGCAGACCGCGCAGCCGTTGATCTGGCTCACGCGCAGCGCCACCAGCTCCTGCGTCGCGGCCGGCAGCGGCGATTCCTTCAGTTCCCGGCCAGCTGACATGAAGTACTTGAGGGCCTTGCCGGCGGTCGGGCTGGCGAAGTAGTCCAGTCGCGCGTCCATCGTGTGCTCCTCCACGTTCGTCGATGCCTTCACCCCCGAGACGAGACGGCCCTCACTCCTGTGACATGCCAGGGTGTGAGCCATGTCTCTACGCCGATCGGGTTCGTGATGTCACGGACCGGGTCCCGGCCACGGCTGGGGTCCGAGAGACCTCAAGCAGGAAGCTGATGACGAACCTTGCGCTGTGGATCAGCGCCGGGCGTCTCGTGCCCGCCTGCCACATGCCCGGCGCTGCGGTCGTGTCCTACGTCGATGACAAGCCGAGGGAGAGAGCCCCGCGGAAGCCGGCAAACAACCGCGCGGTACTGCAGGCGCTTGAGGCGGGCGCCGACCAGCGCCTCCAGCCGGTCCACGGTGATCGCGGCGAGGTGGGGTTCGTGCTCGTGCCTGTGGTCAGGGGCTGTCGCCGTCCCCGGTCGAAGCGGCCCCGGTCGGCGGGCCCGCCCGTTGACGCGCCGTGGTTGGGGTGACAGTCGGGACTGTGGTCAGGGTGTGTCGCCGGAGTAGTAGAGGCGGCAGCCCACACCTGGACCCGATGACCGAGGCTCGCCACGGCGCGGGTCGTACAGCGACCGCCCGCCGGGGAACTGCCCGAGCTCGGTGGGCAGGGCCGCGCCCTCCTCGACTTCCTCCGGCCGCCAGCCCGTGATGTCCAGCAACAGCCCGTCCAACGGCCCGCCTGTCAGCGCCGCGTAAGTCCGCCACGGCAGCGGGCCAGGGTCGGGGTCGTCGTGGTCACGGCCATAGACCCGGCCGCGCAGCAGCTGCTCATCACCGTCCATCACTCCAGCTTTCCATTCGCCACCGACAACGCGAGCGTGCGCGGGGCCCGCTTTGGGCTTTCCCTCATGGCCGGTCGTCGCGGCTTGGCCGGGTCAGGTGCGGAATCGGGAAGGACAGGAACCAGGGCACTTCGCAGCCGAGCGACATCGATCCGGCACTGGTTCAGGCCGCCGTACAACGCGCCGTGAACCCTGCGGTACTCGGCGCGAGCGCCAGATCGACCAGCGTCCGTATCGGCCCGTCCGACCCGGACAGCACACAAGGGTTCGCTCAAGCTCGCCGCCTGCCTCGGTTTCCAGCGCATGAGCACCTTCGAGGCGCACGGCGCACAACAAACCCTCGCCGCAACCAACCTGCACTCACTCCGAGCCTGAACCGCGCGCGACGCGGCCGCCACGCCCACCGGGGTCGGCGCCGTACGGTCGCCGGAAGGTGACGCTACCGCTGGCCGCACGGGGGATTTCGCGCTGGCCGCTGTCCCCACCCAACGGGCGGCCCTGTGCCGGAAGTCGAGTGCGGGACCACAGTCCGTCGCGCTCCTCGCGGCCGTCGACACCGAGGCGCAACGGCACGGGCTCCGTGATCCGATGTGTCTCCCGAAGGTTCATGCTTCAGGGAGCCGGTCGAGGAAGCCGAGGACGGAGGCGATCCGGCCGTCCTCGGCCAGAGTGATCACATCCGAGCCGGCGACCGGCGCGGAGCCGTCGGCGGTGGACACCAGCTCCCAGCTGA
The DNA here is from genome assembly GCF_000725475.1 of Streptomyces durhamensis. Classification (NCBI taxonomy): domain Bacteria; kingdom Bacillati; phylum Actinomycetota; class Actinomycetes; order Kitasatosporales; family Streptomycetaceae; genus Streptomyces; species Streptomyces durhamensis. The sequence goes on from NZ_JNXR01000041.1 coordinate 23,854, forward strand.
AGCGGGCGATGTGATGGTTGCCGTCCACGTCACCGGCCAGCTTGAACTCAAAGCCGGGGAACTGCTCGTGCGCTGCCCGGATGACCGCGGCGATCGCCTCGTGACCGCGCACGTCGGCCAGCGGGTCGGTGTAGGTGCCGTCCTCGGACCACGCCGCGGCAACCGTCTTGGTGAGCGTGTCCGCGCCGGTGGCATTCCACGCCTCGAAGTATCGGGCGACAGCGGCGGCGTACATCGACATGACAGAGGCTCCTCTGGTGGTGAAGTGGGTTGAGGGTCAAGGGGGTTGAACCAGGCTCCGGGCCGGAGTGCGCCGGTCCGGAGCCCGATGACGCCACTCTGCCGCGTCTTCGCCGGCCGCACGATTACCGCCCAGGTAATGACGGCGCCGGCCCACCCAGCGACCAGCCTTCCTGCCTGTACGGAGTCCTGGGGTCCTTCCCGGCACCTGCCGCTCGGACGGTCAGGCGGCTGCCCCGCCCGCGTTCGGCGTCGGCCCGGCGGCGATGGAGAAGCCGAGGACGAGGCCGTCGCCGGCGGCGTGCGCCGATGTGAGCGCGACGCCGTGGGGCAGTTGGGTGACGGCCACGGTCCTGGGCCTCAGCTCGTCGCGGAGCCCGGAGGTGGCCGGCAGGCCGGCCAGGTCGTCGACGGCCACGCTGCGGCCGAGGACGCTCACCGCGGTGGGCGTGATGGTGAAGGCGTGCGCGGTCGTGGACAGGGTCGCCCGCACGGTGACCGGCAGTCCCAGGCGGCCGACGCTCCCGGTGAGGATCAGGCCGCCGTTCTGACCGCCGGCTGTCAGGCCTTTGCCCAGCGTGCCCAGGCGCCGGGTCACCTGGTCGTATCCCAAGGTGGCGGTCCCGGTCCCGCCGGCGCTGTCGCCGTTCGTCGTGACGTCTTTCAGACGGGCGGTCACATCCAGCACCGCATGCTGACGGTGTACGCCCTTCGCGCTCACCTCGATGTCTCCGACCTCCCCGCCGAGGGTACGAAGGCCCGCGAGCGGGCTGGTGAGATCGGCGTGCACCGGGCCCTCCGGCTTCAGCCGGCGCGAGGCTTGGGCGACGACCCGCTCCTCGGTCCGGTGCTCGACCAGAAGGTCGGTCGCACAGGTGAGGAGGGCCAGGGTCGCGGCGGTCGCGACCAGGATGACGCGGGTCCTTCCGCGGCGGTTCGATGTCATGTGGTCACTGCTCCGGATCGGTCGGCGGGCGGTCAGGGGTGCAGGCGCGGGAGGACCCGGTCGAGTCGGCGGGGTATCCACCAGTTCGCCCGGCCGATGAGGAACATGGCGGACGGCACCAGGATCAGGCGGACCACCGTGGCGTCGATGATCACGCTGATCGCCAGCCCCAGGGCGAGCATCTTCACGACCACGGTCGGTGAGGCGGTGAAGGACAGGAACACCGCGGTCATGATGAAGGCCGCCGCGGAGATCACGCGCGCCGTCGCGGACAGCCCCTCCCCCACGGCGAGCCGGTTGTCACCGGTGCGGTGCCAGGCGTCGGCGATCCGGGACAGCAGGAAGATCTCGTAGTCCATGGACAGCCCGAAGACGATCGCGAACATCATCATCGGCACGTACGACTCGATGGGCACCGGCTCGGAGAGCCCGAGCAGTGCGTCACCCCAGCCCCACTGGAAGACCGCGACGAGCACGCCGTAGGACGCGGCGGTGGTGCAGAGGTTGAGCACGACGGCCTTGAGCGGGATCACCAGGCTGCGGAAGACCGTCATGAGCAGCAGGAAGGCCAGGACCAGGACGATGCCGATGACGATGGGCAGCCGTGTGCCGACCGTGTCCCGGAAGTCGGCCTGGCCAGCCACGGTTCCGGTGAGGTAGGCCTCGGCGCCGGTGCCGTGGAGGGCCTTCGGCAGTGCCTGTTCGCAGAGGGTGTCGAGCAGGTCGCCGGTCGCGGCGTCCTGCGGGCCGGTGGTCGGGGTGAGCGTGGTCACGAGGATCCTCCCGTCGGCGCTCGCCTTGAGGGGGGTGAAGGCGGCCACGCCGTGGGTGGTCCTCAGGGCCGTGGTCACGTCGTCCGTGATCCGGTCGACGGACGGCTTCGCACCGCTCACATCGACGACGGCGACGATCGGGCCGTTCGCCCCCGCGCCGAAGCCCTGCCCGTCGGCGTGCGCGATCCAGTCGTACGCGGTTCGGGTGCTGCTGCCGGGTCGGTCGGCGCCGGCGTCGACGTGTCCGAGGCGCATCGACAGCAGGGGCAGGGAGCACATGCCGAGAATGGCGACACCCGCGGCGAGGAACCCCCACGGGGACCGGGCGACGCGGTTCGCGTAGCGGTTTCGGCCGTCTCCGGCCGCCGTGCCCTCCGCTACCGGGCGGCGCAGCCGGAGCCGGTCGATGCGCCTGCCGACCAGTCCCAGGGCCGCCGGTACGAGGGTGAGGGCGGCAGCGGCGGTGACGACGACGGCGAGGGTGGCCGCGAGGCCGATCTTTCCGATGAAGGTCAGCCCGCAGGCATAGAGACTGAGCATGGCGACGGCCACGGTCAGGGCGGCTATGAGGACGGCACGTCCGCTGGTGTGCGCGGTGCGGGCCGCGGCGTCGACCGGGTCGCGCCCGTCGATGAGGTCCTGACGGAAGCGCGTCGTCAGAAACAGGGCGTAGTCGATGCCGACGCCCAGGCCGATCATGCCGGCGAGGGTGGTGGCCGAGGTCGCGAAGGAGAGTGTGGCGGCGACGATGCCCACGATGCCGAGGCCGACCCCGACGCTGATGAGCGCGGTGATCAGCGGGAGCAGGGCGGCGAGGGCGCTGCCGAAGGCCAGCAGCAGGATGACCAGGGCGGTGACGACGCCTACGCCCTCGCTCAGCTTGTCGTCGGCCGGCGCCCGGACCACCTGATCGAGATCGCCGCCGTAGGCGACGCCGAGCCCCGCGGCCCGGGCGGGCCCGGTCGCCTTGTCCAGTCGCCCGGTGTAGTCGTGGCCGAGGTTCTTCAGCTGTTCGTCGAAGGAGACGGTGGTGTACGCGGTACGTCCGTCGGTGCTGGTGACGGGCGCTGAGACGGCGGTGACGTGCGGCAGATCGCGCAGGTCGGCCAGGGTCCGGTCGAGCGCGGACCGCTGGTCGGCCAGGGCGCCGGACGCGGTGTGGAACACGATCTTGCCGCCCGGCCTGCCCGCCTGCGGCATCGAGGTGGCGAGGAGGTCGGAGCCGGTGTGGGAGGCGGTGCCGGGCAGGCTGACCTGGTCGCTGAAGGTGGGCGCGGCGAGGTGCCGTCCGGCCAGGGCGCCGACGAGGACCAGGAGCCAGGCGGCGATCACCGCTGCCGGGTGCCGGGCACAGAAGCCGCCGATGCGGCCGAGTCCGCGGCGGGCCGCGGCGAAGTCCGTCGCCGGATGCGCGGCGGTGTGCGCTCCGGGCGGCGTGGATGGGTGCTGCAGAGGTCGGGCCACTGGGGTCTCCAAGGAAAGTGTCACGAGTGACACGAACTCTAGAGAGAAAGTGGCAATGATGACAATTGGCAGTCATGCCATTCGCGGATGCGACGCACCTGGGAGGGCACGCGCACCAGGCGCGACCGGCGCGGGAGTGGCATGCGTGTCAATTGACAGTCGCGCCACCATGGCGGGAGGCTTCGGACATGCCGACTGAGATCGCCCCCGCCGGACTGCGCGAACGCAAGAAAGAGGAGACGCGGCGCCGCCTGCTGGAAGGGGCCGCGCGCCTGTTCAGACAACGTGGCTTCGAGGCCACCACGGTTGCCGACATCGCCGCATACGCGAATGTCTCCGTGCGCACCTTCTTCCGCTACTTCGAGAGCAAGGAGGCGCTGCTGCTGCCGGACGGCGTCGAGATCTTCGCCTACGTCGAGAACGCTCTGGCCCTGCGTCCGGCACACGAGGAGCCCCTGGACGCGGTGTGCAACGCTCTGCTGGAGGCGGCCGAGCCGTTCGCCGCCTCCACTCTGACCGCCCTCAGCCACCCGGTCCAGGACATCGAGAACGTCGTCACGGCCCGGCTCGTCCAGGCCTTCTCCGACTTCGAGGAGCGCCTCAGCGTCCTGGTCGAGCGCAGACTGCCACCGGACACACCGGACGCCGACCTGACGGCCGCGGTGATCGCGTGCGCCGCCCTGTCCGCGGTGCGTGCCGTACTACGCACCCGCAGGGCTCGCCGGGCGTCCGGCCTCACGGACACGGGCCCAGCGCCCCTGCCGCGCGCCTTCGGGATACTGCGCGGGATCGCCTCGCACGAACGACCCTGACAGCGAGCCAGGGCTGGTGGCCGCGGCGGGACCGGCACGGCGCGTCGTCAGCCTGTTCGCGATGCAGATCGCAGCGCGCGTTCGTCGCCCGGCTCCCGCGTCGTACGGACTTCGGAACCGGGTGTCGGCTCAGCTGCGGACACGGCGATCAGTTCCTTCACGACCACTGGGCAGCCGGCCCGGCCCTCGCACCACATAGCGGGAGGTCGCGAACAGCCGGACGCCGCACACGACTTCGGTGTTCCGCCCGCGTGAGCGCCGGCTGCTAGGGTCGCGATCATGGGCACCAGTCACCCGCTCACCCTCGCTGAATGGACCACCCGCAACGCGGTCCGTCTCACCGCTGACGATCCCGATGCACCGTTCGACGACCTGGCGATGCTGCACCGACTCGTCGGCGATGCGCGAGTGGTCGCTCTCGGCGAGAACTCCCACCAGATACGCGAGTTCGGGCTGCTGCGCGAACGGATCCTGCGCTTCCTGGTCCGGGAATGCGGATTCACCGTCTACGCCGTGGAGTTCGGGGCTGCCTCCGGCCGGGCGGTCGATGCCTGGGTGCAGGGTGGCGACGGCGACCTCGACACGTTGCTCACGCCTCGTCCGGACGGCTACCCGGGCCAGTCCGCCGAGGGCCGCGACACCTTGCGGTGGCTGCGCTCCCACAACACCACGGCAACGCACCCGGTCCGCTTCGCCGGACTCGACATCCCGGCAGCCGGCGGCTCCCTGGCGCCCGCACTGGAGCCGGTCGCCAGGTATCTGGCTGACGTCGATCCCGGCGCTGTGCGCTACGCCCGTACCGCCCTGGAACTGGCAGAGCCACTCACGGGCGGCTCGGGCCTCGTCTCCGCCCATGCCCGCGTCGCCCTCGGCCCCGAGCCGCAGGACCGGCTCTCGGCAACGCTCGGCCGGCTGCTCAACCGCGTCACGGCCATGCGCGAGATCTACATCCAGCGCAGCGGACACCACGCCTACGACCGCGCACTCTCGGACGTCTGGGCAGCTTGGCGCACCGACCAGATGCAGCGCGCGATGTCCGAACTCCTCAGCGGCGCACCGGACGCCGCCGATCTCGCCGCCCGCGACCGCTACCTGGCCGACAGTCTGCTGGAGCTGCTCGACCGGTCCGCACCTGGCACCCGCATCGTGGTCACCGCGCACAACGCCCACATTCAGCGCACCACCAGCCCCAAAGGCAGCCCGCTACCCCGTATCCCCATGGGGCACGCCCTCGCCCAGGAACTCGGCACGGATTACGTGTCCGTGGCACTGACGAGCGGCGGCGGCCGGACCGTGCGGAACGTGCCCGATCCGGCGCATCCCGCCGGCATGCGCCAGTCCGCGGCCGACGCCCCGCCAGCGACCCCCGACAGCCTTGAGGCCCTGTTCTCGGCGGTGCCGCAGGCACCGGCACTGGTGGACCTCCGCGCACTGCGCGCGCACGCCCGGCGCCACGAACTGCCGGAGCCCACCCGCATCCGCATGGACGACGGCTTCCTTCCCGTTCCCGCCCTGGACGCCTACGACGCGGCGGCCAGCGTGCCCCGCACCACGCTCACGGCGGACCTCGGCGAGTAGACCGGGCCCCGGTCGTCTCCTTGCGACGGGTCGGCGCCTCGGGCACCACCTGTCCCTTGGGGTGGCTGGGGCTCGTGGTCGGGGCAGGCTTCACAGAGCTTCGGACCGAGCCGACTTCACGAATCGCCCTAACCCGCGAGTCTCAGCAGGGCGGTGAGGGTCTTGGTGAGGCGTTCGGTCACCGGGTGGTTGGGGTCCAGCTCGCGTACGGCGCGCCGGTGTGCGTCCTGGAGCAGGGGGACGGCCTCCGGCACGCGGTGCAGTCGGTGCAGGGCGAGCGCGAGGTTGTGGACCGCGGCGAGCGTGTCGGGGTGGTCGTCGCCGCGGACCCGCCGGGACCGGGCCACGTTTTCCTCGTGGACGCCGTACGCCTCCTCGTGTCTGCCCAGATAGTTGAGTGTGACGGCGAGGGTGTTGGACAGGCGGAGGGAGTCGGGGTGGTCGGCTCCCGGCGCGCGGGACCAGGCCTGCCGCAGTGAGACGATCACGTCATGTGCCGCCTGGTGCTGTCCGCTCGCCATCAGGTAGTCGACGGCTTGCAGCAGTCGCGGACGGAGTTCCGGCCGCTCGGCCGCCCTGAGGTGGTCGGTGGTCAGGTGTGCGGTGAACAGGGACCACATGCGCCATGCGTCGGGGACGTCGGGCCGGCCGATGTCGACGGCGGCGAGGAAGGCGGCGACCTTGTGCGACACCGCTTCCTCGTCGGTCCGGGCGCGGACCAGCGCCTGGGTGAGCCGGTGGATCCGGAAGGTGTCGTCCTCCACGTCCGCCAGGCCCCGACGGGCCAGCAGCCGAAGGGTCGTGTCGGGCGGCGGATCCAGCCGGAACCCGGGGAGCGCGTACTGCTGAAGGAGACCCGGCACCCAGCTCACGGGGATGGGCTCGGGGCCGAGGTGCGCCGTCATGCTCAGGAGGTCCATGGCGACGAGGCCTTCGTGGCCGAGGCGGGTGACGGCCTGTGAGACGGGGGGCAGGACATCGTAGTTGGGCACTCCTGTCCTGTGGGCTTCGACGGCTCGGGCGAGAGCGAGGGGGTGGTCTCCCAGTTCTTCGGCGCGCAGGTGGGCCTCCCCGGAGCTCACTCCCAGCCGCTCGGTGAGGAAGTCCACTGCTTCGAGGCGTGTGAACCCCTCCAGGCGAGTCGGACGGGCGTGCTCCGCCCACGCGGGGTTCCTCGATGTGATCAGGACGTGACCGGGCCCGTCAGGCACGTATCGGTCGGCCGTCTCCGGGTCCTCCACGCCGTCGAGGACGATCAGCCAGTCGTCACGCGTGCGGAGCTGCTCGAACAGCGCCGGCATCCTGTCTGCGACCAGCCTGCGGGTCATCCGGACACCGAGGTGGAAGCCCAGTTCCGCGTACTGGCGTGGGATCCGCTCGTGGTCCTCGGCGTCGATCCACCAGACCACTTTGTAGAGGCCGGCGAAACGATGTGCGTACTCGACCGCGATCTCGGTCTTGCCGACACCGATCTGGCCGTGCAGCACCTGCACGGCGCCCCGGTCCTCCGACGTGAAGACGTCACGCAGGTGCGCGAGTACGGCCTCCCGCCCGGTGAAGTCCGGATCGCGGCGCCCGACGTTCCAGGTGCCGGGCACCGACTGTGGGGTGGGTAGAGGGGGGCGCCGGAACGACGGGGGCGGCAGGGGCGACGGGAACGGTGGAACCGGTCCGGGCACCGCGCTGTGGACCGCGTCCAGCAGGGCGGCCAGCGCGGCCGGTTCGTCAAGACCGAAGAGGTCGCGGCGCAGCACGCCCCGCAGGGACTCCGGCAGGTCTTCGGCAGCCAAGTCCTCCACGGCCAGCGGGATGACGCGGTACCCGCTCACGAAGAAGCCGGTGCCGAGTCCGCCCCGGCCTGGTGCGGCATAGGCCTTGGAGAGCAGCATGATCACGGCGTCGGCGCTCCGCGCGGCGCTGTGCAGGTGCCGCGCGAACGCGTCGTCCGGGGAAACCTCGGCCACGTCCAGGACGACGCGGTGCCCCAGCGCCTTCAGGTGCCAGACGATCCACTCGGCCCAGGGGCGGTCGACACCGGCGTAGCTGATCAGCAGGGTCCGGGGTGCGGTGGTCTCCGGCCCAGGCGGATATCCGGGGCGCCCGTCGGAGTAGCGCGGGGCGGGTGCCTTCGCGTGCGCGCGCAGGACCCGGGAGACGTGTGCGGCGGAGGGCCGTGCATGCGGATCCGGGTCCACGCACCGCCGTAGGGCGCGTTGTACGTCGTCGTCCGCGAAGCCCGGCCGCATGGTGAGCAGCAGGACGGCGAGCGCGAAGACGTCGGACGCTTCCGTGGGCCGGGTCAGGCCGGAGGCTTCCAGCTCGGGTGCGAGGTAGGCGTCGTCCAGGCCGGGCGCCGGGCGCTGCCGGCTCGGGACGCCGTCGATCGTGGCGGTCGCCCAGTCCGTGATGAGCACTTCCTTCTCGGTGACGAGCACGCGGTCGGGGGTCAGTGCGCCGTGGACGATCCGTTTGCTGTGCGCGCGGGCCACTCCGGCGGCCAGTTTGGCACCCGTCGAGGCGAACTGCGTCTCGCTGAGGAGCCCGTCGCGCAGCAGCGCTTCCAGAGTCTGGGCCGGTTGCCCGATCTCGATCCGCTCGATCTCGATCCGCACCCTCGGAGTCCGGGGCGGCTGACCGCTCGCGATCCGCACGTGGGGGTCGACCGCCAGCCACGGCACGTCGTCCAGTTCCAGCCGCCAGAGCCTGGGCGCGCTGAGACCGATGAGGCGTACCAGTGCCGTCGCCTCGGTGCGGGCCAGCTCCCTGTCGACGGTGCGGTCCCCGCTGCGGGGGACCCGCAGCAGCGCGATGCGGTCGGGGTCCGGGTCGGTCCGGGAGGGCCATGCCAGGTACTGCACGACATGCCCGTGGACGGTGCTGCCACGGGCGAACGGGGTGTACGGGCCCAGCCGTGCCGGGTCGTCCTCCCGCAGCTGCTGCCATGGCGAGCCCGGCTGGAGGACGAGGCCGAGGACCTCGGCCCTGCTGCTCTCCCCAGACGGCGGCAGAGGGGACGTGGGCGCCGGGGCGGCGGACAGGCCGAGGCGCCGCAGCAGGCGCTCGTCGGCGACCGTGAACGGCCGCCCCTTCGCGCTGACCCGGCCGGGGCCGTGCTCGTGTGCCAGCCAGGCGGCGAAGTCCGGTGCCCCACCCGCCAGTTCGGCGAGACGGGCACCGAGCGTCCGGCTGGTCCGCAGCAGTTCGCTCGCCGGTACGGTGCTCAGCAGGATGCGCCGGGTGTCCTCGGGGAAGTCGAAGACGCGCTGTTCCGGGTGGGTGCGGTCACCACCCGTGTCCGTGCGGCGCATCAGGCCGCCGAGGAAGACCTCCGCCAGGTGGCTGGTGTCGACGTGGTCCCCGAGAACGTCCTGGATCAGCCGCATGACCGGCACGGTCACCGGTGCGACGGCTGCCACGTGCGCGGCGAGACGGTAGGCCTCGGGGGTGGCCGCCGCGCGGAAGCGCAGGACGTCGTGGCCGACGTCCTGGGGGTCCGGCCAGGGCGCGGCGGGCAGGGCGGCCGGCAGGGGGGCCAGCAGGCGTAGTCGCTCGCTGGCACCGGTGGAGCCGATGAGCCGGGCCCAGGCCTCGACCACGGACGCCGACGGTTCCAGGACGGGGACGGGCAGTCCGTCGAACGGGGCCAGTTCCGGCGGCAGGACCGGATCGCGGATCTGCCACGTGTGGTTGGCGGCTCCCGCGCGCCGGGTGGTCACCTGCCACAGCCGGCCGTGGATGCCCGAGTTCTCCCGCAGCGGTTCCGGCAGGGTGTGCATCACGGCGGTCGGACCGTGCCGGGCCAGGCGCGCGAGGGCGGCGTGCATCCGCCCGTCCTGCCAGGCCGTTCCGACGCCGTCGCTCATCACCAGCAGCAGGGTGCTGCCGGCGGCGGCGTCGGTGGCGTTCACGGTGGGCGCGGCGCCGTGGTCGTCGCCGAGGTAGGGGCGCGTGGAGATCCGCGGGGCGCGCCGGCTGCGGGTGTCGAGGCCGTGCACGCGCACGGTGCGGAAGGCTCCGCTGCGTTCGAGGAGCTGCCGTACCTCGGTGACGAGGCGGCGCCACAACAGCATGGACACGCCGTCGTCGACCAGCATCACCAGGTCGAGCCATCGGGTGCGGGCCGGGCGCAGGACGGGGTCCAGGAGTCCGGTCTCCGCCACGACCGTCACGGTTGCCCGCTCGTCCAGTTCCCAGGCGCGCGGATCGGGGCGGCTGCGTTTGAGAGGCCGCAGGGCCCGGCTCAACGGCAGTTCCTCCCGCCTCAGGACCTTGCTCTCCGGGATGCGGAGCGGAAGCGCGGGAGAGGTCTGCTGGTGCCCGGCGCCGTCGGCCGCGTGCAGTGCGCCGCCGGACCCCTCCGGGCCGCGCGGCCGCGTGGAGGTGCGGGCCGCCCGGTCCGCCGCGGTGTTCTCCGCGGGCTGGGTCGCGGAGGTCGACGGCCGGGGGGCCGTGGGGTGCCGGTGGCCCGGGTCCCGCGAATCGTCTCCGTCGCGCCGTCCCTCGGCTCCGGGGCGTGCGGTGTCGTCCGTCCGCCCGGCCGCGCGGGCCAGCGGCGCCGCGGCTCCGGAAGGCATGTGCCGGGCCAGCCACAGGACGTCGAGCAGTTCCTCGGCGGACACCGGGACCCCGCCGTCGGCCAGTACCTTCAGGAGCGCTTCGGGCATCATGGCTACACGGTGCCGCCGAGCCGGTGCAGCACGGCGTCGAGGAGTCCGTCGGCGTCCAGGCTCACTCCGCCCATGCGCAGGAAGACCGCGTTCAGCAGCTGGTCGGTGGCGAGTTCGCCTCGGGCGCGCCGGTTCAGGAACGCGGCCATCAGCTCGTCCATGCCCGCCACCTCGGCCTCGCCCAGGTGGGCCGCCACGATGGCCCGCAGTTTGTCCTCGTCGGGGTCGGGCAGGTCCAGGCGGATGCAGCGGCGCAGGAACGCGGGCGGGAACTCGCGCTCGCCGTTGCTGGTGATGACGACGACGGGGAACTCCTCGCAGCGCACCCGGCCGCGCGCCAGTACGGCCCGGGCTCCCGCGTCGAAGGTCATCACGTCGACGGTGGTCTGGCTGTCGGGGAGCCTGGCCAGTTCCGGGATCTCGAACTCGCCCTCCTCGAACACGGTCAGCAGGTCGTTGGGCAGGTCCAGGTCCCCCTTGTCCAGCTCGTCGACGAGCAGCACCCGTGGCTGGGCCGTGGGCAGCAGGGCGGTGCCCAGCGGTCCGAGCCGCACGTAGGAGCCGATACCCAGGCCGGGTTCGTCGTCCTCGCGCGCGAGGTTGCTCTCACGCAGCCGGCCGACCGCGTCGTACTGGTACAGCGCGTCCTGCACGGTGCTGCGGCTGTTGACGGACCAGGTCAGCACCGTACCGAGGCGCAGCTCGTGAGCGATGGCGTACGCCAGCGAGGACTTGCCGGTGCCCGGGTGCCCGGTGACGAGCAGCGGCCGTCGCAGGTGCAGGGCGGCGCTGACGACGTCCGCCTCCTTCCCGCCGATGAGGTACGGGCGCTCGGTGGCCCGGGTGGTGCGGGGGAAGCGCCGCCAGGGCGGAGCCGGCGGCAGGGCGACCTCCCGTTCCTCGCCGTCGCCCCGGAACAGCCGCCACTCCTCGTCGCCGGGTACCGGAGTTCCCCGCACGCCGCCGGTATCGGTCATCGCGTCTGTGCTCCTTCAGCTGGGTCCATGAGACGGTGGCGGCTCGGCAGCGGCAAGGGTTCCTCCGGTTCCCACACCAGGGACGGACGCGCCCGGTGGTGCTCGGGGTCCGCCCAGATCCTGCCCCGGAAGGTCCGCACCCGCTCCGGAAGCTCCAACAGCGGTCCGTGCGGGGCGATTTCGTCGAGGTCACGGGCGTCCGCGTGCGACTGGGCCGCCCGGTCCCAGATGATCACGGGGACGCCGCAGGCCAGGCAGATCTCCAGCAGGATCTTGCGGGCCGCGGCCGGGCCGTGCAGCACGACCTGGCCGGTGCGCTCGTGGGACGTCCGCAGCAGGCTGTAGAGCTGCTTGGGGTCGGCCGTCTCCTCGTCCACGACGAGGAGTTCGGCCGCGTCGGCGTCCGACCAGCGGGCGCGCAGCATCTGCGCGTGCTTGGGGTTGTGGCCGGTGATGTCGGGGCAGCGCAGCGCCACCCGGTGGCCGACTCCGAGCGGTTCGCCCGGCAGCCACTCGATCGCGTTCCCCGCGTCCCACTCGTCGACCGGCAGATGCAGGCCCTCCCGGTCGACGAGGATGTCCACGTCCTTGACCTCCTGGCCGCTCTCCAGCTCGGCGCGCTCCGCCGCCTGTCGGATGAGCCGCCCGATGCGGTCCGTGGTGGCGGGCCCCGACTCCTCGGTGAACACGGGGACCGGCGTTCCGTCCTCGCGCACCTGCCACAGCCGGCACCGGTACTGCCCCTGCGGGTCCGAGGCGAAGGTGCTGATCTGCGCGACGACACGGGTGACGGCGGCCGGCCGCCGACCCGCCCAGGCGGTCGCGTCGGCTCTGCGCTGGGCCAGGGCGGCCTGGTGGACACCGAGCCGGCGGGACACCCGCCCGTTCCACGTGCGCAACTCCTCGCGGGGCGGATCGGGCAGTGCCGCCGCCGTGAACTCGACGAGCTTCAGCAGCGCGGGCACCGAGGGACCGCCGTCCGGCAGGTCGCCGTCGGACAGTGCCTCCAGTTCGCCCACTGCCGCCTCGACGTCTTCCGGTGACAGGCGCGCACCGCGCAGCGCGGCGGGCAGCGGGGTGTAGCGCAGGGCCTCGCGGGCCGCGCGGGGCAGCAGGGCGGGATCGTACGCGGCGGCCTGCTTGAGTTTTCCGGTCAGCGTCCGGTGCTCGCCGACGGAGAGCAGCCGGGCGGTGTCGGACATCCGGCCCGCCGCGAGCAGCCGGTCCAGCGCGTGTGGACGCCCGCTGCCGGGGTGGGCGGAGGCCAGGGACTCGGTCAGGGTGGCCAGGGCGCGGTCCGCCGTGATGAGCAGGTCCGCCAGCTCCTCCACGCCGGGTGCCGAAGCGTCCGCGGGCGGGAGGTAGCCCAGTTGGTCCGAGAGTCTTCTGGCGTGGTCGGCCCGGATCAGCGGATCGCCGAGGAGTTCCCACAGGGCGTGGCCCAGTGCCTCCCGGGCGGGGTCCGCGGCCAGGGGGTCGCGTGCCGGGCACCGCTCGATCAGGTCGCCGGCGCCCGCGGCGAGCAGTTCGGCGCGGATGGTCTGCCACGGCAGCGCCCAACTGCGCCGTACCACCTGCTGGCCGGTGAGCGGGCCGTGTGTCTCGCGGTGCGCGACGACCAGTCCGAGCACGGCCGGATCGTGCCGGTGCCACAGCGGTCCGCCGCTGAAGCCGGGGGCGATGGCCGCGCCGGACAGCGCGCCGTCGAGGTAGTAGATGCCCTCGTCGGCCAGCTTGACCTCGGTGTCGGCGAAGCCGCCGGCCTTGCCGTCGGGGCCGAAGGCGCGGACCGCCTGGCCCTCGGCCATCTCCCGCCACACCACGGGCCGGCTCTGCTCGGGCGCGGGTTCCGTCAGTTCCAGGACGCACAGGTCACCGTGCCAGACCCCCGACGGCATGCGCCGGGGCGGCACCCACACCGTCACCCGGGCGACGGTCCGTCGGGGGGTGCCGGCGGTGTGGAAGACGACGTCCAGCCCCTCGGCGGCGGGGCGGTCGGCGCTCAGGGGACGCACGCCGAGGGCGTCGTTGACCACGTGCGCGCAGGTGAGGACCTGTCGGGGAGACAACAGCACCGCGGCGCCCGCCTCCTTGCCGCCGCCCGGCTTCTCCACCTCCCCGGCGCCCTGCCTCAGCACGGACACGACGGGTCTGGGGGATCCGTCCTGTCGGAACCACGTCATCGGTCAGTTCGATCCGCTGCCGAGCCGCCAGGTCGCCGTGATCTTCATGGTGGCCTGACCGCTTCCGCCGACGATCCCGAGCTTCAGGTCCTGACCGATCTGCACCCCGAACTCCACGGAGACGTCCTGCGGCGGGTTCTCGGCGCCCATGACCGAGTCGTGCACGTGCTGCAGGACCGGGCCGAGCGGTCGCAGGGTCGCCTTCAGGGCGTCCGCGGCCATCGCCGTCACCTTGGCCCCGCCGCTGGCCACCGGTGTCCAGCCGTCGCCGTCCGCGAGGGGCTCCCCGACGTCGGCGAGTTCCAGACGCACGTCCGCCCCGGCGAGGCTGAGTTCGATGTAGTCGGGCATGGAGCCATTCTGTCGATCAACTGCTCTCCGGGTAACGGAGTTTACGGTACTGCGACCGGACGCACGGGCGGCCACCGGAGGTACGGCTGGGCACCGGGCGGGCGGCTGGGCACCGGGCGTCGGCCAGGCACGGGGGGGGCGAGCAGGCACGGGCGGCCCGACGCGCCACCGCATGCCGATGCTGCAAGCCAGGCGCGCGCGACCGGGCGGTCAAGGGCCGGATGCCGATCATGCGGAAGATCTGCGCGACTGCGTAGACGTACAGCGGGCGGCCTGGTGTGAAGCCGGGAAGTAGACGGAGCCGTCGCTGAGTCCGGGGTTGATGACCAGCGTCTTTTCGTCGGCGACCGGCTGTATGGCGCGTGACCGCGGTTGGCGGCCGTGCGATCCCGAAGGGTAATCTCACGCTCGCATTGATCACCACTCAACCATGGGGATTCCCAGGTATGTCGACGCCTCCGCCGCAGTATCAGAATCAGCCGCCGTACAGCCAGCCGCAGCAGCCCTACGGGTACCCGCAACAGCCACAGGCCCCCCATGGACACCCGCAGCCTCCCCGCGGGCCGCAGCGACCGCAGCCGGGCGGTCTGGGGCGGATGCTGAAGTCCGCCGTCATCGTCATAGCCGTGTTCGGCGCCCTCGGCTACTGGGTCTGGGACTACAACACCGACCCCAACGGCGGCAAGGCCAAGAAGGAGGCCGAGGCGGCATCGCACAATCCCACCATCGGCGACTGCGTCAAGGTCCAGGATCCCCAGGGCAGTCCGGTACCGACGGTCGTCGACTGCGACTCCCCCGAGGCCGAGTACAAGATGGGCGACCTCGTGGTCGCGGGCCAGCAATGCGGATCCCAGTACGACTACGCCATCAAGGTCACCCGCCGGGGCCTGGGCCACACGATGTGCTTCACCAAGCTCTGAGCCTCTGATCCCGTTCGCGGCCGCCGTTCCCGGGAACGGGCGTCGGCCCTGCGGTCATACCGGCGACGTCGATGTGACGGTCGCCGCGCATCGATCCCCCTGGTTGTGCCCTCTCATGACATTGGTTCCTCGCGGTCAGGCTCGGCGGGCGTAGGACGTGAGGCGATCAGCGAGCGCGATGACGAGGTCGCGGAGTTCATCGGGGCGCTCGATGACGAACGGCCGGTCGAGTAGGGCGAGTACCGGAGGCAACCAGTAGCCGCCGACTCCGTCGTGGTGAACGAGTCCGCCTTCGTGGACGGCGTCGACAGGCTCGGGATCGGCGATGCCGCCCTAGAAGATCGCCAACAGGGCGGTGGCCTCTTGCGGGCTCAGCGGCTCGTGGCGCCGGGCCGGCTTGGCGGGCGACCGATCGGTCCCAGTCTTGGAGCGGCGATGAACTGGTCGTGCTGCTGGTGGGTGAAGCTGGTCGAGTGGGCGGACCGCGTGCGCGTGTGCGGTGATCAGGGTCAGCGCGTTGGTGGCTTTGTCGGGCTGGTCCCTGGCCCGATGCCGTGTCCTCGGCACGGTCACGGACAACGCAACGCGCCAAGCATCCTCCGGCAAAACGGTCCTCACAGCGCCGTTCGGTTGGGCGTCACCGTGACGCCCAACCGAACGTCACATCGGCACGCGACTAAGCTTGAGGCGTTGACCTGCAGGGCGTGCTTGGCGGTCTGACCTGAGCGCGGGGTGGCATCGAGCCCACCCTTACCTTCCTGCTCCCCCAGGGGTGCGAGGCTGTCGGCCAGCGTCGCTCTCGGCCACGCCGGCATCGGTGGGCGCAGCAGTCACCCTCGCTGCAGCGGTCTTCGAGGCGCCAACTTGACTGGTGCAGAGAAGGAACCGCCACCACCGCAACAGATCCAGCCCGTAGGAGCGAACCGTTGACGGCGCTTTCCCTGCCGCCAGCAACTCCTGGAAGTAGACGGCGACCGCCTCGACAGCCGCTCCGTCGGGATCGATCAGCCGGTAGGGCTCGTACCGGTCGCCGGTCTCCAGCAGCCGACCCCACCGGGGAACCACCAGGGCCGCCAAATCTCGTCGGGGAGCATCGTTCATCACGACCGGTGACCGTAGTGCCCGGTGACTTCATCTGCCCACTGAACTGGGCAATCTCCAGGCCTCGTTCAGTCAACGGGGCATGCTCGTGCTTGCACGGGGTGCCGTAAGACCGCCCGCAAGTGCCGAGGGAATCCTTGCGGAGCTCGAAGTGCTTCTGGAAGTCGTGTCATTCCGCGGAAGTAGGCTCGCTGCATTCCTCCTGCGGACGCTCGGCCCTGCGCCGGTCGAGGAAACTTCGATAGGTCCGAACCAGGTCGTCCTGGAAAACAGCGAGGTACGCCTGAGTCGTGGTCAATGTCTTGTGGCCGACAATCCGGGCCGCGATGTGACCGGGCAGACCGCCGGTGACGGCCTCGGTCGCGAACATCCTCCGGCAGTCATGCGGCGTGCAGAGCAGCGGCTCGCCGGACTGGTCGTGGAGTCCGGTGACCTCCAGGGTCCGGTCGAGCAAGCGCTTGACGCCGGCCTCCTCATCACCTGTGGCTGCCACTAGGCCCTGTTTGATAATTGATCTTGTGGTGGGTCGTGGTGAGCTGACGGATGCGGCGTGGGAGCGGATAGCGCCGCTGTTGCCGGGTGTTGACGGGCGGGGTCGTGCGTGGCGGGATCACCGGCAGGTGATCAACGGGGTGTTGTGGCGGTTACGGACGGGTGCTCCGTGGCGTGACCTGCCGGAACGCTTCGGGCCGTGGCAGACGGTCTATGAGCGGTTCGCCCGGTGGGAGGCGGACGGGACCTGGGCCCGCCTGCTCGAGGAGGTCCAGGTCCGCGACGACTCGGTCGGGGCGGTGGAGTGGACCGTGTCGGTCGACTCCACGATCAACCGTGCCCACCAGCACGCCGCTGGCGCCCGTAAAAAGGGGAGGCGTCGGGGGACGAACTGGAAGATCCGGAACGCGCGGCGGATCGTCAGGCGCTCGGCCGGTCCCGCGGCGGGCTGACCACGAAGGTGCACCTCGCCTGTGACGGTCGGGGCCTGCCCCTGGCCGTTGTCGTCACGCCGGGCAACGTCAACGACTCCACCGCCTTCGACGCGGTCCTGGACGCGGTGAGAGTGCCCCGGACCGGCGTCGGTCGGCCGCGCCGCAGGCCCGACGCGGTCATCGCCGACAAAGCGTATTCGTCACGGGCGATCCGCCAGACGCTGCGGCGCCGCGGCATCCGGGCGGTGATCCCGGAGAGAGCGGACCAGAAGGCCAACCGGATACGGCGCGGCCGGGCCGGCGGCAGACCACCGGCCTTCAACCGCGATCTCTACAAGGCCCGCAACGTCGTCGAACGCTGCTTCAACCGGCTCAAGCAGTTCCGCGCCATCGCGACCCGCTTCGACAAACTCGCCGCCCGCTACCGGACCGGACTCCACCTCGCGGCACTCATCCTCTGGCTCCGCGAACCCCAACAAGATCATTTGTCAGACAGGTCCTAGGAGCGTACACAGGGCGTACATATTGCGTCCATGGCGTTCACGCTAGTGCATGCGGGCCGAGCCGCCCGGGGCAACGTACGCCCGCCTGCGGCGCGTCGCAGCCGGTCTGCGAGGATGTCGGGCGGCCGTCCGCACCAGGTCCGCCGCGCTGCGCGAGCCCGGGAACGCGCAGGCGGCGACAGGCGGGCGGGGACGGGCCCCGGGGCCCTGCGGGTGGGAGAGCGGAGTGGTGCGGGACGTGCCGGAGTACCCGGAGTACCTTGCCGCGGCGGTGTTCGCCGCGGGCGGCGTCGTGCATGCCGTGCTGGCGCCGCACCGGTTCTCCACCGCGGTCCTGTTCTGCCTCGCGGTGACGTCTGCCGGACTCGGTGTGTCCGCCCGCAGCGCGCAGACCCACCACACCGTCGCCACCGTGCTCGCCGTCCTCGCCCTGCTCGGGGCGCTCGCGCTGGGCCTGCTCCTGCTGGTCGACGCCGTCCTCCTGGTCCGGCGCTACGGACCGCAGCCGCCGTTGCTCGCCACCGGCGCCGCCGGCTGCGCGGTGCTGGCGGTGCTCGGCCTCGACGCCGTCCTGTACGCGGTCGGCGGCGAGGTGGCGGGTGGGCTCATGGTCGCGGTGAACGCGGCCGCGGGGTACCTCTCGCTGCTCTTCCTCGTCTTCACCGGGTACGTGATCGTCCGGGGGCGCAGCACCCCGCCTCCGGGGACCACCCATGTCGTCGTCCTGGGCGCCGGGCTCGACGGCGACCGGCCCGGCCCGTTGCTGCGGCGCAGGCTGGAGCGCGCCCTCGCGGTGGACGCGCCCGACGTGCCAGACACGGATCCTGTGACGTTCGTCGTCTCGGGCGGGCAGGGCGACGACGAGGTCGTCTCCGAGGCGGACGCCATGGCCGACTACCTGCGCGCCCGCGGAGTGTCCTCCGACCGGATCGTGCGGGAGGACCGCTCCGTCAACACCAGGCAGAACCTCCGCTTCAGCGAGGCCCTCATAGAACGCGTCGGTCCCGGCCACCGGGCCACGGTGGTCACCAGCGGCTTCCACGTCTACCGCACCACCCTGCTGGCCCGCCGCGTCGGCGTCCCCGTCGACGTCATCGGCGCGCCGACCTCCCCCGCGTACTGGCTCTCCGCGACCCTGCGCGAGTTCGGCGCCGTCCTGTGGCTGGACCGGCTCCCGCTGGTCGGGCTCAGTCTGCTGCTGGCGGCGCCCGTGGCGACGGCGGTCTTCGAGCGCTGAGCGAGTCCTCGCGCCCTTCGGTGACACCCTCCTCGGCGTGCCGGTGCGATGAGTTCGCCGACTTCTCGCTCGGCTGAGCCTGCCCCGTCGTGTAACCGCGTCAGGGTGTTCGGCGTCGCGAGGGCCTGAGGCGGTACCTCTCGGCTTCCTGCCGCTCGCGCCAGTCCCACTCCACACCGCCAGCCGGGCCTGTGCGGCGGGCGGCCCGAGAACATGGGGGGGTCACCGCTCAGCCCGGGTCGTCGCGGACACTGGCGCGGTGACTGGCAAGCGGCGCAACCCCGCACCGCCTACACCAGGCCGGGTGCGGGGCAGCTTCGGACTCTTGTGAGGGCGGAGATCGGGGGCCTCGAAGGCGCGGGGAGGGTGAGGGAGCGGGCTTCGGCACGATGCAACGCACTGGACCGGCGAGCAGGCGACCGCCCAGTGGTTCGGCCCGTCGCGGAACCAGGGTCCGTCTTCAAGGATGAACGGGGTCGACGGGTATGCGGGGGCTCACCCTTCGTAGGGCGTATCCCAGGGGCAAGGACCTGTGCCCAGGTGCCACGCCGTGAGCGCCTCGGCATCCATGCACACGATCCCGCACTGCTCGGCGTACTCCAGGGCCGGTGCCGTGAAGTCGGCGGTGGTGACGACGACGGCTATGTCGGCTTCATGGACGGTGAAGCAGGTACCGCCGAAACGCTGGAGGTCCTGCGAACCGACCCTGTTGCCCTCGCCGTACCGTTTGCACTGCACCACCAGACGGTGCCCGCCCGGGGCCACCGCGAGCACGTCGGCTCCCAAGTCACCCGCGCCACCGACCACTTCGACGTCCGTGCACCCATCCCGGACACACAGCTCGGCTATCGTCCGCTCGAACTCCTCGGGATCCAGCACCGCATAGTCCATCACCTGCGGAACGACAGCGGCATCCAGCAACAGAGTCTCCTCCGCATACGTGGCGCCCGGTGCAGGTGCCGTTGCTGTTGCTGTTGCTGTTGGCGTTGCCACCGGCGGCTCGGCCACCTCCACGGGGGCGGCGGCCACAGCCGGTTCCTGCAGCGCGTCGGCCGCCGTCTCCGCCGCCGCCTCAAGTGCTTCGGTCGCACGCCGCAGAGCTCTGCAGGCCGACCATCGGCGCCGACCCCGGTGACCGGCGATGACAGCGGCCGAGGCCAACAGCAGCAGGATCACCGCCCAGACAGGGCGCCGCTGTGCAGCCTGCGCGGCGGTGCGGGCGATCAGCCCGCCAAGACTCAGCAGCAGTGCGAGAAGAACGAAGAACCAAGTCGTCGTACGCAGATCAAAGCGACGACGGCGCACGGGACGCAACGGGCGAGTAGGCACAGTCATGATGGACGTTCCTCCCAAGCAGACTTCCGATGAAGATCACTTGGGCTAGTGCCCCAGGAGGAACGATTCACCGTGTCACCACCCCAGGCGATGCCGAGGAATCCGGCTCAGAACGCTGGGAGAAGGGCCTGGGCCCGGGCGGCCCCAGGGCTCGGCGGTGTGCGCCAGGATCGTTGCGAGGTGCGTGACGTGCTCGCTGGACGTCGCGGAGGCGGGCTCAAGAACGCGAGAGCGTAGCGCGGGGTGCGGGGTGTGACGGGTGTCGAGAGTCGGTGGTACGGGCGCGCGTGCGGGGCGGACGCCGTGCGGTGGGCCCGTCGGCCCACCGCCCGTACGCGGCGTCAGATACGGCCGCCGGTCAGCCGCGTGATCGGACCGAGGCTGTGACGGCCCGAACGGCGGCCCGCCGCATAGGAAGCGGCCGTCAACGCGGTCACACCCGCACTGATACCGGCGGCGATCAGCTTGCGGTGGGCGACCACCGCAAGAGCCGTCTTCGCCGTGGCGGCCACCTGCCCAGTGGCCGCCT
Source organism: Streptomyces durhamensis (assembly GCF_000725475.1). Lineage (NCBI taxonomy): Bacteria > Bacillati > Actinomycetota > Actinomycetes > Kitasatosporales > Streptomycetaceae > Streptomyces > Streptomyces durhamensis. The sequence goes on from NZ_JNXR01000041.1 coordinate 44,396, forward strand.
TGGCCGTCGCCGCGACCCGCCCGGTCGCCGCCACCAGCGTCTGACGACCCGCCTCGGCCGCGCGGGCCATGCCCTGCGCCGCCGAACCAACCGTCTCGGCTGAGCGCTCGGCCCCGGAGGCGGCCGCCGACTTCGCGGCCGACGCGGTGTCAGTCGCCTTGTCCGCCGCGCCCTTCGCAGCCCCGGCGGCGGGCGCGGTCGCCTTGTCCGCAGCGCGCCGCGCCTTGCCGGCAGCCGCACGAGAGGCGGCCTGCTTACTGTTCGTTCCGGATTTCGCTTCAGTCATGGACTGCGCGTTGCCCCTCCCCCGGCCCGCAAACGCGTCCGGCCGCATCCCGTACGGGCTTTGCGCAGTACGGCGAGTTCCTCGGCGAGGGCGGTGGCTTTGTGCCGGCCGATGTGCCGGCGGGCGCTGGTGTGCCGGTCCATGTCGTCCCGCCTCCCCGGGACGCGGGTGGTGCCTGTGCGGCGCACAGGCGAGAGCCTGTCCGGCCGGGACTGGTTGCTGCGCACGGGGCTGATGGCCTTGGTGCCCGGCCAGGGTGGCTCGTCCGTATTCAGGCCGCTGATGCATCCGGCTGGAAGGCGCGGCAATGCACGACGGGCGTGGTCGGCGACGATGCCGTAGTTCGTGGTGGGCACCTCGCCTCGCGGAGTCTTAGCTTGTCGTTTAACCAACGGCGTTCGGCGGGGACGCGGCAGCGGTCACCTGGGCGGTCCAGGAACCGGGTTCCCGGGGCGGATCCCAGGTCACGTCGACGCGTACTTCGTGGAAGTCGCGTGCGAGTCCCACCACCATGGCCGCCGCGGCGGCCCGTGCCTCGGTTGGGCCGGCGTTGACCGGAACGTCGGTGAGGCGCCCGCAGTGCATCCCGCCGTCCACGGTGATGACACCAACGCACCAACGGCGCCCCGACCGTCGTCGCCCTCGCCGCCGAAGCCCAAGTCCCCCGCAACGCCCTCAGCCAACGCCACCCCGACCTGCGCAACGAGTTCTACTCCCGCGTCCGCGACCGAGCGGCAACGCCCGACGTCGAACTCCGGCTGCGCGCCCAAGTCGCCCAGCTCAAGCAGACCCTGGCGAACAAGAACCGCGAGATCGCCCAACTCCGCACCGACACGACGGGCCTGATCCGCTCCCTCAGCCAGCTCACCGAAGAGAACGAACGCCTCCGCCGAGCCCATCACCTCCCGAGCGCCGACGTCATCCCCCTGCGCCCGCACCCCACTGCCCCCGGCCCTACACACAGGTAAGAGATCTGCTGGCGAGCACAAAAGAGCCACGTGATGGTCCTGAAGCCCGGCCCGGGTTCGCGTTACCCCCGCATAGCCTGGTTGGCCTTGAGTAACTCTGTAACCAGCAACCGGGGGCGACACGGCAGCCGAGGACGGCTCCTGCGATCTCTCTCAGCTGGCCAATGGTGGAAAACCGGGCGGCAGCGGATTCTCAGCCAGCCAGCGCCGGACCGCCTCTGCCTCCCCTGGACGTCCGAGAGCATCCAGAGTTTTTGCCTGGATGCTCAGCGCCTCGTGGAACAGCGGAAGCAGGTGGCTACCCGCTGCGAGGTGAGGCCGAAGGTGGTTCGCCGCGCCAATCGCTGCTTGCAGCGCCTCCCACAGATGCCCCGCGTTCGTCAGAGCACGTGCTTGCATTGCCAGTTGCGCGCCGACGAGAGGTTCGAAGATGGCGGCGCGCTCGTTGTCCAACCGGCGCCGGATCTCTTCCGCCTCCTGCTCAGCAGCCAGGGCCTCGCTGTACCGAATGACCTGTCGCAGCGCGTTGCCAAGCGTGGACAATGAGTTTGCGAGGTCAAGTTCGTGGGCGGCTGGGTCGTCTGCCGCCAGCTTGCGCCGGATCTTCACTGCCTCCTCAGCCACGATTATGGCCTGCCTGCCCCGACCCATCTTCCAGAGGGCTCGGAAGAGCATGGACAGTGAAAGTGCGAGGCCGGGTTCGTGGGCGGCTGGGTCGTCTGCCGCGAGCCTGCGCCGGATCTTCACTGCCTCCTCAGCCATGTCCACGGCATCCCGGTACCGACCCATCATGTGCAGCGCGTCGCCAAGCATGGACAGTGAGTTCGCGAGGTCGGGTTCGTGGGCGGCTGGGTCGTCTGCCGCGAGCCTGCGCCGGATCTTCACTGCCTCCTCAGCCACGTCCACGGCAGCCCGGTACCGACCCGCCTTCGACAGGAAGAGACCCAACCCGAACAGTGAGACTGCAAGGGCGTACTCGAACCCGGGGTTGGCAGCCGTCCGTCGACGCCAGTTTTCCGCTGCTTCCTCAGTGGCAGCCCACGCTTCATCGTCCCGACCTACATTCGACAGCCAGACACTCAAGGCGCCCAGAGACGAAGCGAGGTGTGCTTCGTAGACAGGATTGGCAGCCGCCTGTCGACGCAGGATCTCCACCGACTCCTCCAGAGCGGCGATGGCCTCACCAGGCCGATTCGCCGCTGACATCCAGGAGGCCTGAGAAGACAGTGACCCGGCAAGTTCGAGTTCGTAGCCTGCAGGGTCCTCGGTCGCCGCATGCCTGTCGACTTGGACAAGGGTGTTGGCCATGCTCAGAGCCAGGTCGATGACGGCGGAAGCCGGGAAGGGGAGCGCCGAGACTGTGGACCGCAGTGCCTTTCGGGTGAGGGGGACGGTGTCCAAGGCGTTGTTGAGGGCGCGGAGTACGCCGCGGCTGTCGGTCGTGCGATCGGCGCTGTGATAGGCGATGGCGGCGCGGGCCAGAACGGTAACGGTCTGGGCCTGCTGCTCCGAATCGGCTGCGCCGAGGAGCGCGGGCAGTGCGAGGTCTCCCCGCAAAAGAACACTGCTGGCGTGGTGCTCGGCAAGGCGATCGGGCTGGAGCGAACCCCAGTAGCGGTCGTGGTCGGCGGGGTAGAGCTGGGCAAGCCAGGCAGCGGTACGCGCGATCTTGTGTGCGGGGACGACGGGAAGGGTGGCCAGAACCTGCGCGGCGCTTCCGGTGCTGTCGGCGCCGCACAGAGCCGCCACCGCGACCGCGGCCCTCAGCGCAGGCATATCCAGGCCGAGTTCGAAGGCGTCGGCGTCGGCGCTGTCCTTCCAGAAGCGTTCCTCATGCCGCAGCAGGGTCTTCTCGGCCGGTTCGCCGGTGCCAGCGGCCACGGGGCGCGGGCCGTGCTGGAGGAGAGCGACCAGGGCGGTCATCTGCAGGGTGAGGGCGTTGCCGTAGCGCGAGTGGGCCAGGTCGTCGGCCGGGCTGATGGTACGGGCCAATGCGGTCCAGTCGTGTCCGGGCACGCTGGATGCCCCAGGCAGCAGTAGGGCGAGATCGCGGGCGGCATCACGGAAGGCTTCGTGCCGCACCTGGGGAGGTTGCTCAGCCGGTTGGAGAGGACCGAGCGGGACGAGGGGGGCCGTGGCCAGAAGGTCGCGCACCGGGGCGGTTGCGCTGAGAGCGTCAGTGCGCCACTCCCCGTCGGAGCGCGCGAGCAGCAGCAGGCGAACACGGTAAGGGGAGTCGAACAACTGGGTGGCCAGGGCGCGCAGCAGGTAGGGGCGGGTCTCGGCATAGTCGACAACCAGGAGGAGGGGCAGCGCGGTGTTCAGGGCGGTCAGGTCGGGCACCGGGGCGTACTGGTTGGGGCGGTCGGTGAGGTCGGCACGCAGGTGGCCGGTGACCCAGCCTTCCTTGCGGAGGGCGTCGGTGAGGTGGCGGGCGAGGCGGGTTTTGCCCTGGCCGCCGGGGCCCGTGATCACGCGGATCGCAATCTTCGCGGGGCCCTCGGTGCACCAGGCGCGCAGGTCGGCGAGTTCCCGGTCGCGTCCATGAAAGGCGACGGCCGCAGTGTCGGCGCGCAGCAAGGCGGCGGGCGAGCCGAGGTTGCGGTCGACCGCAGCGGGTTTGAGGAGGGGGGCGGGTTCGATGGGTTCGAGGACCGGATCCCACCCAGTGTGCCGCAGGACGAGCTGGCGGAACTCGGAGGGCTGGTCGTCCTCATCGGCGAGGAGGTGACTGACGGGGGTAGCGGTCAGGCGAGTGCCGCCATCGGCCCTGCGGTCGCGGCGGATGATCCCGCACAGCAGGTCGCCACTGTACTTGTCGTCCGCCAGGACGGCTGCGCCGGAGATGCCGGACCAGCGTGTGCCGTCGTTGTCCGGAGGATTCGGTGGGATGGCCTGCTTGCTAGTGATCTCGTAGCGGCCGGCCAGCGAACCGGTGCCGGGAGTGATCTTGCCGGGCAGGTGCTCGTCCAGGTCACCCCATTCACGGTCCTGCTGCATGGCGGGGAAACCGGTCAGGGAGATCCGGTGTGGGCGGGTGCCGATCAGGTGACCGTAGCGCTGCGGAGGCCTGGCGGTCAGGTCGGACAGGGACTCGGGCACCGGCCATCCGCAGTCGGCGGCGATCTCGACCAGCGCGGCATCCGCGGTCTCGTCCTGCCGTTGCCAGACCACCGTCGCTGGGTACTTTTGCTCGTCACTGTCGGGCTGGCACACAGTCACCGCGTACGGACCGGCGTCTCGGTCCAAATCGTCCAGAACGTGGTCGGCGGTCAGCACCAGCCTCGGTGCGACAAGATACCCCGTCCCGGACCCCTCCCCGCCGCCTTTGAGGAGCAACCGGATCTGTACCCGGCGGTCGAACTTCATGAAGGCTCCCCCCTCGATCCCCGGTCACCCGACCTACTGATCAGCCGATCGCGGCGAAACCCTGCGCACGTTGACGTCGCCGCCGCCGGTCCGATGCGGGGTCAGTTTCACGTGCACGGTGTGGGTGGCCTTGGTGCCGCTCTCCTTCTTCCCTCCGAGGCTGATCACGCTCCACTTCAGGCCGCCGTTGACGCCCTTGGTACCGGTAAGCTCCAGGCCCATGTCGAGGGTGATCTCCCCCATCGTGAACTGCACGCCCTTGTCACCCCCACCCACGGGGTCGGCGATCCGCCGCTGGGCCTCGGCGATCTGATCGCGCAATAGCGTGATCGCATCCGCCAGGTCCAGCCACTCACCACTCGTGCCGTCCTCGCTGCTCATACCGTTCCCTCCCTGCACCCCTGCTGTTGCGGGGGGTGCGTACCGACCCACTGCCCACCGTCGTCCCGCACCAATCCCTCTCGCCCACGCAGCCCGAATCGTGATCTGTGCCGGTCGCGATGGCGGTCTTACAGCCCCGGCCCGAGGACGGAAGCAAAGAACTTCACGTTTGGGCCCCAGCTCAGATGCAGCTTCAACACGCTGACTTGCGAAGGATGACGAGGGCGGTGAGCTCGGTGTTGTCGAGTTCGGTGAGGGCGCCTTCGCCGGAGGCGAGGACGGAGTCGGTCAGGGCCCGTTTGCGGGCGAGGAGGTCGTTGATGTGGTCCTCAACGGTGCCCTCGGTGATCAGGTGGTGGACCTGGACGGTGCGGTGCTGTCCGATGCGGTGGGCGCGGTAGGTGGCCTGATCCTCGACGGCGGGGTTCCAGGGCCGGTCGTAGTGGATGACGTGCTCGGCCCGGGTGAGGGTCAGTCCGGTGCCGGCCGCCTTGACGGACAGGATGAACACCGGGGCTGGGTCGGGGTCGTGCTGGAAGGCGTCGACGAGCTCCTGGCGGCGGGCCGGCGGGGTGCCGCCGTGGAGGAAGCGGACGGAGCGGCCGCGGACGCGCAGGTGGTGCTCGAGGATGCGGCCCATCTGGACGTAGCCGGTGAAGACGAGCGCGGCTTCGCCCCGGTCGGCGAGGGTCGACGTGAGCTCGTCCAGGGCTGCGAGCTTGCCCGATCGACGGGCGAGGCCGTCCGGCTCGGCGTCGTCCAGGGGCTCCTTCAGGTAGAGGGTGGGGGTGTTGTTGATCTGGCGCAGGGCCTGGAGCAACTTCAGGACCAGGCCGCGGCGTTCGATCCCGCTGCTGGTGGTGATCTTGTCCATGGTGTCGCGGACGATCGCTTCGTACAGGCCGGTCTGCTCGTCGGTGAGCGCGACGATGCGGTGGTGGTGGACCTTGCCGGGCAGCTCGGGGGCGATGCCGGGGTCAGTCTTTCGTCGGCGCAGCATGAACGGGGCGACAAGCCGGGCAAGCCCTGCGGCGGCGGGCGCGTTGGGGTCTTTCTCGACGGCGCCGTAGCGGGCGCGGAAGGCGGAACGGGTGCCGAATATGCCGGGGTTGGTCCAGTCGAGGATGGCCCACAGCTCGGTCAGGTTGTTCTCGACGGGGGTGCCGGTGACCGCGAGCCGGGACCGGGCGGGGACGTCGCGTAGTGCCTTGGCTGTGGCGGAGGCCGGGTTCTTGATGTGCTGGGCCTCGTCGGCCACGACCAGGCCCCACTGGGTGGCGGTGAGGGCGGGGTCGCGGCGCAGGGTGCCGTAGGTGGTGATGACGACCGTGGTGTGGTCGAGCGCATCGGTGTCGAGGGTGCGGCCGGTGCCGTGGTACCGGAGGACGGGGGTGTCCGGGGCGAAGCGGGCGATCTCGCGCTGCCAGTTCGTGATGAGGGAGGCCGGGCAAACCACGAGGGTCGGGCCGGCGGTTTCGCCGGCCGTTTCGGCGCGGTGGAGGTGCAAGGCGATGGTCGTCAGCGTCTTGCCCAGGCCCATGTCGTCGGCGAGAAGCGCTCCGAAGCCCAGGTCGAGGGTGTGCGCGAGCCAGGTCAGGGCCCGCTGCTGGCGAACCCTGACAACACGCGCTCCGCCGGACCGGGACCCCCTGACGCTTCGAATGAGCCGGGCAGGGTCCGCGCGTCTGCGATGCGATCGAGCCGGAAGGTTCGATCCTCGCCGACCTGGGCGTCCTTGCCCGTGACGTACCACCGGCCCGCATGGGCGACGATCCCGTACGCGTGCAGCGTGCGTTCGCTGCGCCGTCCGTCACGGTCGGTGTAGCGGATCGAGACCGGCCGGCGGTGGCGCACCGCATCGGCGATCGTGAGCAGGACACCAGCGTCCGGGTGGTCCAACTCGCCAGGCCGATCCGTGAAGGAGAGAGCCTCCAGGAGTGTGTCGAGCCGACGGGCGATGTGCTTGGGCAGCACCCGCCGGATCTTCGCTGAGGCCGTCTCGTTCGCCGTGCGCTCCGTCGTCGTCAGCCCTGCCCGTCGGCCGGCGACCAGCCCGAGCAGCACGGCCAGCGCCTCGTCGTCGCTGAGCATGAGCGGTGGCAAACGGTACCCGGGAGCCAGCCGGTACCCGCCATAGCGGCCGCGCACCGACTCCACCGGCACGTCGAGGTCGATCAGCTGGTCCACATACCGCCGCACGGTGCGCCCTTCGACGCCGAGACGGTCGGCGAGCTCGGCCACAGTCCGGGTGCCGCCCGACTGCAGCAGCTCCAGGAGTGTCAGCACGCGCCCGGTGGGTCGTGGCATGTTGGCAGCCTAACGCGAATACAGGACCGATTCTGTCCACTATTTCTCCTAGCCTGCGACGTGTACGCCTCCAGCACAGCCAAGGAGATTCCCATGGATTTCGTCTCGATCCGCATCATCACCAGCGACGTCGCACGCCTCGTCGAGTTCTACGAGCGAGCCACAGGGATGCAGGCGATAAGGGCCACCGAGGACTTCGCCGAACTCAGGACCGCGGGCGCCACCCTCGCGATTGCCAGCACCCGTACCGTCCCGCTGTTCGCCCCGGGCTCTGCCCGCCCGGCGGACAACCACAGCGTGATCACCGAGTTCCTCGTCGACGACGTGGACCGCGTTCACGAGAACCTGACCGGCTTCGTGACGGACTTCGTCAACGAGCCGACCACGATGCCCTGGGGTAACCGGTCGCTGCTGTTCCGCGACCCCGACGGCAACCTTGTCAATTTCTTCACCCCCGTCACCCCGGAGGCCGTCGAAAAGTTCGCACGCTGACGCCACGCACAGCCGCTGACGCGGAAGCACTGAACCTCGCCCGCCGCGGCCGCCGGGTGCTCAGCGAGAAGCGCCCGGCCGTCGCCGACGCATGGCTGTTGAGCGTCGAAGCCCTCGGACAAGCGGCAGCCGGGGACCGGTGCAGCGCCGACCAGGCCCTGACCGCATCCCGCACAGCGACGGAGACTCTGGCGGCCGACCAGGAGCCGGCGCCCGGGTGGCAGCCTGGCGCGGCACCTCCACCCGACGCGGACCCGGCCGACGCTGCCACGGGAGTCATCGTCACGAACTGCGGATCATGGTGGCGCAGGGCGAACGAACCGGGCTGGCCCTGGATGACCAATCCGAGGGCGACCAGGGCTGCCGAGCCGGAGGCGATCAGGCCGTGACTGGCTGTACCTCCTGGGCGGCCCGTGCGTCGTAGACGTCGCGGGCGTCCAAGACGGCGTTGATGTTGTCCTCGGACCAGGCGCGGATCGCGTGCATCAGCGCGGTGACACTCTCGCCCAGTTCGGTGGCCGCGTATTCGACCCTTGGCGGAATGGTCGGGTAGACCGTGCGGGCGACGAGCCCGTCCCGTTCCAGGGTACGCAGGGTCTGGGTGAGCATCTTCTGCGTGATGCCGTCGAGGCGGCGCCGCAGCTCCCCAAAGCGTATCGGGCCGTCGGACAGTGCCCCCATGACCAGCATGGTCCACTTGTTGGCGAGCACGTCCAGGATCTGACGGGAGGGGCAGGCGGCCAGATAGGCATCCGCGCCGCCATGAAAACGCAGGTTGTCGGTAGTACCCATGAGGTACCTATATACCTTTCAAGTGCCTTCTGTTCAACGGGTACTGGCCCGCCGAGGATAGGGACATCCCAAGCAACCTTCCGAACAGGAGTGCATGACGATGCGTGCGATCACCCAGAAATCCTTCGGCGGCCCCGAGGTGCTGGAGCTCGTCGATGACGCGCCCGAGCCGGTACCCGGACCTACTCAGGTGCTGGTCCGCGTCAGGGCGACCAGCGTCAACCCCGTGGAACTGTTCGTCCGCTCCGGCGCCTTCCCGTTGCTGGGCGAGCCGCCTTTCGTCCTGGGCTGGGACGTCTCCGGGGTGGTGGAGCAGGTCGATCCGGGGGTGCACCGGTTCAAGGTCGGCGACGAGGTCTACGGGATGCCGTACTTCCCGGCCGCGGCCGGGGCCAACGCCGAGTACCTGGTCGCCCCCGCACGGCAGTTGGCGCGCAAGCCCGCCGGCATCAGCCACGAGGAGGCCGCGGCACTGCCGCTGGTCGGGCTGACCGCCTGGCACGCACTGGTGGAGATCGCTCAGCTGCGGCCGGGGCAACGAGTGCTGATCCACGGCGCGGGCGGCGGGCTCGGGCACATCGCGGTGCAGCTGGCCCCAAGCTGGCGGAGCGCTTGGGCGTGCGCTTCGCGGCGGTCGGCGTGGAACCGGACCCGGCCGGCCTGGACGCACTGACCGAGCTGGTCGAGACAGGGAGCCTTCGAGTGCACCTGCAGCAGGTGTTCCCGCTGGAGAAGTTGTCCGAGGCACACGAGGTGCTGGCCGCGGGCGGCGTGCAGGGCAAACTCTCGATCACGGTCTGAAGGGATTGCGTCACATCTGATCAGACAGCAGCGTCCACCCGCCGCTCGGCCAGAACGCCGTTGTCGAAGCGGGCCCCGGCACGGACCAGAGCGACGAGGTGGGCGCCCCTGATCGCGCGCCAGCGACTCCGGGCGGACCGGACGCCAACCGTCACCACCATGCCTCGTCGAACTCGGCGCGTACACACGGCGTGTTACGGCCGGCCCGGCGGTCTCGGTCGACTCGACCGCCAACCGGGTCCATCAGCACGCTGCCGGTGCTCGCACAAGGGGGCGCCGGCGGGGGACGAACTGGAAGATCCGGCACGCACGCAGGCTGGTCAGGCGCTCGGCTGGTCCCGCGGTGGGCTCACCACCAAGGTCCATCTCGCCTGCGACGGCCGGGGCCTGCCTCTGGCTGTCGTCGCCACCCCGGGCAACCTCAACGATTTAACCGTCTTCGACGCACTCCTGGAGGCGGTACGCGTCCCCCCGGGCTGGCGCCGGACGGCCGCGCCGCAGGCCCGATGCGGTCATCGCGGACTGCTTCGCGCTGGTCGACGTCCGGGGCGCTGCGGTGGCCGAACGGGCGATGGGCATTCCAGCAGCACGAGCACCGGCTTCGAAGTGCCGATGATCGTGCTGGAGTGACTGAGGGATCCGGGCGCGCGCCAGGGGGCCTCATGGGCGTCGGCGTGGCGGGAACGGCGCAGCTGCAGCCGACCCGCGGGAGGGTCGGCTGCAGCTGCGACTCTGGCTTCGGCGTAAGGTCAGGAAGTGCGCTTCAGGGTCCAGGTGTTGGGGTTGAAGCTGGGGACGGCGGAGTAGCGACAGCCGCTGGAGTAGTAGGTGCTGGTGATGGTCCAGCCGGCCGGCGGCCAGGTGGACGCGCAGGCGTTGACCTGCGTACCCACGGGATAGCCTCTCAGGTCCTTGATCTGCTTCATGTTGGGCGTGAAGCCGGATCCGCATCCGGCGCTGTTCCACCACTGGACGTCGACCCATCCGTCCGGGGTGAGGGCGCTGGCGCACATGTTGACCGTGTCACCGGGGGCCGCGGATGCGGGACTCGCGGTGACGGCCAGGGCGGTGACGGCCATGGAGGCCAGTGTGACGGCGAAACGGGTGCGGATCACGAGACGTTCCTTCCTCGGCACACTGGGGATCGCCGCCGACCGTCGGCGGGTCGTGCCAGGCGCCGCACTATTGCTATCCGACCGGCCCAAACTCCAGAAAGTCACGTTTTGGGCATATCTCGGCGATCGTTTAGAGCCGCCGCGGTGGCGGTCAGCCGAACGACGGCCGGGCCTCGGCGCGCACCCCGCGTCAGGCGGCACGGCAGAGTTCTGCCGGGCCCGCTTCCCGATTCATAAAGGCGAACCCGGCCTTGATCATTTGTCAGACAGAACCTAGTAACCTGAGTCAGAGGTTCGTCGTTGGTTTGGTGTGAACCGTCGTGGACCGAAGATCCCGCCGTTGTCGGTGACGGATGCCCAGCGGACTGTGCTTGAGGAGTGGGTGCGTCGCCGGTCGACGGCTCAGGCTCTGGCCTTG
>NZ_JNXR01000042.1:0-53224 GCF_000725475.1 Streptomyces durhamensis
CTCCCCGCCCCGCCCGCCCCGCCACCGGCCGCCGTCCCGCCGCCCGCGACTACGCTCTGCGCCTGATCCGCGGCCGAGGACACCGAAGGGGGACGCAGGTGGCCACCCCACCACCCGCCCACCACCCACCCCACACCACGCCCGTCCCCCGCGCCCCGTCGAGCACGCCCCCACTCCCCGCACCGCCCGCGACCCCCCACCGCGGCACCGCGCGCGTGCGCCGTGTTCTCCCTCTCCTCGCCGGCGTTCTCCTCGCCGTCGGTCTGCTGGGTGCCGCTCATCACATGCGGTCCGTCCCGTACGGGGACCGTTTCGTGCCGGCCGTGCGCGGGCAGCGGCCGCCGGCGGCCGGTGCGTGGACCTCCCGGGCGCGGGGCGCCGAGGTGGTCGCCTACGACACCCGCAGCGGCGCGCCGCGCTGGCGGTACGCGCGCGTGGGCCGCCGGCCGCTCGCCGTGCTGACCACGGGCGGGCAGGCGGTCGCGCTGTGGGACGACGGGCTGCTCACCGGCACCGACGGCCGCTCGGTGCGCTGGCACCGCGCGCTGCCCGACGCGGCCGAGTGGCTGCCGGGCCAGGGCGGCACCGGAGTGCTGCGCCCCCTCGGCCGGGGCATCCTCGCGGTCGTCACCCCGCACCGCGTCTCCGCGTACCGTCTCGCCGACGGCGATCTGCGCTGGCTGCTGCCCGCCCGCCCGGGCTGCGCGTTCCGGCCCGAGGGCGCCGTACGGCGCGGCACGGCCCTGCTGCTCGCCCAGCCCTGCGCGCGGGGCGCCTGGACCGGGCAGCTCGTGGCCCTGGACGATCTCGGGCGGATCACCCCGGACCGCACGCCGCTCGGCAACGGCCCCGGGCGGCGGGGGCCGAACGCGCGGACGTAGAAAAACCGCTTGCATGGCCCCGTTAGACTTATCCCATGGCCATTCTCCTCGCGCATTAGACGGCGGGAACGTCCTCAGCCGCCCACCCGCCAATCCCTGTACGCCCTGGAGTCTGTCCGTGATCTCCGCCTCCGGTATCGAGCTGCGCGCCGGTGCGCGCATCCTCATCGAGAACGCCACCTTCCGTGTCGCGAAGGGCGACCGCATCGGACTCGTCGGCCGCAACGGCGCCGGCAAGACGACCCTCACCAAGTGCCTGGCCGGTGAGGGCATCCCCGCCGCCGGCCAGATCACCCGCTCCGGCGAGGTCGGCTACCTCCCGCAGGACCCCCGTACGGGCGACCTGGACGTCCTCGCCCGGGACCGCATCCTGTCCGCGCGCGGGCTCGACGTACTGATCCGCAAGATGCGCGAGAACGAGGAGCGCATCGCGAGCGGCAAGGGCGGCACCCGCGAGAAGGCCCTCAAGCAGTACGAGCGCCAGGAGACGGAGTTCCTCACCAAGGGCGGGTACGCCGCCGAGGCCGAGGCCGCCACCATCGCCGCCGCGCTGAACCTGCCCGACCGGGTGCTCGGCCAGCCGCTGCACACCCTCTCCGGTGGTCAGCGCCGTCGTATCGAGCTGGCCCGGATCCTGTTCTCCGACGCGGACACGCTGCTGCTGGACGAGCCGACCAACCACCTCGACGCGGACTCGATCATCTGGCTGCGGGACTACCTGAAGACCTACCGCGGCGGCTTCATCGTGATCTCCCACGACGTCGACCTGGTCGAGACGGTCGTCAACAAGGTGTTCTACCTGGACGCCAACCGGTCCATGATCGATGTCTACAACATGGGCTGGAAGCTCTACCAGCAGCAGCGCGAGGCCGACGAGAAGCGCCGCAAGCGCGAGCGCGCCAACGCCGAGAAGAAGGCCGCCGCGCTCAACGCGCAGGCCGACAAGATGCGCGCCAAGGCGACCAAGACGGTCGCCGCGCAGAACATGGCCCGCCGCGCGGACAAGCTGCTCTCCGGGCTGGAGGCGGTCCGCCAGTCCGACAAGGTCGCCAAGCTGCGCTTCCCGGAGCCCGCGTCCTGCGGCAAGACCCCGCTGATGGCGGAGGGCCTGTCGAAGTCGTACGGCTCCCTGGAGATCTTCACCGACGTCGACCTGGCCATCGACAAGGGCTCCAGGGTCGTCATCCTCGGGCTCAACGGCGCCGGCAAGACCACCCTGCTGCGTCTGCTCGGTGGGGTGGAGCAGCCCGACACCGGCGAGGTCGTCCCCGGCCACGGCCTCAAGCTCGGCTACTACGCCCAGGAGCACGAGACCCTGGACCCCGACCGCACGGTCCTGGAGAACATGCGCTCGGCCGCCCCCGACATGGACCTGGTCGAGGTCCGCAAGGTGCTCGGTTCGTTCCTGTTCTCCGGTGACGACGTGGACAAGCCGGCCGGTGTCCTCTCCGGCGGCGAGAAGACCCGTCTCGCCCTGGCCACCCTGGTCGTCTCCTCGGCGAACGTGCTGCTCCTGGACGAGCCCACCAACAACCTGGACCCCGCCAGCCGCGAGGAGATCCTCGGCGCCCTGCGCACCTACAAGGGCGCGGTCGTCCTCGTCACCCACGACGAGGGCGCCGTCGAGGCGCTCCAGCCCGAGCGGATCATCCTGCTGCCCGACGGCGTCGAGGACCTGTGGGGCTCCGACTACGCGGATCTCGTCGCCCTCGCGTGAGGGACGCGTCGCCCGGGCGCGATCGAGACCCTGGTCCCGGCTGATTCCTGCTGATCCCGATTGATCCACTCGGTATGGATCATTCGGCCGATCCGTGATCCATCATCTGTGTGAGATCTCCTCGTATCGGGGTGTGTCGTACACGGATTTCCCGGCCGATCCCCTGCGTGCCAAGGGATCGGCCGCTTCGCGTCGCTGACCTGGCACTTCGCGAATCCACCCGTTCGGCCCTCCGGACACCACCTCTTGGAATTGAGTATTCCGCTTGTGGGGATGAGCTCCTGTCGTCACAACGATGTCCCACGGACCTTGCCGAATGGGTGGCCATCACGCCCAAGAGGGGTGATCATGAGGAGACCAGAGCGCACTTCCCATGAGGAGGCACGGGTGGCCGAGACTCTGAAGAAGGGCAGCCGGGTGACCGGCGCCGCGCGCGACAAGCTCGCGGCAGACCTGAAGAAGAAGTACGACTCCGGTGCGAGCATCCGGGCGCTGGCCGAGGAGACCGGCCGCTCGTATGGCTTCGTGCACCGGATGCTCAGCGAGTCGGGCGTCACGCTCCGTGGGCGTGGCGGAGCGACCCGGGGCAAGAAGGCCGCATCGTCCTGACTCCGGGCGGCCCATCGTCTTCGATGGTGGCCACCCGGTCGGCATTCTGATCGACCGGGTGGTTACTGTGCAGTCACTTAGCATGCCGTAACGGCACTGCGTGATGACCGCACCCATCGGAGGCGCCCCATGGCTTCGCCCGACCACGACCTCGCTCCTGTACTCGACAAGGACGGCGTACGGCTCACCGTCGACGACACGCTCGCCACGGTGACGCTGACCAACCCGGCCAAGCGCAACGCGCAGAGCCCCGCCCTGTGGCGGGCGCTCACCGAGGCCGGGCGGCTGCTGCCGGGCTCCGTCCGTGTCGTGGTGCTGCGTGGCGAGGGCAGGTCCTTCTCCGCCGGGCTGGACCGGCAGATGTTCACCCCGGAGGGGATCCCGGGCGAGCCGTCCTTCATCGAACTCGCGCGCCGTGACGACGCCGGGCTCGACGCGACCATCGCCGAGTTCCAGGAGGCGTTCACCTGGTGGCGGCGGAACGACATCGTGTCCATCGCCGCCGTCCAAGGCCACGCCATCGGGGCCGGTTTCCAGCTCGCGCTCGGCTGCGATCTGCGGGTCGTCGCGGACGACGTGCAGTTCGCCATGCGTGAGACCAGTCTCGGTCTCGTACCCGACCTGACCGGCACGCATCCGCTGGTCGGTCTCGTCGGGTACGCCCGCGCGCTCGAGATCTGCGCCACCGGACGATTCGTCGGGGCGGCGGAGGCGGTGGCGTCGGGGCTGGCCAACGTCGCCGTGCCCGGGGACCAACTGGACGACGCGGCACGGGACTTGGCTGCGGCGCTGCTGGGCGCGCCGCGCGATGCCGTCGTGGAGACCAAGGCGCTGCTCCGTGGCGCCGCCGATCGTACGTACGACGAGCAGCGCGCGGCCGAGCGTGCCGCCCAGGCCCGGCGACTGCGGGACCTGGCCGGCGTCGGCGAATAAAGGGACTGCTCAAGCGGGCAGGGCCCGTCAGCCGACCGCCGTGATCACGATGGCCACGGTGGGCCTGTCCGCCAGTGCGTCCCTTACGGCGGCGCGCACCCGCCGGGCCACGTCCACGGCCCGCTGGTCCGTGCCGGTCGTCAGCTCCACGCGCACATGCCGGTGCGGTAGCGCCGTACCGGCCGTGTGCCGCTCCAGACGTACCGCCCGGCCGAGGCCGCCCAGCGAACCCGTCAGGCCCGTCACCCCGGGCACGGCCAGCGCGGCCGCGGTCACCCGGATCTCGTCCGGGTCCGTGGGTTCCCGCGCGGGCGCCGGCTGTGGCGCACACACCTGCGGGGCCGGCTCCTGCGTCTCCAGCAGGTCGGTCACCCGCAGGTCCACCTCCGCCACCGCGAGCCCGAGCCGCTGTGCCGCGGCCGTCGCCAGGGTCACCCGCACCCGGGACGCCACCGCGGGCAGCGGTTCGGCGGCCGACGCGGCGAAGTCCGCCGTCAGCCGCAGCTCGCCCGGCGGCAGCGCGCCCGGCGGAGCCGGTACGACGGGCTCGCGCGCCTCCTCCGGGTCGGCGAGCGTGAGCCGCGGCGCGCCCATCCGCACCCCGGGCATCCCGGCCGCCACCGCCCGCTCCAGTACCGCCCCGGCCGCGCCCTCCGCGATCCAGGCGCCGTCGTGCGGCCCACCGAGCGGCACCAGCCGCCCCGGCCCGACCGGGTGCCGTACGACCTGTGTCCCTCGTCGCGCCGTCATTCCACCAGCCTGCCGTATCACCGGCGCGCGGTCGGTGAACCGCGCATACGGTGATGGCAGCGGACGATCGAAGGGGGCGACGACCGAAAGGGACGCACGGTGATGACCGACATGACGACGACCCCCGAAGGGGACCACGAACCGCAGGTGACGACCCGTAAGGCCACCCGGCGCGGCGGCGGCGATCCGGCGGCGCGCGGACGGACGACCATCGCCGACGGCGTCGTGGAGAAGATCGCGGGTCTCGCGGCCCGGGACGTGGTCGGCGTCCACACCATGGGCAGCGGCCTGGCCCGCACCTTCGGCGCCGTGCGCGACCGGGTGCCGGGCGGCTCCAAGTCGGTGACGCGCGGTGTGAAGGCCGAGGTCGGCGAGGTGCAGACCGCGCTCGACCTGGAGATCGTGGTGGACTACGGCGTCTCGATCGCCGATGTCGCCCGCGCCGTACGGGAGAACGTGATCGCCGCCGTGGAACGCATGACCGGGCTGGAGGTGGTCGAGGTCAACATCGCGGTCAGCGACGTCAAACTGCCGGACGAAGAGGACGAGGAGTCCGAGCCGCCCCGCATCCAGTGACGCGCCGGTGACCCGACCCCGCACGCCCGACGAGCTGAGGAGCCCTGCATGAGCATGGCAGTGATCGGCATGATCGCCGGAATGGCGCTGGGCTTCGCCGGGTACTTCGGCGGCTTCGCCGCGTTCCTGCTGGTGGCGGCGCTGGGTGCGATCGGGTTCGTCCTCGGCCGGTTCGCGGACGGCGACCTGGACCCGGGCGACCTCTTCCGCACCCGCGACGGCCGGCGTGACCGGCGGCGGTGACCGGCGGTGACCGCCGGGACCGGTGCGCTGCGCCCGCCGTCGCCCCTCGTGCCGCCGGGCGAGCGCGGCGCCACCCGGATCGCCGACCGGGTCGTGGCGAAGATCGCCGCACAGGCCGCCCGCGAGACGCTGCCGGCCGCAGCGGTCGCCCCGCACGCCACGGTCGTCGTACACCGCGGGACGGCCCGCGTACGCGTTCATCTCGACCTCGGCTACCCCTGCGACATCGGCGCCCGCTGCGCCGCCGTGCGTCGCCACGTCACCGAGCGGGTAGGCGCCCTGACGGACATGGTGGTGCCCGAGGTCGCCGTCCAGGTCGAACGGCTGCACCCGGCACCGCACGGGAGGGCGTGATGAGCGAGCCCGGGACGACCACCCCGACCCTCGACAAGGACCCGGGGACCGCCCCGCCCGCCCCGGGCGAGGGAAGCGGCCGGTTCTGGTCACCGCGCCGCGTCCCGGCCGCCGTCGTCGCGGTGCTGCTGCTGGCCGGCGCCGGCCTCCTGCTGTACGACATCGCCGCCGTACGCGCCCACCACCCCGCGATGCACTGGCGCCGCGCCCTCGCCCGGCAACTGGCCGAACGGCCGCTGGACGACACCTGGGTGCTGACCGGCGCGGCCGTCGCCGCCACCCTCGGCCTGTGGCTGATCGTCCTCGCGCTCACCCCCGGGCTGCGCGCTCTGCTGCCCATGCGGCGCCCGCACCCTGATGTCCGCGCCGCGCTCCGGCGCGACGCGGCGGCGCTGCTGCTGCGCGACCGGGCGATGGACGTGTCCGGGGTCCGTTCGGTCCGGGTGCGGGTGCGCCGCAGGAAGGCCGCCGTCCGTGCCCTCTCGCACTTCAGAGACCTGGACGACGTACGCGCCGACCTGCTCACCGTCCTCACGGACGCGGTCCGGGGCCTGGGCCTGACCCGGACGCCCACGCTGTCCGTCGAGGTGACCCGGCCCGGACGGAAGGGGTGACGGCGATGCGCCGGGGTGGCCTCCACCGTGCCGTACTGGCCCTCGTCGGCCTGTCGCTGCTCGTGCTCGGCGGCGCCGTGCTGGCCGTCGGCCTGGGCGCGCCGCCGCCTTCCTGGTGGATCCACACCGGCCCGCACGACGTCCTGCTCACCCGGGCCGAACGCACCCGCTGGCGGGGCACCGGCTGGTGGTGGGCCTCGGTCCTCGGCGGCCTGGCCGTCGTGGTCCTGCTCGCCCTGGGGTGGCTCACGGCGATCCTGCGCCGCCGGCGGCTGACCGAGGTCCTGATCGACACCGGCGACGGCGCGTACGCCCTCCTGCGCGCCGGGGCCCTGGAGCCCGCCCTGGCCCAGGACGCCCTCCGGCAGCGGGGCGTGGCCCACGCCGAGGTCCGGCTGCGGGGCCGCCGTACGGCACCCACGGCGGGGGTCCGGCTCCGACTGGAGCCGGGGACGGACCCGGCGGCGGCCCTGAGCGAGTTCACGACCCGGGCCCTGACCCACGCACACCGGTCGGCGGGCCTGGCGTCGCTTCCGGCGGAGGTACGACTGTGGGCCGTCAAGCACCGTGCGGAGAGGGTCGTCTGACGGCGGGCGGGGGGCGGGCCGCCAGGCGAGCGGGGCCGGGTCGATCTGCGGCTCCGCAGCGTGGCCGAGAGCAGCCCGCCCCGACCGGCACTCAGAACCCGTGCCGCATGCCCCCGTCCACGGGCAGCATGACCCCGCTCAGATAGGAAGCTGCCGGGGACAGCATGAAGGCCGCGACCCGCCCGAACTCCTCCGGCGCCCCGTACCGCCGCAGAGGGATCCGCGACTCGTTCGCGGCCCGGGTTGCCTCCGGGTCGGCGGACAGCGCGTCGAGCTCGCGCACGCGATCCGTGTCGATACGCGACGGCAGCAGCCCCAGCACCCGGATCCCCCGCGGCCCCAGCTCGTCGGAGAGGGACTTGGCGAACCCGGCGAGTCCCGGCCGCAGCCCGTTGGAGATGGTCAGCCCCGCAATGGGCTCGTGCACCGACGCCGACAGCACGAACCCGATGACCCCGCCGGGCTCCAGTTCGGCCGCCGCCGCGCGAGCGACCCGCACCGCGCCGAGGAACACCGACTCGAACGCGTTCCGCCACTGCTCGTCGGTGTTGTCCGCGACGAACCCCGGCGCCGGGCCGCCCACACTGACCAGCACGCCGTGGAAGCCGCCGAAGTGCGCACGCGCGGCCGCGATCAGCCGCTCCGGAGCCTCGGCGTCGGCGTTGTCCACGGCCACGCCGACCGCGTTCGGGCCCAGTTCGGCGGCGGCGTCGGCCACCCGCTTCTCGTCCCGGCCGCTGATCACGACCTTCGCCCCGTCGGCGACGAGTTCCCGCGCGGCGGCGTTGCCCAGCCCGCGGGTCGCCCCGGTGACGACGTACACCCGGTCCTTCAGTCCAAGATCCATGGCTCCTATCCTGCCTCGTCGTCCCCGAACAGCGTCAGGGCGGTGTTCACCAGCCCGATGTGGCCGAAGGCCTGCGGGAAGTTGCCCAGCCGGCAGCCGGTGACGGGGTCGTACTCCTCGGCCGGCAGCCCCACGTCGTCGGTCCTCGTCGCCCAGCACCTTCGCGAAGCAGTCGCCGGAGTCGAAGCGCGGCAGGCACAGCCAGTCGATCGAGCCGTTGCGGCCGACCAGCGCGGCGGTCTGCTCGTCACCGATGAGGGTGTAGTCCTCGATGCGCGGGTCCACGGGATGCGGCTGCCCGGCGGACGACGGGGCCGATCAGGTGGTGCGCCGGGGGAGTGAGACCGTTCGGGTCACGCCCGGGATCACACCGCGGCCGGTTCCGCCTCCTCCGGCTTCGCCTGCGCCGAGGCCTCCTGCCGGTCACGGATCTCCCGGCGGACCAGGCACCACCAGCCGACCGGGACGGCCGCGGCGAACAGCCACCACTGGATCATGTACGCGTAGTTCAGCGGGGCGTCCTCGCTGCCCGGGTCGGAGATCTGCTCCGGGGAGCCGTCCCTGGGCGTCGGCGCCGTCTGCTCGACATAGCCGCCGAGCACCTGCGCGCCGAGCCGGTGCGCCTCCTCCGCGCTGTTGATCAGCATGATCTGCCGGTCGGGGAGGCCCTTGACGTTCTTGATGCCGCTGGCCGCGGTGGTCTCGTCGGCCATCAGCCGTCCGGTGACGGTGGTGCGGCCGGCCGGCGGTGCGGGAATCCTCGGGAAGGCGGTCTGGACGCCGTTGGCGGGGATCCAGCCGCGGTTGACGAGCAGCACCCTGCCGTCGGCGAGGACGAACGGGGTGAGCACGTGGAAGCCGACCTCGCCGTCGGAGTTCGTCCGGCGCCGGACCACGACCTCCCTGGCGGTGTCGAAGGTGCCGGTCGCGGTGACCGTGCGGTACTTCTCGGTGCGGGTCACGGCGTGCCCGGGGGAGGACAGCCGCTCGACCGGGACCGGCTCGGCGTGCAGCGCCGAGGAGACCAGGTCGTTGCGGGCGGTGCGCTCCAGGTACCGGTGGTGCTGCCAGATGCCCAGCCTGATCATCGTCGGGATCAGCGCGATCGCGACGAGCGTGAGGATGACCCACTGGCGGGACAACAGGAAGCGGTAGCGGTGCACCCCACGACGGTACCTCCGAGCCATGGGGTGCATTCAGGCGGGTACCGGGTCACACCCGGTCGACGATGCCCGTCTTTCCGTCGGCCCGGGCGCAGTGCGCGCCGCAGAACCACTTGCCGTCGGCCTCCACGCCCTGGCCGATGATCTGCACCCGGCAGTGCTCGCAGATGGGGGCCATGCGGTGGATCGCACAGGAGAAGCAGTCGAACACATGCACAGCACCCTGTGCGTGGACCTCGAAGGACATTCCGTAGTCATTGCCGCAGACTTCACATTTCGCCATGCGCCACAGAGTGAGCCGTCGTCGGGGCGAGGGCGAGCGGGTTCCGGGTGAGTCGTGTGCCAATCACTCATCCGTACGATCACCCGTCGGCGGGCTCCACGTCCCGCAGCAACTGCCCGAACGCGGCCTCGTCGACGATCGGCGTGCCGAACTGGCGCGCCTTGACCACCTTGGACGTGCCCGAGTCCGGGTCGTTGGTCACCAGCAGGCTGGTCAGCCGGGAGATGCTGGACGCCACATGCAGGCCGGCCTCGGTGGCCCGGTCCTCCAACAGCTCGCGGTCGGTGGAGGTGTCTCCGGAGAACGCCACCCGCATGCCCTGTTTGAGATGTTTGCCGTCTTCGTAGCGACCCGGGTTGGGATAGGGGCATGCGGGCCTTTTGCGGGAGGGCCGCCAACTGCTCTGCCGGTAGCCGCCGTAGCCACCCGGTCCGCCGGTCGACTGCCGGGGCACCGGACGGTCCGACCACTCCGTCAGCGGCCGGCACTCCAGCAGCGGCAGCCGTACGCCGCTCGCCGCCGCGGCCCGCAGGCTGGGCCGGAAGGCCTCCGCCAGCACGCGCGCATCGTCCAGCGCGTGGTGCGCTCGCTGCTGCACGACCCCGTAGTGCGCCGCCAGCGACTCCAGCTTGAAGTTGGGCAGCGGCAGCCCCAGCTCCTTGGACAGCGCGATCGTGCACAGCCGCTGACGCACCGGCGCCTCGCGCCGCGCACGCGCGTACTCCCGTGCGATCATCTGCCAGTCGAAGACGGCGTTGTGCGCGACCAGCACCCGGCCGTCCAGCCGTGCCGCGAACTCCTCGGCGACGTCCGCGAACAGCGGCGCCCCTTCCAGCACCTCGCTCGTCAGGCCGTGTATCCACACGGGCCCAGGATCGCGCTCCGGGTTGACCAGCGTGTACCAGTGGTCCTCGACCTCGCCGCGCTCGTCGAGCCGGTAGACGGCCGCCGAGATGATCCGGTCGTCCCGGGCCAGGCCGGTGGTCTCCACGTCAACGACCGCGTATCCCTTCGGATACACGGCCGGCCACTGGGTGGGGGAGGACACTGCGGTCGCACGGTCTTCGAGCATGGTCACTGAGGATACGGGCCGCGACTGACAGTGCGGTGCCACAGGTGCCGCCGGCAGGTCCGCGAAGCCGTTCGGCCGCTCGAAGCTCGTACTCGCGCGCGTGCCCGCCGCTCGTACACGCGCGTGCCCGCCCGGTGCTTCTCATCCGGCCGGGCCGGGTGGACGGCCCGGTGGGAGGGCGTCCGGTGCCAGCAGTGACCGCACCAGCGCGCGTACCGCCGTCACGAACAGCCGCTCGGTGTCCACCGGGCGGGCCAGCGCACGCGCCAGCGCCGGGTCGTCCCCGGCGGTGACGCCGCGCCACAGCTCCTCCTCGCCGGGGTGCTGGGCCGGGGCCCGCTCGCGGTTGCGCTCCACCAGCACATGGCCGACGACCTGGAACTGCACCGCGCGGACGAACTCGGCGGCCCGCGCGCCGCGCAGCCCGGCCGCGTGCGCCTCGCACACCAGGACCTGCTGCGCGGGCAGGAACATCCGCTCGGTCAGGCCCCGTTCGTGCACCAGGGCCACCAGATGCGGATGCTCGCGCAGCCGGCGGCGCAGCTCCCGGGCGATACAGACCACACGCTGCTCGGGTGTGTGCCCGGACGGGCGGACCTCGCCGAGATCGGCCACCGTGCGCTCCACCAGGGCGTCCAGCAGTGTCTCCCGGCCGCCCACGTGCCAGTAGATCGACGTCACCGCGGTGCCGAGCTCGTCGGCGAGCCTGCGCATGGTGAGCGCCTCCGCGCCGTGCTGCCTGACCAGCCCCGCGGCGGCCTCCAGCACCGCGTCCCGGCTCAGCGCCGCCCTCACCGCCCTGCTCGCCACGATGCCCCCCACGCCCGTCCGCGTGTCTTTACCCCGGACGAGGTCTGCTGTAACTGTGTTACAGGTGACGGTCCGTCAGAAGAAGGGCGGTACGGCGTATGGCACGCGTACGGTACGGCGCACGGACCGAGAAGGAGATCGCCGCGACGTGTACCGCGGGTGCGCGGCTCCCCGACATCTGGTCCACCGGCGTGGTGG
Organism: Streptomyces durhamensis; assembly: GCF_000725475.1. Taxonomy (NCBI): domain Bacteria; kingdom Bacillati; phylum Actinomycetota; class Actinomycetes; order Kitasatosporales; family Streptomycetaceae; genus Streptomyces; species Streptomyces durhamensis. The sequence continues at coordinate 11,638 of NZ_JNXR01000042.1, forward strand.
CCGTCTGGGAGACCGACCCGGACGCGGTCGCCGCGGTCCTGCCACCACCCCTGAAACCCACCGCAAGCCCGCTCGTCCGGGTGACCGTCAGCAAGGTCGGCCTGCCCGGACTCCCGCTCGGCGCGGGCTCGTTCGCGGTGGCCGCCGCACACGGCGCGGTCGAGGGCTGGTACCCGCTCGTCATGCCGATGACCCAGGAACGTGCCCTCACCGGCGGGCGTGAGGTCTTCGGCGAGCCCAAGAAGCTCGGCGAGGTGACCGTGGAGCGGGACGGGAGCGGCCTGCGCGCGGTCCTGGCCCGGCACGGCATCGCGTTCGTCGAGGTGCGCGGCACGGTCGACGGTGAACTGCCCCTGCCGGAGCCGGCCCGCAGGACCGACTTCTACTTCAAGTTCCTCCCCGCCGTGGACGGTTCCGGCCTCGACACCGACCCCGCGCTGGTGCACTGCGTGCGCCGGGAGAAGGTGCGCCGGCTGGAGCGCGTCACCGGCGAGGTCGTCCTGCGCGAGTCGGCGTACGACCCCGTGGCCGACCTCCCGGTGCTGCGGCTGCGCGAGATCACCCTCGGCGAGAAGACCAGCGACCAGAGCGGCCGCGTCGTCGAACGGGTCGACGCCCGGGCGTTGCTGCCGTACGTCCACCAGCGCTACGACGATCCGCTGCAGCTCCTCGACGCGCCGCCCGAAGGGAGCAGCTGATGGACCTCGAAGCCGGACAGGTCGCCGTCGTCACCGGTGCCGCGAGCGGGATCGGGCTCGCGTTGGCCCGCCGGTTCGCCGCCGAAGGCCTGAAGGTGGTCCTCGCCGACGTGGAGGAGGCCGCACTCGGCAAGGCCGCGGCCGGCCTGCGCGCCGAGGGTGCCGACGTGCACGCGCGCGTGGTCGACGTCGGCGAACGCGCCCAGGTCGCCGAGCTGGCCGAGGCGGCCTACGACACCTACGGCGCCGTGCACGTCCTGTGCAACAACGCGGGCGTCGGCTCGGGCGCCGAGGGCCGGATGTGGGAGCACGACCCGAACGACTGGCGGTGGGCCTTCGCCGTCAATGTGTGGGGCGTCTTCCACGGCGTCCAGGCCTTCGTCCCCAGGATGATCAAGGCGGGTCAACCCGGTCACGTGGTCAATACATCCTCCGCCGACGGCGGCATAGCACCGCTGCCGACCGCCTCCGTGTACGCGGTCACCAAGGCGGCCGTCGTCACCCTGACCGAGTCCCTGTACGCGCATCTGAAGGCCGAGCACGCGCGCGTGGGCGCCTCGGTGCTCTTCCCGGGCCCGCACATGCTGCGCACCGGCCTGTGGGAGTCGCACCGCAACCGCCCCGCCCGCTACGCCAAGCAACGCCCGCGCAGGACCCCGTACCGCAGCCTCGACCAGTGGGAGGCGGCGATGCGCGCGGCCGGCCAGGAGGTCCGCTTCACCCCCGTCGAGCAGGTCGCCGAGCTCGTCGTGTCCGGCATCCGGGCGGACCGCTTCTGGCTGCTGCCGGCGAGCGAGCACAGCGACGCCCAGATCCGCGCGCGGTCCCGGTCGATGCTGGACCGGGCGAACCCGTCGTACCTCGAACGCTTCGTCCTGGACTGAGAGGGGGTTCCCGTGACCGAGGCTGCTGCCGGCCGCGACGACCCGTACCTGATCATCTCCTCCGACTGCCACGCCGGGCTGCCCACCGAGCAGTACCGGCCCTACCTGGAGGCCCGTTTCCACCGGGACTTCGACGAGTTCCTCGCGGGCCGCGAACGGCGCCGCGAGGAGATGACCCGGCTCGGCATCCGCAACGAGGCCTTCGCCGACCGGTGGTTCCGCGACAACGAGGAGGGCCTGCGCGGCGGCTGGGACTCCGCACAGCGCCTGAAGGAGCTGGACGGGGACGGCGTGGCCGCCGAGGTGGTCTTCCCGGACGCCGACGCCGTGGACAGCCGCACCGCCGCCCCCTTCGGCGTGGGCCTCGGCCTCTCGGGCGACCAGGACCCGGACCTGGGCATGGCGGGCGCGCGGGCGCACAACCGCTGGCTCGCGGACTTCGTCTCCGAACACCCCGAACGGCACTGCGGCGTCGCCCTGTTGCCGGTGACGGCCCCCGTGGACCAGGTTGTCGCCGAGGTCCGCCGGGCCCGTGCGTCAGGCCTCGGCGCGCTGCTGATCCCCGCCATGTGGGCCGGCAGGGAGCCGTACCACGACCGCCGCTACGACCCCGTGTGGGCGGCCGCCGCCGAGTGCGGCATGCCGGTGCTCACCCACTCCGGGGCCGCTCCGCGCGAGGAGTACGGCGACCACCTCGGCATCTATGTGAGCGAGGTGACCTGGTGGCCGGCCCGGCCGCTGTGGTTCCTGCTGTGGTCCGGGGTCTTCGAACGCCATCCGGGCCTGCGCTTCGGCGTCGCCGAGTCGGGCTGCTGGTGGCTGCCGAACCTGCTGTGGTTCATGGACCGCCTCTACCTCGGCGCGCACGGCGGCAAGAAGCTCTCGCCGTTCGAGGAGCTGAAGCGTCCGCCGCACGAGTACCTCGACCGGCAGGTGTTCGTCTGCGCCACCAACACCAAGCGGCGGGAGCTGGCCCAGCGGTACGAGATCGGCGTCGACAACATCCTCTGGGGCAGCGACTTCCCGCACCCCGAGGGCACCTGGCCCGACACGCGCGCGTGGCTGCGCCGAACCTTCCACGACATCCCGGTGGGCGAGACCCGCCGCATGCTGGGCCTCGCGGCGGCGCAGGTCTTCGGCTTCGACGTCCAGAAGCTGACGCCGCTCGCCCGCCGTATCGGGCCGACCCCCGCCGACCTCGGCCAGCCGACCGACCAGGCGGCCGTGGAGGCGTCCTGGGCGCGCTCGCGCGAGGTGGGCCGGCACTGGCTGACCGGCCACGACTTCCCGGTGCTGGGGGTGACGCGATGAGTGACCGGTACACGGTGATCTCCGCCGACTGCCATGCGGGAGCCGACCTCCTGGACTACAAGCCGTACCTGGAGAAGCGGTACCACGACGACTTCGACGTCTGGGCGGCCACCTACGTCAACCCCTACGAGGACCTGCTGGCCGACGCCGCCGACCGCAACTGGAACTCCGAGCGGCGCCTCGCGGAGCTGGAGGCGGACGGGATCGTGGCGGAGGTGATCTTCCCGAACACCATCCCGCCGTTCTTCCCGTCCGGCTCGCTGATGGCCCCGCCGCCGACCGCCGAGGACTTCGAGCGCCGCTGGGCCGGACTGCGCGCCCACAACCGCTGGCTCGCGGACTTCTGCGCGGCCACGCCGGGCCGCCGGGCCGGCGTCTTCCAGATCCTGCTCGGCGACGTCGAACAGGCCGTCAAGGAGATCCGCCGGGCCGCGGCGGCGGGCCTGAAGGGCGGCCTGATGCTGCCCGGCACCCCGCCCGGCTCCGGCCTGCCCGAACTGTACTCGCGCACGTACGACCCGATCTGGGCCGCCTGCGCGGAACTCGGCCTCCCCGTCAACCACCACGCCGGCTCGGCCTCCCCGCCGCTCGGCGAGGAACCGGCCGCCCGCGCGGTGTTCATGGTGGAGACGACCTGGTTCTCCCACCGGGCCCTGTGGCACCTGGTGTTCGGCGGCGCCTTCCGCCGTCACCCGGACCTCAGACTGGTCCTGACCGAACAGGGCTCCGGCTGGATCCCCGGAGTGCTCGGCATGCTGGACTACTACCACGGCCGCCTGGTCGCCGCGGCCACGAAGGCGGACACGGCCGAGGCCAAGTTCGGCGCCGGACTCGCCGCCGGCATGGGCGCGCCGCCCTCCCGGGTCTGGCGGGACAACTGCTTCGTCGGCGCCAGCTTCATGCGCCCGCACGAGGTGCCGCTGCGCGACCGCATCGGCGTCGACAAGATCATGTGGGGCAGCGACTACCCGCACGACGAGGGCACCCACCCCTACACCCGCGAGGCGCTCCGCTTCGCCTACCCGGGCGTGCCCCGTGACGAGCTCGCGGCCATGCTGGGCGGCAACGCGGCCCGCGTCTACGGCTTCGACCTCGCCCTCCTGGACCCCATAGCGGCGAAGGTCGGCCCCACGACGGCCGAGCTCGCCGAGCCCCTGACGGAACCCCCGGCGGACGCGACCAGTCCGGTGTTCGCGCGGGGCGCGTCGGTGCGCGTGTGGTGAGCTCCGGGGTGCGTCCTGCCGGACCGGCGGCCGTGGAGATGCGATCCTCCGTGCTGTGACCGAACCCACCCACGAAGAGGCCCACGGGGGCGCGCTCGGCTCGCGGCTGAACTGGCTGCGGGCCGCCGTGCTCGGCGCGAACGACGGCATCGTCTCCACCGCGGGCATCGTCGTCGGCGTGGCCGGCGCGACCGAGAACCGGTCCGCGCTGCTCACTGCCGGCCTGGCCGGCCTGCTCGCCGGGTCGATGTCCATGGCGGCCGGGGAGTACGTCTCCGTCTCCACCCAGCGCGACTCCGAGATGGCCGCGCTGGCCGTGGAGAAACTGGAACTGCGGGAGCAGCCGGAGGCCGAGCTGCGGGAGCTGACCACGCTGCTGCAGGAGCGCGGCCTGTCCCACGAGGTGGCCCGGGAGGCCGCCGAACAGCTCACCGCGCGGGACGCCCTGCGGGCTCACGCGCGCGTGGAGCTCGGTATCGACCCGGAGGAGCTGGCCAACCCCTGGCACGCGGCCTGGGCGAGCTTTCTGGCCTTCACGGTGGGCGCGCTGCTGCCCCTGCTGGCCATCGTCCTGCCCCCGGCCGGCCTGCGGCTCGGCGTCACCGTCGGCTCCGTCCTCGCCGCGCTCGTCCTCACCGGCTGGACCAGCGCCCGCCTGGGCGCTGCGGACCCGGTGCGGGCGGTCCTGCGCAACATGGCGGGCGGCGCGCTGGCCATGGCGGTCACCTACGCGGCGGGCAGCCTGCTGGGGGCGGCGGGCGTGTGATCACCCCGGTCCGCGTCCCGCGGCACCTCGGCGAGCGGCCCGCACAGGGGACGTCGTACCGTGAGGTGCGCTCGACCACCCCCGGAGCGCACCCGCACGATCCCGCACGAGAAGGACCCTCGCCATGCGCGCCACCACCATCCACGCTCCCTACGACATGCGCGTGGAGGACGTCCCCGAGCCCATGGTGCAGCTGCCCACCGACGCCGTGGTGCGGGTGCTGCGTTCCTGCATCTGCGGCAGCGACCTGTGGGCCTACCGGGGCGAGGCGGCCCGGCAGCCGGGCCAGCGCATCGGACACGAGTTCCTCGGGGTCGTCGAGGAGACCGGCTCCGAGGTGGGCACGGTCAAGCGCGGCGACCTGGTGGTCGCGCCCTTCATGTGGTCCGACGGCGTCTGCGACTACTGCCGCGAGGGCCTGACGACCTCCTGCGAGCACGGCGGCTTCTGGGGCTCCGTCGGCTACGACGGGGGCCAGGGCGAGGCCGTGCGCGTGCCGTTCGCCGACGGCACCCTCGTGCAGCTCCCCAAGGACGCGGCCGGCGACGACCACCTGCTGTCGGCCCTGCTGACCCTCTCCGACGTCCTCGGCACCGGCCATCACGCCGCCCTCGGCGCGGGCGCCCGCCCCGGCGCCACGGTCGCCGTCGTCGGCGACGGCGCGGTCGGCCTGTGCGCCGTGCTCGCCGCCAAGCGGCTCGGCGCCGAGCGGATCATCGCGCTCGGCCGGCACGAGGTCCGCACCGACATCGCGCGCCGCTTCGGCGCCACCGACGTCGTCGCCGAGCGCGGGGACGCGGCCGTCGAGGCCGTCCGTGAACTCACCCGCGGCCAGGGCGCACACGCGGTCGTGGAGGCCGTCGGCACCGAGCAGTCCATGCGGACGGCCGTCAACATCACCCGCGACGGCGGCGCGATCGGCTTCGTCGGCGTGCCGCACGGCAGCGGCACCGGACTGGACCTCGGCGTCATGTTCGACCGGAACATCGCCCTGCGTGGCGGCGTCGCACCCGTCCGCGCGTACATCCCGGACCTGCTGCCGGACGTCCTCGACGGCACGATCGACCCCTCGCCGGTGTTCGACATGACCGTCGGCATCGAGGGCGTGCCCGACGGCTACCGGGCCATGGACGAGCGCACCGCCCTCAAGGTGCTCGTCACCAACGACCGGTAGCCGTCACGACCAGCGGATCGGCAGCGGCAGCGCCGTGAGCAGACCCGAGACCGCGACGACCGCGCCCAGCACGATCACCTCGGCCCGGGCGGGCTGGTACGCGGTCAGGGGGTCGGCGGCGCGGCTCAGCCGGATCCGCGCCCACAGGGCGAGCAGCGCGACGGCGGCGACCAGGACCACCTTGGCCAGCAGGGTGCGCCCGTACGCCGTCGTCGTCAGCTGGTCCAGGAGCGTGGCCGAGGGCATACGGCGCAGCGAACTGCACACGCCCGTCGCGGTGACGGCCGCCAGCAGAACGGCCGCCACGCGTGCGTAGCGGCCGAGCAGCGCGGTCCCGGCGGGGGCGCCGCGCCACCGCCCGACCAGCCGCAGGGTGTGCAGCAGACCACCGGCCCACAGCGCCGCGCACGTCAGATGGACCAGCGTCAGACCTGAGCCGATCAGCGGGCTCTGCTCGGCCGGGGGGTGCGCCCGCAGCGCCTCCGCGACCACGACCGCGGCCAGGGGCCACACCTGCGTCGCCGGACGCCGGGAGAACGCGCACAGGGCCGCCAGCAGAAAGGCGTTGACCTCCAGCAGGGCCAGCGCGCCGTCGCGGGAGCCGTACAGGCCGCCGACGTCGATCTGGCCGAGGCCGTGCGGGATCAGATTGCCCGCGGCCACCACCGAGGCGAGCGCGAGTGCGGCCACGAAGCCGGCGGCACCGGCGAACGGCGCCCAGCTGCGCGGCCGTTCGGCCGGCACGCCGGGCAGGCCCCGCGCCAGCCGGTGCACGAACAGCTCGCCCAGGGGCACACCGAGCGCGGCGAACAGCACCGCGCGCAGCAGCCCGATGCCGCCGGCTCCCGGCGCGGCGGCCTCCCCGGTGCCGTGCAGCGCCGCCGACGGCCCGAGCAGCGGGATCAGGGCGCCCAGCGCCACCAGGACCAGGAGGGTGACGGCCCGGCCGGTGCCGGACCGCCGGGCGCGGCCGTCTTCGTCGCTCACCTCGGCGGACGGTCGTATCAGGCTCACCCCGTGATCTTCGCCAGTCGCCGCAGAACCGGGCAAGTCCCGGAAAACAACTGGTGGTACGGCATTCCACCGATGTGTACGTTTTCGGCCGCCCCCGCGTTCACCGCCAGCGGGCGCTGTCCGACCCCCAGGGCACCGGAGGCCTCGTCCAGTCGGCGGGGCCGCCCGTGAAGGACACCGGCGGCAGCGCGTACCGCAGCCGGCCGAGCGGGCTGTCCCGCTCGGCCAGCCACGCCTGCGGCCCCTCGTACGCCGCACCCGTGGCCGTGGCACCGGTGGCGGCGGCACCCGTGGCCGCGGCCGGCCGGATCCCGTCCGTCAGCCAGAGCGCGGTCCGGGCCAGCGCCAGCCGCACCCACCGGCCGCCCCCGTCGTACGACTGCTCGGTCAGCGCCCGCAGCACGGCCGCCGCCAGCAGATACCCGGTGCCGTGGTCCAGCGCCTGCGCGGGCAGCGCGCCGGGCTCCGCGGCCGAGCCCTCGGTCGCCGCGATACCGGTCGCGACCTGGACGAGGCTGTCGAAGCCGCGCCGGCCGCCCCAGGGGCCGTACGCGCCCCACGCCGAGAGCTGCGCCACGACCAGCCCGGGCCGGCGCGCGAACAGGGCCTCCGGGGAGAGCCCGTACCGGTCGAGAGCGCCGGGCCGGTAGCCGGTGACGACGACGTCGGCCGAGGCCAGCAGCTCCTCGAAGACGGCCCGGTCGACGCCCAGGTCGAGCGTGGCGGACCGCTTGCCGAATCCGGTGTCGGCGTGCTGCTCGGGGAGTTCGGGCAGCCGCGGGGCGTCCAGGCGGAGCACGTCCGCGCCGAGCAGGCCGAGGGTGCGGGTGGCGACCGGCCCGGCGAGGACCCGGGTGAGGTCCAGTACGCGCAGCCCGGCCGCGGGCAGCAGGGCGGCGGCGGCCGGATCCAGGGGCGCGAACACGCGCGCGGGTGCCGTGGTCCGCCGCTCGCGCTCGACCAGCGGCCGTGCGGCCACCTCGGCGGCCTGCTCGTGCGCCCGCCACTCCTGCGGGGTGCGCAGGGCGACGGCGAGGCCGCCGGCGCCGCACACCGTCTCCTCGACCTCCCGTGCCGAGCGTTCGGCGAGCCGGGCGGCCACCGTCTCCACCGGGGCGTTCGCCGGCAGGCCCAGCGCGCCGAGCAGACGGGCCCGGTGATGGGGGTAGTTGGCATGGGTGCGCACCCAGCCGTCGGCCGTCGGCCAGAACCGCGACAGCGGCGCGAAGCCGACCGGTGCCCGCCCGTCGACCAGCAGATGCCGCTCACTGTGGAAGGCGGCCGCGACGGCGCCGTCGTCGACCCGGACGCCGGGCACCTCGGCGAGGCCGGCCCGGCGGGCCGCCAGCTCCGCGGCGGCCAGCGCACAGGAGCCGACACAGGCGCGGGCGAGCTCCCGGACGGGAAGGCGCGCCTGGAGCGCGCCTTCCTGCGGCACGGTGGTGACCCGCGCGGCAGCGGCGGGATCGCCGCCCAGGGCAGACCATGCGAACTTGATACCAGTCATGACTGTACTATGCAGTATTGACTGAATCAATATATTGCTAGAGGTGGGTGCTGCTGCTCAACGGCTGTGTGAGGGCTACTTGACGGCGCGCAGCGCGTTGACGACGCCGAAGCCGTAGAAGCCGTTGACGCGCTTGCCGCCGACGCAGGTCGCGTCCACGACCCCGTCCCCGTTGCCGTCGTAGGGCCCGCTCGGGCAGCCCGGGTTGTCCGCCTCGGCCTTCAGCAGGGCCTGCAGCTGGGCCGGGGTGGCGTAGGGATGGGTCGATTTCAGCAGCGCGGCGACCGCGGCCACGTGCGGCGAGGCCATCGAGGTGCCCTGGAGGAAGCCGTACTGGCCGTTCGGCAGCGTGGACAGGATGCGCCCGTTCTTCGACGGGGTGTCCGGGATCTGGAACTTGTCGCCGCCCGGCCCCGCCACGTCGATCACGCCCTGGCCGTAACTGGAGTAGTACGACTTGGCGCCCTTCACGCCCACCGCGCTCACGGTGACCACGCCGGGCAGCTGGGTCGGCACGTCGAAGCACTCGTGCGGGTCGACCGTGCGGGTCGTGGCGGTCGAGTCGTCGGGGCTGGAGGCGTCCGTGAGCGCGTCAGCGTCCAGGTCGTCGTTGGAGTTGCCCGCGGAGGCCACGTTGAGTGTGCCCTTGCGCTGTGCGTACGACTGGGCTCTGTTGACCGCGTCAACGATGGCACGCTGATCGGGATCATCCATGCAGTTGTACAGCCACGGATCCACGTAGTAGCTGTTGTTGGTGATCTGGATGCCGTGGTCGGCGGCGAACACGAACGCGCAGACCACACTCTCCGGGTAGAACAGCGAGGTGGAGTCCGGCTGGGCCACCGTGATGCTCGCGACCTTCACACCCGGCGCCACCCCGGCCACGCCTATGCCGTTGCGGGCCGCGGCTATCTCACCGGCCACATGGGTACCGTGGTAGTGATCGGCGTCCGCCGGACGCCACGCGCCGTACGTCGTGTCCGCCTTGCCGCTCACGCAGTTCGCCGACTGGGAGGCGGAGAAGTTCGGCGCGATGTCCGGGTGGGTGTCGTCGACGCCGGTGTCGATGACACCGACGGTCACGTTCCTGCTGCCCGGGTTGATCCGCGCGGCCTCGTCGGCGCCGATCGCCCGCAGATCCCACTGGTCCGCCTCCAGGGGCTCCTCGCCCGGCGCCGCACCGGCGGCGAGCTTCGCGGCCTCCGCCTTCGACAGGACCTGCACGGCGCCCTCGTCGGTCGTCCCCGCGGCACTGAGCGGCGCGGTGCGCGTGGCGCCCGCCGAGTCGACCCCGCGCACCGCGCGCATCCGCGCGCCGAAGCCGGGGTTCGCCGAGTGGGCGACGATCACGCCGATCCGGTCGTAACGGGCCACGACGGTGCCGCCGTTGCGGAGGATCTCGCGCTGCACCGACTCGATCGTGTGGCGATCGGTGCGGGTGTTGACCACATACGCGAGATTCGGTCCGTCGTCCGCCGCCCGCGCCGCCGGGGCCGCGACGGGCGCCGCCGAGGCGGCCGCCGGCAGGAAGCCGAGCGAGGCGGTCAGCGACAGCACGACCGGCACGGCGAGAGCGAGCCGGCGCCTGGAGCGCAGATGAGCCATGGGATCTCCACATCATCCGGATACAGAACCGCCCGAGACACACAGGTTGGTGCTCGGGCAGGTACATGACGGGTGGTGCAGGCAGAAGCTATCCCCCTGCCTTGCCGCTCAGCAATGACTTGGCAATGACTCACCAAGACCGCTTGCGAATGAACTCATAGGACTTGAACCGCTCCTCGCGTGGCGCCGTGGACCTTGGACAGGGAGCACGAGCACCATCGAGCCCCCGCCCTCAACGGCATCCGCAACGCGAGGAGACTCCGTGGCCACCGAGACACCGCCCCCCGCGACCCCGGGGGCGCCCCTTCCCTCCACCGAAGAGTTCGTCGATGTGCAGCACAGCGCGGAGTTCGGTGAACTGCGCCGCGCCCACCGCTCCTTCGCCTTCCCGCTGACCATCGCCTTCACCGCCTGGTACCTGCTGTACGTCCTGCTGTCCAACTACGCGGGCGGCTTCATGGGCACCAAGGTGGCCGGCAACATCAACGTGGCCCTCGTCCTGGGCCTCGCCCAGTTCCTCACCACCTTCCTCATCGCCTGGTGGTACGCCCGGCACGCCGCCGCCAAGCTCGACCCCAAGGCGGAGGCCATCAAGTCCCGGATGGAGGGCGGCGCATGAGCCCCGCGCAGCACACCCTGCTGGCCGCCGGGGAGGCGAGCGAGCACCGGACACTGATCATCACCCTGTTCGCGGTGTTCGTCGCCGCGACCCTCGTCATCACGGTCTGGGCCGGCCGTCAGACCAAGGACGCCGCCGACTTCTACGCGGGCGGACGGCAGTTCACCGGCTTCCAGAACGGCCTCGCCGTCTCCGGCGACTACATGTCCGCCGCGTCCTTCCTCGGCATCGCGGGCGCCATCGCCCTGTTCGGCTACGACGGCTTCCTGTACTCCATCGGCTTCCTCGTCGCCTGGCTCGTCGCCCTGCTCCTGGTCGCCGAGCCGCTGCGCAACTCCGGCCGCTACACCATGGGCGACGTCCTGGCCTACCGCATGCGCCAGCGTCCCGTCCGCACGGCCGCCGGCACCTCCACCATCGTCGTGTCGATCTTCTATCTGCTCGCCCAGATGGCGGGCGCCGGCGTCCTCGTCTCGCTCCTGCTGGGCATCACCAGCGACGGCGGCAAGATCGGCATCGTCGCCCTGGTCGGCGTCCTGATGATCGTGTACGTCACCATCGGCGGCATGAAGGGCACCACCTGGGTCCAGATGGTCAAGGCGGTGCTGCTGATCGCCGGCGCCCTGCTGCTGACCTTCCTGGTCCTGCTGAAGTTCCACTTCAACGTCTCCGATCTGCTCGGCAAGGCCGCCGACAACAGCGGCAAGAGCGCGGCCTTCCTCGAACCGGGCCTCAAGTACGGCGCCACCGGCACCACCAAGCTGGACTTCATCTCGCTCGGCATCGCCCTGGTCCTCGGCACCGCGGGCCTGCCGCACATCCTGATCCGCTTCTACACCGTGCCCACGGCGAAGGCCGCCCGGAAGTCGGTCATCTGGGCGATCGGCCTGATCGGCGCCTTCTACCTGATGACCCTCGCCCTCGGCTTCGGCGCGGCGGCCCTCATCAAGCCGGACGAGATCATCGCCTCCAACAAGGCGGGCAACACCGCCGCACCCCTCCTGGCGCTGCATCTGGGCGGCGTCGACTCCAGCTGGGGCGCCGTCCTGCTCGCCAGCATCTCCGCCGTCGCCTTCGCCACGATCCTCGCGGTCGTCGCGGGCCTGACCCTGGCCTCGTCGTCCTCCTTCGCGCACGACATCTACGCCAACGTCATCAAGAGGGGGCGGGCCACCGAGAAGCAGGAGATCGGCGCGGCCCGCTGGGCGACCGTCGGCATCGGCGCGGTCTCGATCGTCCTCGGCGCCCTGGCCCGCGACCTGAACGTGGCCGGCCTGGTGGCCCTCGCCTTCGCGGTCGCGGCCTCCGCCAACCTCCCGACCATCCTCTACAGCCTGTTCTGGAAGCGGTTCACCACCGCGGGCGCCCTGTGGTCGATCTACGGCGGCCTGGTCACCGCGGTCGGCCTGGTCCTGTTCTCGCCGGTCGTCTCCGGCAAGCCGACCTCGATGTTCCCCCACGCCGACTTCCACTGGTTCCCGCTGGAGAACCCCGGCATCATCTCCATCCCGGTCGGATTCCTGCTCGGCGCCGTAGGCACCCTGCTCTCCAAGGAGGCCCCCGACACCGGCAAGTACGCGGAACTGGAGGTGCGGTCCCTGACCGGCACCGGAGCACACTGACGTTCGTACGACGGCCGCGTCGGAAGGGGCCTGTACGGTCCTACGACGCGGCCTTGTCGTACCTCGTCGGATCGGGTCGCTGTCGTTGTCAGCGGCGTCACGTAGGCTCGCAAGTGACGGAACAAGTGACGTAGGACAAATGCTTCGGGAATCGAGGGAGGGGGCCCACGTGCTCATCGACACCTACGGCCGAGTGGCCACCGACCTGAGGGTCTCGCTGACCGACCGCTGCAATCTGCGCTGCACGTACTGCATGCCCGAGGAGGGCCTGCAGTGGCTGGCCAAGCCAGACCTGCTCACGGACGACGAGATCGTCCGCCTCATCGACATCGCCGTACGGACGCTCGGCATCGAGGAGGTCCGCTTCACCGGGGGCGAGCCCCTGCTGCGCCCCGGTCTGGTGGGCATCGTCGAGCGCGTCGCGGCCCTCACGCCGCGCCCGCAGATGTCCCTCACCACCAACGGCATCGGCCTCGGGCGCACCGCGGCCGCCCTGAAGGCCGCGGGCCTCGACCGGGTCAACGTCTCCCTGGACACCCTGCGGCCGGACGTCTTCAAGACCCTGACCCGCCGCGACCGCCACAAGGACGTCCTCGCGGGGCTCCAGGCCGCCCGCGAGACAGGCCTCACCCCGGTCAAGGTCAACACCGTCCTGATGCCGGGCCTGAACGAGGACGAGGCCCCCGACCTGCTGTCCTGGGCCGTGGAGCACGACTACGAACTGCGCTTCATCGAGCAGATGCCCCTGGACGCCCAGCACGGCTGGAAGCGCGACAACATGGTCACCGCCGGGGACATCCTCGCCTCCCTGCGCACCCGCTTCGACCTCACCCCCGAGGGCGCCGACACGCGCGGCTCGGCCCCGGCGGAGCGCTGGCTGGTGAACGGCGGCCCGCACCGGGTCGGCGTCATCGCCTCGGTCACCCGCCCGTTCTGCGCGGCCTGTGACCGCACCCGCCTCACCGCCGACGGCCAGATACGCACCTGCCTGTTCGCGACCGAGGAGACCGACCTGCGCGCGGCCCTGCGCTCCGGCGCCCCGGACGAGGAGATCGCCCGGATCTGGCGGCAGGCGATGTGGGGCAAGAAGGCGGGAGCGGGCCTGGACGACCCGTCGTTCGTCCAGCCGGACCGGCCGATGTCGGCGATCGGCGGCTAGGCCCCCTCGGGCTCCTGCCAGTCCGCGAACTTCACCACGTCCTTCAAGAAGCCCCGCACCCCGAGGAACTGCGACAGATGCTCGCGGTGCTCCTCGCAGGCGAGCCACGTCTTGCGCCGCTCCGGCGTATGGATCTTCGGGTTGTTCCACGCCAGCACCCACAGGGCCTCGGCACGGCAGCCCTTGGCGGAGCAGATCGGGGTCTCGTCACTCACGGGTTCGTCTCGGGTTCGTCTCGTGGAAGGGGCGCAAACAAGGCGACGCCGAGCAGCCACGGGGGGAGCTGCCCGGCGTCGGTCCGTCGCTCCGACGGGGGATGCGGAGCGCGTACGCAGTATGTCACGGCTACCCCACCGCCCGGCACTGGAACTACATGATTGATCTGAGCTTTTCTTGAGCTTGACGGGCGGCGCCGTTCCGCTTCCGCCGTGTCGGCCGTGGTCACACGGGGTCGGGCCGCTTACCGTCCGTCCCCGTCGGATGACTCGCCGCATCCTGCGGAACGGACCCCTCCGGGGCCTCCTCCGCGCGCGGCGGCGTGATCATGGGCCGCGTCGGCGCGGTGACGAACGTCGACGGAAGGGAGGGCGGCCGCTCCCGGCCCGCATTGGCGACCACCACGGCGATATAGGGGAGAACCGCACCGAGTACGAGCGCCACGAGGGCGACGTACCGCTCGACGTTCCACAGGCAGACGGCGAGAATCACCGACGCCGTACGGATCGTCATCGAGATGACGTACCGCCGCTGCCGGCCCCGTACGTCCTCGGCGAGTCCCGTCCGGGCTCCGGTGATCCGGAACACCTGGCTGCCGCCGCCGTGCTGTTTCCGCATCACATTCCACCATCCACCCACATCGGACTTCGCCCGACCTCCCACGTTACGCCCCGGTCTCGCCGCCCACGAGAGCGGGTCGCCCCCTGCCTGCGGTGATGTGCCCGGCCCCGCCGCGTACGGGGGAACCCGACATGCGCCGTCCGGCCCACCGACCCACACTGGCCCTAGTCGCTCAGGTCGAGCCGTACGAGGAGGCAGCCATGGGCTGGTTGTGGGCGATCATCGTGGGATTCGTGCTGGGCCTCATCGCCAAGGCGGTCATCCCGGGAAAGCAGCACAGCCCCCTGTGGCTGACCACCATCTGCGGCATGCTCGGCGCCATCGTGGGCAACGCCGTCGCCCGCGCCCTGGGCGTCGAGGCGACCCGCGGCATCGACTGGAGCCGGCACATCTTCCAGCTGGTGGCCGCGATCATCATCGTCGCGGCGGTCGACGCCCTCTACATGGCGACGCTGGGCAAGAGGAAGCAGCAGCGCGTCGGTGCGTGACCCGTCGGGGGCGCGGGGAACTGCGCGAGAAACCACGGCGAAAGCCGCACTCCGCAGACCACCCGCGCCCCACGGCGCTGTCTCCAGCGCTATCCGGCGACGACCTCCACGGCCGCGAGGTTCTTCTTGCCGCGCCGCAGCACCAGCCACCGCCCGTCCAGCAGATCCTCGGACGAGGGCACCGCGTCCTCGGACGCGACCTTCACGTTGTTCACGTACGCCCCGCCCTCCTTCACGGTCCGCCGCGCGGCGGACTTGCTCGCCACCAGACCGACCTCGGCGAACAGGTCCACGACCTGACCCAGCTCCGCGACCTGGATGTGCGGCACCTCGGACAGCGCCGAGGCCAGCGTCCGCCCGTCCAGTTCCGCGAGCTCGCCCTGCCCGAACAGGGCGCGGGACGCGGCGACGACCGCGGCCGTCTGCTCGGCGCCGTGCACCAGCGTCGTCAGCTCCTCGGCGAGCGCGCGCTGCGCGGCCCGGGCCTGCGGACGCTCCTCGGTCTGCCGCTCCAGCTCCTCGATCTCCTCGCGGGACCTGAAGCTGAAGATGCGCAGGAACTTGGAGACGTCCCGGTCGTCCGCGTTGACCCAGAACTGGTAGAACGCGTACGGCGTGGTCATCTCCGGGTCGAGCCACACGGTGCCGGACTCGGTCTTGCCGAACTTGGTGCCGTCCGCCTTGGTGATCAGCGGCGTGCCCAGCGCGTGCACCACCGCGTCCGGCTCGACCCGGTGGATCAGGTCCGTGCCGGAGGTGAGGTTGCCCCACTGGTCGCTGCCGCCGGTCTGCAGCACGCAGCCGTGCCGCCGGTACAGCTCCAGGAAGTCCATGCCCTGCAGGATCTGGTAGCTGAACTCGGTGTAGCTGATGCCCGCGTCGGAGTTGAGCCGCCGGGAGACGGCCTCCTTGGCGATCATCTTGTTGACGCGGAAGTGCTTGCCGATGTCCCGCAGGAACTCGATGGCCGACAGGCCCTGGGTCCAGTCCAGGTTGTTGACCATCACGGCGGCGTTCGGCCCGTCGAAGTGGAGCAGCGGCTCGATCTGGGCGCGCAGCCGCTCCACCCAGCCGGCCACGACCTCCGGCGCGTTCAGCGTGCGCTCGGCCGTGGGCTTCGGGTCGCCGATGAGACCCGTGGCGCCCCCGACCAGCGCCAGCGGACGGTTGCCCGCCTCCTGGATGCGGCGCATGGTCAGGATCTGCACGAGGTTGCCGAGGTGCAGGCTGGGCGCGGTCGGGTCGAAGCCGCAATAGAACGTGACGGGACCGTCCGCGAACGCCTTGCGCAGCGCCTCTTCGTCCGTGGAGAGGGCGATGAGCCCCCGCCACTTCAGCTCGTCGACGATGTCCGTCACGGTTCTCGTGTCTCCTCGGTGATCGTGGGGCAGTCGGGTGACAGCCGACTACGAGGTTATACGCCCTGACTGACAGAGCTCATGTTGAAATCCGGGATCCGCAGCGCCGGCATCGCGGTCCGGGTGAACCAGTCGCTCCACTCGCGCGGCAGCGTCTTCTCCGTACGGCCCGCCTCCGTCGCCCGCCGCAGCAGGCCCACCGGCGACTCGTTGAACCGGAAGTTGTTCACCTGCCCGGTCACCTCGCCGTTCTCCACGAGGTAGACGCCGTCCCGGGTCAGGCCCGTGAGCAGCAGCGTCGCCGGGTCGACCTCGCGGATGTACCACAGGCAGGTCAGCAGCAGCCCGCGCTCGGTGCCCGCGATCATGTCCTGCAGGGAGCGGTCGTCCCCGCCGTCCAGGATCAGGTTCCCCAGCGCCGGGGCCACCGGCAGCCCGGTCAGGGCCGCGCTGTGCCGGGTGGTCGTCAGGTTCCTGAGGACGCCCTCGCTGATCCAGTCGGTGGAGCGGGTCGGCAGACCGTTGTCGAACACCGACTGGTCGCCGCCGGAGGAGTGGGCGACCACGAAGGGCGGGCACTCCAGACCCGGCTCGTCGGGGTCGCTGCGCAGCGTCAGCGGCAGCGCGGAGAGCTTCTCGCCCACACGCGTGCCGCCGCCCGGCCTGGAGAACACCGTCCGGCCCTCGGCGGCGTCCCGGCCCGATGCCGACCACAGCTGGTAGATCAGCAGGTCCGCGACCGCGGTCGGCGGCAGCAGCGTCTCGTACCGGCCGGCGGGCAGCTCCACGCGCCGCTCCGCCCAGCCGAGCCGTACGGCCAGTTCGGCGTCGAGCGCGCCCGGGTCGATGTCCTTGAAGTCCCGCGTGGCGCGGCCCGCCCAGGCCGAGCGCGTGCGGTCGGGTGACTTGGCGTTCAGCTCCAGCGTGCCGGTGGGCTGGTCGTGCCGCAGGCGCAGCCCGGTGGAGGTGCCCAGGTACGTCGACACCAGCTCGTGGTTGGCGAAGCCGTACAGCTCCCGGCCGCCCGCACGCGCGCGTGCGAACGCCTCGCCGAGTGCCGGCGCGAAGTCGGCGAACACCGCGGAGGAGGTCTCGGCCGGCGCGTCCGTGAAGTCGGGAGCCGCCGGGACGCCCTCGACCAGCGGCTGCGCGTCCTCGGCGGGCCCGGCACCGCGCGCGGCGGCCTCGGCGGCCCGCACCAGCGGTTCCAGCTCCTGCGAGGTGACCGCCGAGCGCGACACGACACCGGAGGCGGTGCCCTCCCTGCCGTCGACGGTGGCGATCACGGTGAGCGTACGACCGCGCGTCACCCCGTTCGTGGTGAGCGCGTTGCCGGCCCAGCGCAGGTTGGCGGTGGAGTGCTCGTCGGCGATCACGACACAGCCGTCGGCCCGGGACAGCGCGAGCGCCTGCTCGACGATCTCGTGCGGCTTGTGGGTGCGGGCGCTCATCGACCGGCCTCCTGCGTGGTGTTCAGAATGTTGACGCCCTTGAAGAGGGCGGACGGGCACCCGTGCGACACGGCGGCCACCTGTCCGGGCTGGGCCTTGCCGCAGTTGAAGGCGCCGCCGAGGACGTAGGTCTGCGGACCGCCGACGGCGGCCATCGAGCCCCAGAAGTCGGTCGTGGTCGCCTGGTAGGCCACGTCCTTGAGCTGCCCGGTGATCCGCCCGTTCTCGATCCTGAAGAAGCGCTGCCCGGTGAACTGGAAGTTGTACCGCTGCATGTCGATCGACCAGGACCGGTCGCCCACCACGTAGATGCCCCGGTCGACGCCGCCGATCAGGCCCTCGGTGGACAGTCCGGCGGGATCCGGCTGCAGGGACACGTTGGCCATGCGCTGCACCGGTACGTGCGCGGGGGAGTCGGCGTAGGCGCACCCGTTGGACCGGTCGAACCCGGTGAGCCGCGCGATCCGGCGGTCCAGCTGGTAGCCGACGAGCGTGCCGTCCCGCACCAGGTCCCAGGACTGCGCCGCGACGCCCTCGTCGTCGTACCCGATGGTCGCGAGCCCGTGTTCGGCGGTGCGGTCCCCGGTGACGTTCATCAGCTCGGAGCCGTACCTCAGCTTGCCCAGCTGGTCGAAGGTGGCGAAGGAGGTGCCGGCGTAGGCGGCCTCGTAGCCGAGCGCGCGGTCCAGTTCCGTCGCGTGCCCGATGGACTCGTGGATGGTCAGCCACAGGTTGGACGGGTCGACGACCAGGTCGTACAGGCCCGGTTCCACGCTGGGCGCGCGCATCTTCTCGGCGAGCAGCTCCGGGATCCGCTCCAGCTCGGCGTCCCAGTCCCAGCCGGTGCCCGTGAGGTACTCCCAGCCGCGCCCCACGGGCGGCGCGATGGTCCGCATGGAGTCGAACTCGCCGCTCGACCCGTCGACCGACACGGCGGTCAGCTGCGGATGCAGCCGCACCCGCTGCTGGGTGGTGACGGTTCCGGCTGTGTCGGCGTAGAACTTGTTCTCGTGCACGGTGAGCAGCGAGGCGTCCACGTGGTCGACGCCGTTCGCGGCCAGCAGCCGTGTGCTCCACTCGGCCAGCAGCGCGGCCTTCTCCTCGTCGGGCACGGAGAAGGGATCGATCTCGTACGACGAGACCCACGTCTTGTCGGCGTGCACCGGCTCGTCGGCCAGCTCCACGCGTTCGTCCGACCCGGCGGCCCTGATCACCTGCGCGGACAGCTTGGCCATGGCCACGGCCTGGGAGGCGACCTTGGCGGCCGCGTCGAGGGTCAGGTCCACCCCGGAGGCGAAGCCCCACGTACCGCCGTGCACGACCCGGACCGCGTACCCGAGGTCGGTGGTGTCCGACGAGCCGGCGGGCCGCGCGTCCCGCAGCCGCCAGGACGCGCTGCGCACCCGCTCGAGACGGAAGTCCGCGTGCTCGGCCCCGAGCGCACGCGCGCGTGCCAGCGCGGCGTCGGCCAGGGCCCGTAGGGGAAGCGCCGTGAAGGCTTCGTCGATGGAATGGGGCACGGAGGTCTCCCTGCTGTCGTGGCCTGTCGGGTCCGATCATGTCGTGGGAGCGGCCCGGCGGACCACATGTTTCAGGCCCGGGCGCGGTTGGTTCTGTAGGGATCCGACAGCGACACCCCCGCGCCACTGTCGGTGCCCGATTGCCCACAGGCGCTGCCGTACCGATAGGTTTTCGATGAAGCCGCCTGTCATCCAGGTGTTCGGGCGGGTTGTCGGACATCTGCAGACCGCTATCGAAAGGGTGATCCGTTGAGCCGCTCGGTTCTCGTCACCGGAGGCAACCGGGGCATCGGCCTCGCCATCGCCCGCGCATTCGCCGACGCCGGCGACAAGGTCGCGATCACGTACCGCTCGGGTGAGCCGCCGGCCGGCTTCCTTGCCGTCAAGTGCGACATCACCGACGCCGAGCAGGTGGAGCAGGCCTACAAGGAGATCGAGGACCAGCACGGTCCGGTCGAGGTTCTCGTCGCCAACGCCGGCGTCACGAAGGACCAGCTCCTGATGCGCATGTCCGAGGAGGACTTCACCTCGGTCATCGACACCAACCTCACCGGCACCTTCCGTGTCGTCAAGCGCGCCAACCGCGGCATGCTGCGCGCCAAGAAGGGCCGCGTCATCCTGATCTCGTCCGTGGTCGGACTGCTCGGCTCGGCGGGCCAGGCGAACTACGCCGCCTCCAAGGCCGCCCTGGTCGGCTTCGCGCGTTCCCTCGCCCGTGAGCTGGGCTCGCGCAACCTCACCTTCAACGTCGTCGCGCCCGGTTTCGTCGACACCGACATGACCAAGGTGCTCACCGACGAGCAGCGCCAGAGCATCGTCTCGCAGGTGCCGCTCGGCCGTTACGCGCAGCCGGAGGAGATCGCCGCGACGGTGCGGTTCCTCGCCTCGGACGACGCCTCGTACATCACTGGAGCCGTCATTCCCGTTGACGGCGGACTGGGAATGGGTCACTGATCACCATGAGCGGAATTCTCGAGGGCAAGCGCGTCCTGATCACCGGTGTGCTGATGGAGTCCTCCATCGCCTTCCACGCCGCCAAGCTGGCCCAGGAGCAGGGCGCGGAGATCATCCTGACCGCTTTCCCGCGGCCCACGCTGACAGAGCGCATCGCCAAGAAGCTGCCCAAGCCCACCAAGGTCATCGAGCTCGACGTCACCAACGACGAGCACATGGGCCGCCTGGCCGACGTCGTCGGCGAGGAGCTCGGCGGCCTGGACGGCGTCGTGCACTCCATCGGCTTCGCGCCGCAGGACGCGCTCGGCGGCAACTTCCTCAACACGCCGTTCGAGTCGGTCGCCACGGCCATGCACGTCTCGGCGTACTCCCTGAAGTCGCTGACCATGGCCTGCCTGCCGCTGATGCAGAACGGCGGCTCCGTCGTCGGCCTCACCTTCGACGCCCAGTACGCCTGGCCGCAGTACGACTGGATGGGCCCGGCCAAGGCCGCCCTGGAGGCCACCAGCCGCTACATCGCGCGCGACCTGGGCAAGCAGAACATCCGCTGCAACCTCATCTCGGCGGGCCCGATCGGCTCCATGGCCGCCAAGTCCATCCCCGGCTTCAGCGACCTGGCCTCCGTGTGGGACACCCGCTCCCCGCTGGAGTGGGACCTCAAGGACCCGGAGCCGGCCGGCAAGGGCATCGTCGCGCTGCTGAGCGACTGGTTCCCGAAGACCACCGGCGAGATCATCCACGTCGACGGCGGTCTGCACGCGATCGGCGCGTGATCGCCGCCGCTCGCGCGTGACCTGTCACCGAGGCCCGCACCCCGCAGGGGGCGCGGGCCTCGGCCGTACGGGTGCACGGGGCCGGGAAGGGCCGGCACCACGGCGCGGGGCGTCACCCGTTCGGCCCACCGGCCGGGCGTCCACCGGCCCGGGCGGCGCACCCTGGATTACGCGTGCACCCACGCGTCCCTCCGCAGCCCGGCCGAGGAGGTCCCCTTGTGCGCCTGTCCCGCAGCCTGGCCCCGGTGACCGTGGCCGTGGCCCTCGTGCTCTTCCTGCCGTACGAGGCGATGCCCTACGCGCGCGTGGACGACGGAAAGCCACCCGCGCCGAGCCTCTTCGGAGCCGCGTGCCGCACGACCGTCCGCGGCTCCCAGGTGGTGGCCTACTGCCACAACCCCTATGCCGACATCGATCGCGTGCGTCTGCACATCGAGTGCGCCCGCTGGTGGGACATCGACACCGACAGCGCACCGGTGGACACCGATCCCGCGATGACCGTACGGCTCGACGGCCGGTGCTGGAAGGAAGTGCGCTCGGTGTGGATCAGCCATCAGAGGGAACACTGAGCCGCCGGTTCAGTCACCGGAACGCGCGCTGAACCGGCCCGGGCGGCACAGGAACGGATAGCTCCCGGCCTCGGCCGCCGCCGCCTCCGCGTCCCCGGCACGGATCGCGTCCACCAGACGCCGGTGGTCCATGTGCGTCTCCGGGGTCAGCTCCGCGCCCACGTCCGCGCGCAGCCAGTCGCGCAGCACCTCGCCCAGATCGGCGTACATCGCCGTCATCACGTCGTTGTGGGAGGCGGCCACGACGGCCAGGTGGAAGGTGGCGTCGGCGGTCACGAAGGCCTCCGCCTCGCCCGTCTCCCAGGCCTCCTCGCGCCGCTCCAGCAGCGTGCCGAGCTGCTTGAGGTCCTTCTCGGTGCGCCGCTCGGCGGCCAGCTTCGCCGCGGCCGACTCCAGCGCCGCGCGCAGCTCCGCGATGTGCCGGGGGTCGGCGTCGGCGAACCTGCGGTGCATCACGCCGGCCAGCTCGCTCGTCGCCACCACATAGGTGCCGGAACCCTGCCGGATGTCCAGCAGACCGTTGTGGGCGAGGGCTCGGACGGCCTCGCGGACGGTGTTGCGGGCGACGCCGAGCTGCTCGACCAGTTCCGGCTCCGTCGGGATGCGTGACCCGACCGGCCACTCACCGGAGGCGATCTGGTTGCGCAGTGCGGCGATGACCTGCTCGGACAGCGCCGAACGGCGCGGGTGGCTCAGGGGCATGGCACACCTTCGCACGACGGTCCCGGACGAGAGCGTCGCGGGAGTGGACAACCAATCATCCCATGATTCTATGATGGGTCCCATGGCATGTGAGGAAACCCGGACCGTGGAGACCCGTACGGCGAAGTCACCGACCGAGCGCGGTACGGCCGCAGCGACGAGCACACCCGAGACGCCACCCGGCGCGGGCCGCACACGCGCGTGGGCGACCCGTCTGGTCGTGGTCGGCATCGTGCTGTCCGCGCTGAACCTCCGTCCGGCCATCACGAGCCTCGGCGCGCTCCTGGAGGAGGTCCGCGACGGGCTCGGCATGAGCGGCAGCGTGGCCGGCCTGCTCACCTCCGTGCCCCCGCTCTGCTTCGCGGTCTTCGGTGTCACCGCTCCCCGCCTGGCCCGCCGCTTCGGGCCGGCCGCGGTGGTGGGCGCCGGCATGGCCGCCATCACCGCGGGCCTGCTCATACGGCCCTACCTCGGCAGCACGGCCGGGTTCCTGGCCGCCAGCGCGCTCGCCCTGATGGGCATAGCCGTCAGCAACGTGCTCATGCCGGTCATCGTCAAGCGCTGGTTCCCCGACCGGGTCGGCTCCATGACCGGCCTGTACTCGATGGCCCTCGCCCTCGGGACCTCCCTCGCCGCCGCGGTGACCGTGCCCCTGACCGACGCCCTGGGCGGCGGCTGGCAGTCCGGCCTCGCCGTGTGGGCCGCCCTCGCCGGCACCGCCGTCCTGCCCTGGCTGCCGCTGGTGCGGGAGCGCGGCACCCCCGCCGCACCGCCGCAGGAGCCCGCCCCCGGGGCCGCCACGCGGCACGCCCCGCTGCGCATCACCCGCAGCCGCACCGCCTGGGCGCTCGCCGTCTTCTTCGGCCTGCAGGCCACCGCCGCCTACGTCACCATGGGCTGGATGCCGCAGATCTTCCGTGACGCCGGTGTCCCGGCCGGTACCGCGGGCGTGCTGCTCGCCGTCACCATGGTGATGGGCGTGCCGCTGGCCTTCGTCATCCCGCGGGTCGCCACCCGGCTGCCCCATCAGGGGCCGATCGTGCTGGTCCTGGGTGTGTGCGGTCTTGCCGGGTACACCGGCCTCTACGTCGCGCCGGCTGCCGGAGCCTGGGCCTGGGCCCTGCTGCTCGGCGTCTCCAACTGCGCGTTTCCGCTGGCCCTCACGATGGTCGGCATGCGGGCCAGGAGCGGCCCGGGCGTGGCCCAGCTGTCCGCGTTCGCGCAGAGCACCGGCTATCTGATCTCCATCCCCGGCCCGCTGCTGGTCGGCGTGCTCTACCAGCACAGCGGCGGCTGGGGCCTGCCGATCGCCCTCATGGCGGCCCTGATGGTGCCGCAGATGGTGGTGGGCTTCCTGGCGGGCCGCGACCGCACGGTGGAGGAGGAGGCGGCCGGGCGCTGACCCCCGCGCAGGAGATCCGGCGGAAAGGTGCGAGACTGGGCGCATGCAGCCTGTGCTCGACCCGAACCCGCAGAACGGCCAGAAGAAGATGCTGCTCGTCTTCGGCTCGTTCCTCGCCATCTTCGTCGTCATCGCCGTCATCGCGACCCTCGCCTCCCCGTGACGGACGCCGCCGGGCGGCGTCCCGGCCCGTGGCCGACGGCGGGGGTGGGGACAGCCCCACCATCCCCTAGGGGGTAAGGGTCAGGGTCAACTGGGTGGAACTCCGGATGGGTTGACGGCCCTCGATTCCGTAGCTTCGAGACGTGACCGCGAGACACGGTCACGGACCCGCTCGAAGACCCACGGAGGCGACCATGCCGGCCCGCACCCACTCCCGGCCCCACCCGGTGACCACGGGCGGCGTGGACATCCGGCTGCCCTGGTGGGCCCTCGCCCTGCCCGCGCTCGCCTTCCTCGCCCTCCTCGCGCTGATACTGAACCCGTCGGACGCGCACGCGGCGAGCGGCGATCCGGCGATCACGCACCTCTTCGAGCGCGCCCAGCAGCTCCTCACGCGCTGACCCGGAGCCCCCGCGCGCGGTGAATCCGCATGTCAACTCCCTGCGCCCCCTGGCCTGTTTCATGCGAAGCTGGGTCCCATGAGCGCCGCAGAACCTCGCAGGATCGTCCTCTTCCGGCATGCGAAAGCCGACTGGCCACAGGTGTCCGACCATGAGCGCCCGCTCGCCGAGCGGGGCCGCAAGGACGCCGCGGTCGCCGGACGCAAGCTGACCGACACCGGCATCACCTTCGACCTGGCCCTGTGCTCCACCGCCACCCGGACCCGCGAGACCTGGAAGCTCGCCGTCCACGAGCTGGCACACCGGCCGAAGACCGTCTACGAGGAGCGGGTCTACGAGGCCTCACCCGGCGAACTGATCGCCGTGCTGAACGAGACGCCGGAAGACGTGCGGAACGTGATCCTGATCGGCCACAACCCGGGCGTCCACGGCCTGGCCGACATCCTGTCCGGCACGGCCGAGGGCGACGCCCGCGAGCGGATGAACCGCCGGGGCTTCCCCGCGGCCGGCTTCGCCGTGCTGTCCTTCGACGGCGACTGGAAGGCCCTGGAGCCGGGCGCGGCCACCCTCACGGACTACTGGGCGCCCGCCGAGTGACCTCACACGGACGGGAGGGCCCGGCACCCGCGTGGTGCCGGGCCCTCCCGTGTCCGGGCCGGCCGGACCGGCTCAGCCCTCGTCGTGCGTGTCGGCCGCCTCGACCTCTTCGCGGGTGACGCCCAGCAGATACAGCACCGTGTCGAGGAAGGGGAAGTTCACCGCCGTGTGCGCCGCCTCGCGGACCACCGGCTTGGCGTTGAAGGCGACCCCCAGACCGGCCGCGTTCAGCATGTCCAGGTCATTGGCGCCGTCACCGATCGCCACCGTCTGCGACAGCGGCACCCCCGCCTCCGCGGCGAACCGGCGCAGCAGCCGCGCCTTCCCGGCGCGGTCCACGATCTCGCCGGTGACCCGCCCGGTGAGCCTGCCGTCGACGATCTCCAGCGTGTTGGCCTGCGCGAAGTCCAGGCCCAACCGTTCCTTCAGGTCGTCCGTGACCTGGGTGAAGCCACCGGAGACGACACCGACCTGGTAGCCGAGCCGCTTCAGCGTGCGGATCAGGGTGCGCGCGCCCGGCGTCAGCCGGACCTCGTTGCGCACCTTCTCCACCACCGAGGCGTCCAGCCCCTCCAGCAGTGCCACGCGCGCGTGCAGCGACTGCTCGAAGTCCAGCTCCCCGCGCATCGCCGCCGCCGTCACCTCGGCGACCTTGTCCTCGCAGCCGGCGTGCGCCGCGAACAGCTCGATGACCTCGTCCTGGATCAGGGTGGAGTCGACGTCCATGACCACCAGGCGCTGAGCGCGCCGGTGCAGCCCCGCCGATACCACCGCGACATCGACACCCAGTGCCGCCGCGTCGGAGGCCAGGGCCGTGCGCAGCGGCTCGGTCTCCACACCGGAGACGGCGAACTCCACGGCCGTCACCGGATACTTGGCGAGCCGGAAGATGCGGTCGATGTTACCGCCGGTCTTCGCGATCCGAGCGGCGATGGCGGCCGTCGACTCGGCGGTCAGCGGATGGCCGAGGACGGTCACCAGGGACCGCCCGAGACCGCGCGGCCGGTTGTCGCCGTGCCCCGAGATGATCTCCGCCTGCATCTTCATCGACTCGGCCCAGCTGTGCACGGTGGCCCTCAGATCGCCCTCCAGGCCGGCCGGCGGCTGGGTGACCAGCGCGCACAGCACCAGGCGGCCCCGGGTGACGACCTGCTCGATGTCGACCACGTCGACCAGGTAGGCGGCCAGGGTGTCGAAGAGGCCGGCCGTGATGCCCGGCCTGTCCTTGCCGAAGATCTTGACAAGGAGAGTGGGGACCTCGGAGGTCTGGGAAGCGGCGGTCTGCGAAGCGCTCATGGTGTCACCACCGTATCCGGCACCCAGTGCCGTCCGCCGCCGAGGTCCGCCTGACGGACACGGAACAATGGATGTCGCGCCGGTGTCAGGGATCTTGCCGCCGGAAGACACCCTGCCCCCCGCGCACGGCAGCCCCCGGCTCCACCTCGACTGTGCCACGAGATGCCCCGCCCGGCAGCGCCGGAGCGGCACGGATCCGCCGCGGCTCAGGTGTCGCGCAGGAAGCCGTCCCCGTGAGCGGCGATGTGGGCTTCCAGGGCCGTCAGCGCCTGCTGAGTGGCCTCCGGCGCTCCGGAGCCGCGCCGCTCGGCGTAGTACGCCGCACCGAGCCGCTTCAGCAGATCATTTCCGGCGCGCTGCTGCTGCAGCTCGTCCACCTTCTGCTTGCCCTGGTTCAGGGCGCTCTGGGCCTGCTCCCTGGCCCGGTCGAGAAAACCCGCCATCACTGCCTCCAATCGCCTAGCGCCATCACTTCCCGCTTCCCGCTCCCGCATACCCACCCGAAGGGCGCGGGCGCCGATCGCGTGATCGCGGCCCCGGGTGGCGGCCCGCCCTCCGGGGTCCGCGAGGGCAGCCGGACCCGGGGACGGTCAGGCGGTGGCCATGGGCGGTCGGGGCCCGCCCGCCCCCGACGGCAGCGCACCCCGGGCCGCCCGAGCGAGCCGGCCCTGGCCACCGTACCCGTGGAGCCGGCCCTGGCCACCGTGCCCGCGCCGGCCAGGAGTTCGTCCGGTACGGGGACAACTCCGGTCGCGGACACGGGCGTAGGACGTTTGTCCCCCTCGCCGGGATTGCCACTCTCCAGCCCGGTTTTCACCGTCGACGCGGCGAGTTGGAGCGTGCGCCGGCGCTTGTGACAAGGCCCGGGTTTCGGTCAGCGGCCCGAGCCTGAAATAGTTCCCCACGATGTTCGACATCCCTAGACTCCCTGCGACGGGGGTAACTCGGGGGACAACTCAGTGGGGCATGGAGTGCCGGAACTCGTACTGGAATCAAACGGACGGACCTGGACGTTGGACCCGTCCAGGCCCTACACCCTCGGACGCGATCCGCAGGGTGACATCGTCTTCGACGACGCCAGGGTCTCCTGGCAGCACGCCACGGTCAGCTTCAACGGCCGCAGTTGGGTCATCGAGGACCATGGCAGCACCAACGGCACGTTCGTGCAGGGCCAGCGGATCCAGCAGATGGAGGTCGGGCCGGGCGCGTCGCTGCACCTCGGCAACGCGACCGACGGACCGCGGCTGAACCTGTCCGGAGCCGCCGTCGGCCAGCAGCAGTCGGCGCCGTACGCCGCGCAGGGGGCCGGCGCGCCGGGCTGGGCCCAGCCGGCTCCGCAGCAGGCCGCCGCGCATCCGCAGGCCCCGCAGCAGGCCGTACCGCCGCAGGCGCCGCAACCCGGCTGGCAGCAGCAGCCGCCCGCGTTCCCGCAGCAGGCGGGGCCCGCCGACCAGTACGCGCAGAAGGCGCCCGGTGGCGGCGCGGGGGCGCCGCCGGCCCACGGCGACCGCAGCCCGACCACGTTCCACCAGTTCTCGCTCGACCGCGTGATGCGCATCGGCCGGGCCCTGGAGAACGACCTGGTCGTCTCCGACCTGCAGGTCTCCCGGAACCACGCCGAGTTCCACGCCACGCCTGACGGCCGTCTGGAGATCCGCGACCTCGGTTCGCACAACGGCACCTACGTCAACGGCCAGCCGATCCCCAAGGGCGGCTCGGTACAGCTCGGCCCGGCCGACATCGTCGGCGTCGGCCACTCCACCTTCCGGATCGTCGGCGACCGCCTCGAGGAGTTCGTCGACACCGGTGAGGTCTCCTTCTCCGCGCGCCATCTGACCGTCACGGTCGAAGGCGGCAAGCAGATCCTGCGGGACGTCTCCTTCGGTGTCCCGGAGAAGTCGCTGATCGCGGTCATCGGCCCGTCCGGCTCCGGCAAGTCGACCCTGCTGAAGGCGCTCACCGGCTACCGGCCCGCCAACCAGGGCGAGGTGCTGTACGACAACCGGAACCTGTACAAGCAGTTCGCCGAGCTGCGCCAGCGCATCGGTCTGGTCCCGCAGGACGACATCCTGCACAAGGAGCTGACCGTCAAGAAGGCCCTGAAGTACGCGGCCAAGCTGCGCTTCCCGGCCGACACCACCGCGGCCGAGCGCGACGCCCGCATCGACGAGGTGCTGCACGAGCTGAAGCTGGACGTCCACAAGGACAAGAAGGTCACGTCCCTGTCCGGCGGTCAGCGCAAGCGTGTCTCGGTGGCCCTGGAGCTGCTCACCAAGCCGTCGCTGATCTTCCTGGACGAGCCGACCTCGGGCCTCGACCCGGGCATGGACCGCGATGTGATGCAGCTGCTGCGCGGCCTCGCCGACGACGGCCGTACGGTGCTGGTGGTCACCCACTCGGTGGCCGAGCTGGCGCTGTGCGACAAGCTGCTGGTGATGGCGCCGGGCGGGGCGGTCGCGTACTTCGGCCCGCCGGAGGAGGCGCTGAACTTCTTCGGCTACGACAGCTGGGCCGATGTCTTCTCCGCCTTCGAGAACTACCGCGACTACGACTGGGCGGGCCGCTGGAAGGGCTCGCAGCACTACCAGCTGTACGCCGCGGACGTCGACTCGGTCGCTCCGCAGGCCGTCCAGATGCCGCCGATGCAGGCGATCAGGCCGCCCAAGCCGCAGAGCTGGTTCTCCCAGTTCGTCACCCTGGTGCGGCGCTACGCGTCGGTCATCGTCTCCGACCGCGGCTTCCTGGCCCTGATGGTGGTGCTGCCGGCCGTCCTCGGCTCGGTCAGCCTGCTGATCCGCCCCGACCACGGTCTGCTGCCCAACGGCGCCAATCCGCAGACCGGGCAGATCGTGCCCAACGGCACGGCCACCACCGTGCTGCTGATCCTCGCCGTCGGCGCCTGCTTCGCCGGTGCCGCCAACTCCGTCCGCGAGCTGATCAAGGAACGGGTGATCTACGAGCGGGAGCGCGCGACCGGCCTGTCCCGGTCGGCGTACCTGATGTCGAAGGTGTTCGTGCTCGGCGTGATCACCGTCCTGCAGGGACTGCTGGTCGGTGTCATCGGCTTCGCCAAGCGTGACATCCCGGACCAGGGCCTCATCCTCGGCAACGCCACGCTGCTGGAGCTGTGCCTGCCGATCATGGCGCTCGGCTTCACCGCGATGATGTTCGGTCTGATCATCTCCTCGCTGGTGAAGACCGCCGAGAAGACCATGCCGCTGCTGGTCATGTTCGCGATCATCCAGGTCGTCTTCACCGGCTGCCTGTTCGCCCTGCACGGCACGGTCGGTGTCAACGAGTTCTCGTACCTGATGCCGTCCCGCTGGGCGGTCGCCGCGGCCGGCGCCACGCTGGACTTCAACCGGATCAGCCCGCCGGAGACCGCCGGCGACAACGACCCGCTGTGGAACCACGCGGCGGGCGCCTGGACCGCGGACATGGTCGCGCTGATCGTGCTCGGCGTGGTCTGCGGCTTCTTCGTGGCCCGCTTCCTGCGCCGCCACGAGCCGGAGGTCATGCGCAAGTAGCAGTGCCCGCGCAACGCGAAGGGCGGCACCCCGCATCGGGGGTGCCGCCCTTCGGCGTCACGTCGCAGAGGTCCCGCGCCAGGGCCTCAGTACGCGCTGTTGACGTTGTCGATCGAGCCGTACCGGTGGGCCGCGTAGTTGGCGGCGGCGGTGATGTTGGCGACCGGGTCGTAGATGTTCGAGGACGTGCCGGGCACGTGGAAGGTGTTGAAGGTGGGCTGGATCACCTGCAGCAGACCCTTGGAGGGGATGCCGTTGATGGCGTTGATGTCCCAGTTGTTGATCGCCATCGGGTTGCCCGAGGACTCACGCATGATGTTGCGGTGCAGGCCGCTGTAGGAGCCCGGGATGTTGTGCTGCTTCATGATGTCCAGCGCCTGCCGGATCCAGCCGTCGAGGTTGTTCGCGTAGGTCTTCGCGGCCACCGGCTGCATGGGGATGCGCTGCGCGGAGCGGCTCGCGGCCGCCTTGGCGGCACGGTCCTGCGCGGCCTTCTTCACGGCGGCGTCGACGGCGGCCTTCTTCGCCGCGGCCTCGGCGCGCTGCTTGGCGGCGGCCTCGTCGGCGGCCTTCTTCTGTGCGGCGAACGTGTCGAGCTTGACCGTCTCGGTGGCGAGCTGGTCGGTGACCGTGCCCTTGACGTTCTTCAGCGTGGTGTGGGCGGCGACCTGGGCGGTCGCGGCCGGGGCGCCGGTGGTGACGGTGTCGGCGTGGCCGGGGACGGCCGAGAGCGCGATGGCGGCGGTGCCGAGAGCGGCGACACCGGCGACGGCGATCTTGTGCTGCTTGGTCAGGGCGCGACTATAAGCACGGTTGAGGAAGTTCTTGGGCATGGCTGATGGACCTCTTCGATAGCGCGGAGGTCGCTCCTGCGTCCGCCGGGGGAATCGGCTCCTCCCACACGAACGCCGCGGGCTGTGAGCCGCGGCGCTGAGCGACGGAAGCAATTCTTAGCGGGCGCAAAATGCCCAGGCAAAGGTGTGACGTACGATGCCCGATAGTGGATCAGGGAAGGGCAAAACGGGACAGACTGGACCGTCTGTCCCGTTCACCCGGCGGCGTTTATCTCCTATGTCCGTTCGTACGTGATGTGGGCCCTATGCGCGGGCTCACATCGGAGACGTAACAGTCTCACCATGGGTTGCCGTCGCAACGCGCTGTGTGAGCAGTCTCGTCCGGGAGGATGAGATGGACGTCGCCGAACTCGTGCCACAGGTAGAGCCCCCGCAGCGCCTCGTCGTAGGCACGGCCGACCGCCGCCCGCCCCGCGACCGCCTCCAGCATCAGCAGATGGGAGGCCTCCGGCTCGTGCAGCCCGGTCAGCAGCCCGTCCACCACCCGCACCCCGCGCTCCGGCGTCACCACCAGGTCCGTCCACCCCCCGGCCGCCCGCACCACCCCGTCCGGCCCGGCCGCCGACTCCACCGCCCGCACGGCCGTCGTACCGACCGCGATCACCCTCCCCGCAGCCGCTTTCACGGCGTTGAGCAGCCGTGCCGACGCCTCCGGCACCGCGAACCGCTCCGGATACGGCGGCTCGTGCGCCTCCGCCGACGCCACCCCCGTGTGCAGCGCGATCGGCGCGAACTGCACACCCCGGCTCACCAGCTCCGCCACCAGGCGCGCGGTGAACGGCCGCGCCGCACTCGGCATCTCCGCACTGCCCGACCCGTCCGGCGCCGGCAGCGCGAACACCGTCTGGTACGCCGACAGCGGCTGGTCTTGCTCCGTATAGGAGTAGCGAATGGGCCGCCCCCAGGCCCGCAGCATGCCAAGCACGTCCCCGGCCGGCCGGGCCCACCACAGCCGCTCCCCGCGCGGGCTCAGCGGCTCCTCCAGCACCAGCAGCCCCGCCCGCGGCAGCACCACCTCCGTACCCGCACGCGTACCCGCACGCGCGCGGGTGGTGCCCTGCCCGTCCGGCTCCCGCACCTCCACCGCCCATCGGCCGTCGTCCCCGTGCGTGGAGAAATGCACCACCACGCGCGCGTGCCCGATCCGCCCGTCCACCGCCGCCGCGAGCGTCGGCGAGGTGTTCACCACCAGCAGGTCCCCGGCCCGCAGCAGCAGCGGCAGCTCCCGGAAGGCGTGATGCGTCACCTCCGCACCGCGCGACACCAGCAGCCGTACGGCGTCCCGGTCCAGCCCCGGACCACGCTGCTCGACGGGCACACGCGCGGACAGCCCCTCCGGTGGCCGTGCCGGCTCCCGGCTCCGCCCGGGCGGGGGCACCCTCATCCGGGCGCTCACCGCTGCTCCAGCAACGCCGGCGCCGCGTACCGCCCACTGGCCGGCCGCTCGTCCAGCAACCGCAGGAACGCCGGCACGACCGCGGCGGGCTCCGGACGCGGATCCGTGTCGTCGGGTACGGCCGCCGCGTACAGGTCCGTCGCCATGTCCCCGGGATCCACCGCCCACACCCGCAGACCCGGCTCCTCCACGCCCAGCACCGCCGCGAGCTGGTCCAGGGCCGCCTTCGAGGCGCCGTAGCCGCCCCACGTCCCGTACGCCTCGGCCGCCGCGTCCGAGCTCACCGCGACCACCGTCCCGGCCGGCGACCGGCGCAGCAGCGGCAACGCCTCACGGACCAGGCCCAGCGCGGCCACCACGTTCACCTCCAGCGCCCGCCGCAACCCCTCCAGGGGCAGCTCGGCCAGCCGCACCAGCGGCTCGGCGCCCAGCGCGCTCGCGTTGCTCACCAGCAGATCGACGCCGCCCAGCCGGCGCGCGGCCGCCACCAGCGCGGCCCGGTGCCCGGCGTCCGTCACATCCCCCGGCAGTGCCTCCACGCGCGTGCCGTGCCCGGACGCGCTCTCCGCCGCCTCCTTGAGGGCTTCGGCCCCCCGGGCGTCCAGCACCAGATCCCAGCCCCGCGCGGCCAGCGCCTCGGCGAGCGCCCGCCCCAGCCCCTTCGAGGCCCCCGTGATGATCGCTACCGGCATGACTACCGTCCCCTCGTCGCCGACCGCCCCCACCGGGCGGTGACGACACCGTAGGAACGGCACCGCCCCGGCCGCCTCGGACGCGAGCCGCACATCCGAGGAGCCCTTCGGCGTACACCGCACGGCCGGGGCCCCGGGACCCGGGCCCGCGGCCCTAGGTCCAGCGGACCAGGCCGGGCCGTCACCGGTCCGATCCGCGATGTCACACCCCGCCGGTACCGTGAGGACATGAGTCAAGGCCCCCGGTCCGGCCTCGCCGCGGTCAGTGCCGCGCTGCTGGCCATGAGCAGGCATCTGGAGGTGCGCGACGTCCTCAAGACGATCGTCGCCTCCGCCCGCGAGCTCCTCGACGCGCAGTACGCCGCCCTGGGCGTCCCCGACGACCACGGCGGCTTCGCCCAGTTCGTCGTCGACGGCGTCAGCGACGCCCAGTGGAAGGCCATCGGCCCGCTGCCCCGCCAGCACGGCATCCTCGCCGCGATGCTGCACGAGGCGAAGGCCGAGCGCCTCGCCGACGTGCGCAAGGACCCCCGCTTCGAGGGCTGGCCCGCCGCGCATCCGGACCTGGTCGACTTCCTCGGCCTGCCCATCCGCGACGGCGACGAGGTCATCGGAGCCCTCTTCCTGGCCAACAAGCTGCGCCCCGAGGGGGGACACCACCCAGACCCCCCGTGGGCCCGGCAGGACGGCAGCTGCGGCTTCACCGAAGAGGACCAGGAACTGCTCGCCATCCTCGCCCAGCACGCCGCCATCGCCCTCACCAACGCCCGGCTGTACGAGCGCAGCCGCGAGCTGACCATCGCCGAGGAACGCTCCCGCCTCGCCCACGAACTGCACGACGCGGTCAGCCAGAAGCTCTTCTCGCTACGCCTGACCGCCCAGGCCGCGGCGGCCCTCGTCGACCGCGACCCCGCCCGGGCCAAGGGCGAGCTGCACCAGGTCGCCGCGCTCGCCGCCGAGGCGGCCGACGAACTGCGCGCCGCCGTCGTCGAGTTGCGCCCCGCCGCCCTGGACGAGGACGGCCTGATCGCCACCCTGCGCACCCAGACCCAGGTCCTCGACCGCGCCCACAGCGCGCGCGTGACCTTCACCAGCAACGGCTTCCGCGCCCTGCCGGCCGTCCAGGAGGAGGCCCTGCTCCGGGTCGCCCAGGAGGCCCTGCACAACGCCCTGCGCCACTCCGGCGCCGAACACGTCGACGTGAGCGTGGAACGGCGCGGCTGCGGAGCCGTGCTGCGCGTCACCGACGACGGCGACGGCTTCGACCCCAAGGCGGTCCGCCGCGCCGGACGCCACCTGGGTCTGGTCTCCATGCGGGACCGGGCGAGCGGGGCGGGCGGCGCGCTGAGCGTGGAGTCGGCGCCCGGCAAGGGCACCACGATCGAGATGGAGGTCCCCGGTGGCTGACGCAATCAAGGTGCTGCTCGTCGACGACCACCAGGTCGTCCGCCGGGGCCTGCGTACCTTCCTGGAGGTGCAGGACGACATCGAGGTCGTCGGGGAGGCCGCCGACGGCGCCGAGGGCGTCGCCCGCGCCGAGGAACTGCGGCCCGACGTCGTCCTCATGGACGTCAAGATGCCGGGCATGGACGGCATCGACGCCCTGCGCAAGCTCCGCGAACTCGGCAACCCCGCGCGCGTGCTGATCGTCACCAGCTTCACCGAGCAGCGCACGGTCGTCCCGGCGCTGCGCGCGGGCGCCGCCGGATACGTCTACAAGGACGTGGACCCCGACGCCCTCGCCGGCGCCATCCGTTCCGTGCACGCCGGGCACATCCTGCTGCAGCCGGAGGTCGCCGGTGTCCTGCTCTCCCAGGAGGAGACCAACTCCGGTCATGGGAGAGGGAGTTCACTCACCGAGCGGGAGCGCGAGGTGCTCGGTCTGATAGCCGACGGCCGTTCCAACCGGGAGATCGCCCGCGCCCTGGTGCTGTCCGAGAAGACCGTCAAGACACACGTCTCCAACATCCTCATGAAACTCGACCTCGCCGACCGCACGCAGGCTGCCCTGTGGGCCGTTCGCCATGGCGTGACCGGCTGAAACGCCCTTGCCAAGACATCACCGAGGGCAACCCGAGGGGTCAGGCTATGGACTGAGATTCATACCGTCGTGGGAATGTCCCCCGGACGGCGCAACCAGCGGCGATCTCCGCCGTTCTCCAGTGCGTGCTGCGGCGAACCGCCGCGGTGAACGTCTAGGAGGGGTTGGCAAGTGAAGAACCTGAAGAAGGCCGCGGCTGTGACGATGGTGGCCGGTGGCCTGGTGGCCGCTGGGGCGGGGATGGCCTCCGCCACCACCGGCGCCCACGCCTGCGGCGACGCCCAGGGCTCCCCGGGTGTCATCTCGGGCAACGTCATCCAGGCCCCGGTGCACATCCCGGTGAACGCGTCCGGCAACAGCGTGAGCGTGATCGGCGTGCTGAACCCGGCCTTCGGCAACATCGCCACCAACAACTGAGGTCCGGCACAGCGACCACAGGCCTCCCGTGTGCACCGGGGGGCCTGTCGGCTTTCCGTCGGCCGCCTACCGGACCCCGCGCTCCCGCTCCTCCACGAGGGAGTTGTACGCCGCGACCTGCGCCCGCCGGGCCGTCCGCTCCACGGGCCGCAGCGCCTCGGACCGGGCAGCCATCTCCGCGGAGGTGACCGCCGCACCATGGCCCCTGCCGTGGGCGAGGGACACCAGCAGCCCCACCCGCCGCGCCAGCTCCAGCACCCGCACCGCCCGCGGCGGATACCCGGGGGCCAGCACCTCCCGCCCCCGCTCCGACCGCGCCCGGTACGCGTCGATCGCCGCCTCCGCCACCGGACCCGACCCGGCGACGTCCAGCTTCGACAGCACCTCGGTCGCCTCCCGCAGCGCCTCCGCGAGCTCCCGCTCGGCCTCGCCCAGCGACGGCACGTCCGCGGGCGGTGCCTCCCGCACCGGCAGCACCTGCCAGACCACCTCGGCATGTACATCACCGGCGGGCCCGGCCTCGTACACCTGGGGAACCAGACCGAACGCGGCGCCGAAGCACACCACCGCCTCCTCGGCCTCCAGCGCCCGCGCATTGAACTCCGGCGGACCGCTCAGCCCCAGCGGATGCCCCGGCGCCGGCAGCGCGACCCGCAGCCCGGTCGTCCCCAGCGCGCGCAGCCGCCCCAGCGCGAGCGTGAGCCCCACCTGCGCGGATTCCCCGGGCAGCCCCTCTACCCGGTGCACGGTGTCCTCGCCCACAATGGCGAGCGTGGCGTCATCCGGAGAGACAAGTCCGGCCAAAAGGGCATTTCCCCAAGCGGCAAGGCGTCCTGAACGCGGTTCCGAGAGCATGCCCCCACCCTAAGGACAGGACCGATGGAATGGAGCCGGGCACTCGTGGCGTAGATTTCATAAGGGCTGCGCCCACCGGCGCGGCGGACCGAGCCACAGGCGTACGCGACAGCCGAGACCGGCCACACTGCAAGGGGAGACAACGCGCTCATGAGCGATGTTCTGGAGCTTCAGGACGTATCCGTGGTCCGCGAGGGCCGGGCTCTGGTGGACCAGGTCTCCTGGTCGGTCAAGGAGGGCGAGCGCTGGGTCATCCTCGGCCCCAACGGCGCCGGCAAGACCACCCTCCTCAACGTCGCCTCCAGCTACCTCTTCCCCAGCAAGGGCACCGCCACCGTCCTCGGCGAGACCCTCGGCAAGCCCGGCACCGACGTCTTCGAGCTGCGCCCCCGCATCGGCATGGCCGGCATCGCCCTCGCCGAGAAGCTCCCCAAGCGCCAGACCGTCCTGCAGACCGTCCTCACCGCCGCTTACGGCATGACCGCCGGCTGGCAGGAGGAGTACGAGGACGTCGACGAGCAGCGCGCCCGCGCCTTCCTCGACCGCCTCGGCATGAGCGACTACCTCGACCGGAAGTTCGGCACCCTCTCCGAGGGCGAGCGCAAGCGCACCCTGATCGCCCGCGCCCTGATGACCGACCCCGAGCTGCTGCTCCTCGACGAGCCCGCCGCCGGCCTCGACCTCGGCGGCCGCGAGGACCTCGTCCGCCGCCTCGGCCGGCTCGCCCGCGACCCCATCGCCCCCTCGATGATCATGGTCACGCACCACGTCGAGGAGATCGCCCCCGGCTTCACCCACGTCCTGATGATCCGCCAGGGCAAGGTCCTCGCCGCCGGCCCGATCGAGCTGGAGCTGAGCTCCCGCAACCTCTCCCTCTGCTTCGGCCTGCCGCTCGTCGTCGAGCAGGTCGGTGACCGCTGGACCGCCCAGGGCCTGCCGCTGTCCTGACCCTGCCCGCGCCCCGGTTCGCGCCCTGTCCGCCGCACGACCCCGGCCCTACCATGACCATGTGAACGACATCGACGCATGGGTGTGGTGGCTCGTCGGCGCGGCGGCGCTCGGAATCCCGCTCGTCGTCACCGCCATGCCGGAGTTCGGCATGCTCGCGGTGGGAGCCGTCTCGGCCGCCGCCGTCGCGGGACTCGGCTTCGGTGCCGTCATCCAGGTCCTCACGTTCGTCGTCGTCTCCGTGGCGCTCATCGCCGTCGTGCGCCCCATCGCGGCCCGCCACGGCAGACAGCGCCCCCAACTCGTCACCGGCATCGACGCCTTGAAGGGCAGACAAGCCGTCGTCCTGGAGCGCGTCGACGGCGCCGGCGGCCGCATCAAGCTCGCCGGAGAGGTCTGGTCGGCCCGCTCCCTCGACACCGGCCGTGCCTACGAAGTCGGCCAGGAGGTGGACGTCGTGGACATCGAAGGGGCCACCGCCATCGTCATCTGAGGCATCCGGCCCACGAGTTGGGCGACGGTCTGTCAGACTCGACCAGCAAGATCTTCAACAACCAGCGGGATCCGCCGAGGTGCCGAGGCGGAGAGGGGTACGGGGAACACGATGGAACCGGTCATCATCGTCCTGATCATTCTGGTGGTGTTGGTCTTCATCGCCCTGATCAAGACCATCCAGGTCATCCCACAGGCCAGCGCCGCCATCGTCGAGCGCTTCGGCCGCTACACACGCACGCTGAACGCGGGCCTGAACATCGTGGTCCCCTTCATCGACACCATCCGCAACCGCATCGACCTGCGCGAACAGGTCGTCCCCTTCCCACCGCAGCCGGTGATCACCCAGGACAACCTGGTGGTCAACATCGACACGGTCATCTACTACCAGGTGACGGACGCCCGCGCGGCCACCTACGAGGTCGCCAGCTACATCCAGGCCATCGAGCAGCTGACGGTCACCACACTCCGCAACATCATCGGCGGCATGGACCTCGAACGCACCCTGACCTCCCGCGAGGAGATCAACGCCGCCCTGCGCGGCGTCCTCGACGAGGCGACGGGCAAGTGGGGCATCCGCGTCAACCGCGTGGAACTCAAGGCCATCGAACCGCCCACCTCCATCCAGGACTCGATGGAGAAGCAGATGCGCGCCGACCGTGACAAGCGCGCCGCGATCCTCACCGCCGAAGGCACGCGCCAGGCCGCCATCCTCACCGCAGAAGGCGAGAAGCAGTCCCAGATCCTGCGCGCCGAAGGTGAGGCCAAGGCCGCCGCCCTGCGCGCCGAGGGTGAAGCACAGGCGGTCCGTACGGTCTTCGAGGCCATCCACGCCGGCGACCCCGACCAGAAGCTCCTGTCCTACCAGTACCTCCAGATGCTCCCGAAGATCGCCGAGGGCGACGCCAACAAGCTCTGGATCGTCCCCAGCGAAATCGGCGACGCCCTCAAGGGCCTCTCCGGCGCCATGGGCAACTTCGGCCCCTTGGGCGGAGGTTCGGGCGGCAACGGCTCGTCCGGCAACGGCAACAACGGCACCGAGCGCCGCGAGAAGCCACACATCGACTGACAGCCCCGCACACGCGCAGAGGGCTCACCTTCCCCGGAAGGTGAGCCCTCTGCGCGCACGGGCTAAGCGGCGGCCTGCGACAGCCACTCCGGAAGTGCCTCGAACTCCTCGGCCCCCAGGGCCAGCAGCATCGCGTCCTGCGGTGTCGGCTCGAACGGCTGCCGGAGCAACGGCATACCCGCCTGCTCCGGAGTCCGGTCCGCCTTGCGGTGATTGTCCTCCGCGCACGACGCCACCGTGTTGAGCCACGAGTCGGCCCCACCCTGCGCCCGCGGCACCACATGGTCCACCGTCGTGGCCCGGTGCCCGCAGTACGCGCACCGGTGCCGGTCCCGGACCAGCACACCCCGCCTCGACCACGGCGCCTGTCTTCGGAACGGCACCCGTACGTATCTGCACAGCCTGATCACCCGGGGCGCGGGTATGTCCACATCGGCACCGCGCATGCGCAGTTCGGGATGGGCCTGCTCGACGACGGCCTTGTCCTGCAGCACCAGAACGACGGCCCGATTCAGCGTCACCGTCGACAGCGGCTCGAAGCTCGCGTTCAGCACCAGCGTGTCCCGCATCCAGCCCACCTCCCGTGTGCACCTGCCCACCCCCCGGCGGGCACGGATCAACTCTGGACGGGCGCGCCGAGATGGACAACGCAATAAAAAATGCCCGCCTCCGATCACTTCCAAGACCGGAGGCGGGCAAACGTTCCATGAACGCTCGGCTGAATCGCGACGCCGCGCTCAGCCCTTCTGGGGGTTCTCGTACTCACCGATGAGCTGCGCACGCGCGATCGCGTGGAACCGCAGGTTGAAGCCGACCACGGCCGGCGACGCGTCCGCGTCCGGCCCCAGCTTCTCCTGGTCCACCGCGTACACCGTGAAGACGTACCGGTGCGGTCCGTCCCCGGGCGGCGGCGCGGCACCGCCGAAGTCCCGGGTTCCGTAGTCATTGCGTGCGTGCACGACCCCCTCGGGCAGCCCCTCGAACTTGCCGCTGCCCGCACCCGCCGGCAACTCCGTCACGGAGGCCGGGATGTCGAACAGGACCCAGTGCCAGAACCCGCTGCCCGTCGGCGCGTCAGGGTCGTAGCAGGTCACGGCGAAACTCTTGGTCTCCGGCGGGAACCCCTCCCACCTCAGCTGCGGCGAGGTGTTGCCCTCCGCATGGACCTGGGCGCTCTTGAGCGTCGCCCCCTCCTCGATGTCCGCGCTCGTCACCGTGAACGACGGCACGGGCGGATGGAAGGCGTGGGGGAGCGGCCGCCGCTTGAGCTCGGTCACCTCGGTACCTCCTGATCGATGATCTGGAACCAGCAGTTCCCGAGCCTAGAACCAGTTGCGCTTGCTGCCGACCTCGGACAGCCACTGGTTGAGATAAGCCGCCCAGTCGGTCCCCTGCCAGTCGTTCAGTCCGACCTGGAAGGACCGGTAGGTGTCCGAGCCCTCGCTGAACAGGCCCGGCTTCTTGTCCATCTCCAGCACGACGTCCATCGCGTGCTCGTCGGCCACGAAGCTCAGCTCGACCTGGTTCAGTCCCCGGTACTGCGACGGCGGGTAGAACTCGATCTCCTGGTAGAACGGCAGCGTCTGCCGCGTACCCCGGATGTGCCCGCGCTCCATGTCCGCGTTCTTGAAGCGGAAGCCCAGCTGGATGAACGCGTCCAGGATCGCCTTCTGCGCCGGCAGCGGGTGCACGTTGATCGGGTCCAGGTCGCCGGAGTCCACGGCCCGGGCGATCGCCAGCTCGGTCGTCACCCCGATGTGCATCCCGCGCAGCGACTGGCCCTCGATCATCGTGACCGGCGTCTCCCAGGGGATCTCAAGCCCGAACGGCACCGCGTGCACGGCCCCCGCCTGCAGCTCGAAGGCACCACCGAGCCGCACCCGGGTGAACTCGATGTCCTGCTTGTACTCCTGGTCGCCGCTCTCAACCTCGACCTTGGCCTGCAGGCCGACGGACAGCCCCTCGATGTCCTGGTTCACGGACCCGCCCTGGATCCGCACCTCACCCTGGACCACACCGCCCGGCACGACGTTGACCTCGGTCAGCACCGTCTCGACCGACGCCCCACCGGCCCCGAGGCTCGCGAGCAGCTTCTTGAACGCCATTGACTCTCCCTTTACGAAGGACCCTCGACCCCTACAAACGCGATCCGCCCCCCGACCGGTTCCGCCGACGGGGTGTCCCCTCTGCACTACCCTCGGAGGGCATGATCGCGCCCCCGGACCGTACGCCACTGCCCCGAGAGTTCTTCGACCGCCCGGTCCTGGAGGTGGCACCGGACCTCGTCGGCCGCATCCTGGTCCGTACGACCCCCGACGGCCCGATCGCCGTCCGCCTCACGGAGGTCGAGGCGTACGACGGCCCGAACGACCCCGGCTCCCACGCGTACCGCGGCCGCACCGCCCGCAACGCGGTGATGTTCGGCCCGCCCGGGCATGTGTACGTCTACTTCACCTACGGCATGTGGCACTGCATGAACCTCGTCTGCGGCCCCGAGGGCCGGGCGAGCGCCGTCCTGCTCCGTGCGGGCGAGGTCGTCGAGGGCATCGAGCTGGCCCGAAAACGGCGAGTTTCGGCCCGCAATGACAAGGAACTGGCCAAGGGTCCGGCCCGCCTGGCGACAGCCCTGGAAGTCGACCGCGCCCTGGACGGCACGGACGCGTGCGCCGTCGGCGACACCCCGCTGAAGATGCTGACCGGTACACCGGTGGCCCCTGACCAGGTACGAAGCGGCCCTCGCACCGGAGTCGCCGGCGAAGGCGGCAACGGCGGCATCCACCCCTGGCGTTACTGGCTCGCCGGCGACCCGACGGTGAGCCCCTATCGGGCCCATGTGCCGAGGCGCCGCCGGAGTTGACGCGCTTGCCCAAGGTGCGTAATGTATCCCGAGCCGCTGAACCGGGTACGGCGATCGCCTGCAGCCGGAGCGGCCACTCCACTACCTAGCTACAGCCCCTCGGCGGGGTCGTTTCTGGCGCGCCCGCGCGCCCGAATTCGAACAAGCGAGACTCGATTATGAGTAGCCGAGAGAATGAGCTAACGTAGTGAATGTCGAAAGGGCGGGCGGCGAAAGCCGAAAGCCCCGGAGACATCCCGCCGACAGGGAATCGGATCGAGAAAAGATCTGATAGAGTCGGAAACACCGAAGGGAAGCCCGGAGGAAAGCCCGAGAGGGTGAGTACAAAGGAAGCGACCGTTCCTTGA
>NZ_JNXR01000043.1:0-97030 GCF_000725475.1 Streptomyces durhamensis
CCTTGCGGTCATCCAGCGCCTTCCGGCCCGGGTGCCGATGCCGGCGCTGCCGGACAGGCAGCAGCGGCTCGATTCGCGACCACAACTCGTCGTCGACCAGCCACGGTTGGGGATCACGCTTCCTCATGTCCAGGTACTCCTCTGGGTGCACCACCGAGTACGAAGTTGTGTGCACCACAGCTCAGGCCACGTCGGTGTCCCGCTCGATGGCCTGGAGGCGGTTCTGTCGAGCCGCATTGCACCGGCGCGTCTTTGAAGTACCGCACCAAGGGCTGATCGGTAGGGAGCTTCTCCCCAGCCCCGCGTCCCTCTTCCTCTAGTTTCGCCAAGACAAGCACGTAGCTTGCGCGAAAAAAGCGGGATATTCACTTGCCACGGCCCTGGCCTAAACATGCTTTTAGGGAAGGAGCCGAACATGCCCACTGCGGAGCAACTCGCACAAATCAACCCGGTGGACGGTGACGGATCGTCGGTCGTCCAAAACGACGACGGCTCCACCACGACGACGTTCGTTGACGGCACCGTACGCGTCGACGGGACCGACGGCACGGTGATGGTCACCTTCCCGGATTTCTCCGTGCTGAACATCGCGGCCGACGACACCCGGACGCTCAACGACGTCAACGGCAGTCCGCTGGATCCGACGACTGGCGCTCCCCTGTCGGGGCAGGGCGGTGACCAGATCCCGACGCCGCCGGCGACCACGGTGGAGCAACTCACCGACTTCGTGGACGGAGTCCAGGCGATTGGGGACCTCGCCACCGCCCAGGGCATTCTGAAGGGCCTCGGCGTCGCCGCAGTCGTTGACCAGCAGTACGGAGCGCTGTCCGAACTCGCCACGGCCTTCTCCGACGCCCTCAAGGGCGAGGTCTCGCCGGTCAACTGGTTCGCGCAGCCCCTGAAAATGCTGCTCGCCGTGATCAAGGCCATTGAGACCGAGGAGCGTGGCGTGGCGATGCGCTCCTGGTGCTACACCGTCGTCTACGACGCGATGGGGATGGGCGCCCCGCCGGAACCCACGTTCTCAGGAAGCCTGCAGGGTCCCGACCAGGACGCGATCGACAAGAAGTGGTGGGAGGAATCCCTGGGCAAGGCGCAGGAACAACTCGCCGACGGCCAGAACGGAGTCGCGCTGCGCAACCAGGTGCTGCTGCTCATCGCCAAGTGCAACGGTGACCCCAGGGCCGCGGTCACCGAACTGTGGGCCGCCTCGTGCAAGAAGTCCGGCGACGACACCGGTGGCGGACTGCTGGCGTCGTTCCCCCAGCTGTCGTGGCCAGATCCGACCGCCTGAGGGATTCGCCGCTCGGTGGTTGTGGACCTTACTGGACTTGCGGCGGGTGATCTCGTCCTGGCAGAGGATCTGCAGCAAGGCTGCGGCTCCGGCGCCGCCGCTGGTCTCGGGGGCTCGGGATCGGTCTCGGTGTTCAGCGATGGAGGATGGCCTTGCGGTACAGCAGGGCGGCCGCCGGCTCCCTGCCACGGACGTCGCCGGTCTCTCCAGCTCCTTCACCTTGGCCCTCAGCACCCGGCGGCGCGGGCGGCCACGGTCTTGTCGAGGACCAGGCGGTGGTCGGTGCGGCCGGTGACGACCACGCCCGACAGGCGGCGGTCGATGGTCGAGGGCGCGGTGTAGGTGCCCCTTGCGCCAACCGGGCTGCCGCCACAGCCACTCCACGAACGCGGTCAGGCTGCCTGGGGTGATGGCGGGGACGGGGAGTTCGAGCAGGGCACAGAACTGCTCCCCCTGCTTCCAGTCGGCGCGTACACGTCGGAGGTGTTCTTCGCGGCCGGAGGTTCTTCTCGTGCTGCGCGCTGCGCTCCTCCAGTTCCTGGAGCCTGGTGAGCACGTCGAGGCTGAACGTCTCGGCGGTCCCAGCGACCGGACCGGCCGAGGCCGGCAGCACCACGGTGGGCGTCACGACGCGTCGTACGTCCGTGCCCGTCTCGGTTGGCTCCATGATGCTCCGTCACGTTCCTTTGAAATAGCCAATCGGTCCGCGCTTACGAACTGCATGACGGTGATGAGCCGAGCCGCTAAGCTACCCCTCATCGGGCGCTCTCGCGCGCTCGGTCGGGATGCGTTGGGAGTGGCTACGCATCACGCATTGATCGAACGGTGGGCACGCCGGACGCAGCGTCGCCTAACGTTCACGACGGAAGACGGCTCCGGACGCGGTGGTGCCTACCGTCTTGTAAGATCCCGGATCTGCACCACTAGGCAGGTCTCAACCTCCATCCAACTGGGTGGCTTGGTTGAGAGCTGCCCTGCGATCACCGGCCACCTTCCATGAAGAGAAGGCCGGAATGGGTGAGAAGGCCCCTTGGATCCTGACGATCGGACTTGCTGCCGCTCTTGTCGGCGTGCTCGTTGGAATCACGCTCAAGCGCTCATCTCCCGAGGTGCGATTGACGCTTGCATTCATGGTCGCTTTCGGCGTGGCCACCTTCGGCCTTACCGCATGCCAGATCCTGTGGGAGTGAACGGGGCGGCACGGGCGCCGCGGTGGTGGTCTGGTCGTCCGGCAGCGCACCGGACTCAGGCAGCAAGTCGGCCAGTTCCCTGATCCGGTCGGCCAGCATCTCCCAATAGGAGGTACAGGTCAGGCCCGTGTCGATGATGTAGGCAGCGGCTTGAGCCAAGGCGAGGGGCAGGTGTCCCAGCTCGGCTGCGAGGCCGTTGATCTGGTCTGCTGGCTCTTGGCGGTGGTGCGCGGCGAGTACGGCGGTGAGGTAAGCGGCGGCTTCCTGGGGGGTGAACAGGCCCACGGCCACCAGACGCCTGCCTG
This sequence comes from Streptomyces durhamensis, assembly GCF_000725475.1. Lineage (NCBI taxonomy): Bacteria > Bacillati > Actinomycetota > Actinomycetes > Kitasatosporales > Streptomycetaceae > Streptomyces > Streptomyces durhamensis. The sequence goes on from NZ_JNXR01000043.1 coordinate 2,790, forward strand.
CTCCGGTCACGGGCTGGGCCCACCGACCCTGCCCCGATACCGCGAGGCGCCCCGCCCACTGCCCGACCTTGTTGCTGAGGCCGCCGTGTTCGAGGAGGTCACGTGGCGGCAGGGCAGCAAAGGCACGATGACCTCGCACTTCACCGTGCTCCAGGTGCGGCCCTCGGGCAAGGAAGCCTGCCGCACCGCCCAGGAACAGTCCGGAGGGCGCAACCGGTAGGACGATGTCCTGCCCTTGCGGACCCTGCTGGTCGAAGAGCCCGAAGAAGCTCACGAGCCGACCGGCTACAGGATGACCAACCTGCCCGCCCCCCCGATCGCCGACCTGGTGCGATGGGCGAAGATGCGCTGGCGGATCGAGCACGACTACCACGAACTCAAGCACGGCCTGGGCCTGGACCACTTCGAAGGCGGCGGCTCGAACCCAAAGCCCAGATGCCGGCCTGACCCTCTACCAGGTCCTCGACGTCCTCCAGGACCTGCTGCGGTGCTGGACCGGCACCTGCACCACCTGCGGCCGACCCCTGCCGACCACCAGAACCAGAACCTAACGAAGCACTACCTAGTCCCGTAGAAGGTTACGCACATGCCGCAGAACCGCGAACCAGCACGATTCGGGATTTTCCATGGCGACGGGGTCGGCTTGGCGCATCCGATGCAAAAGCCTGTCCGCGGCGCCCTCGGGGTCGACGCCCTCGTCGGTGCTGGCGTAGGCGTCGTACTCCGGCCTTTCCTCCTCCAGTGCGTGCAGGAAATACGCCAGGGCGTCGATGCTGCTGTTGAGCAGATGCGGAGCACCGTCCTCCGGGATGCAGTACACGATACCGGTGGCAGTATCGACGATGAGGTCATCAAGGGCGATCCCTCCGAGCGTCAGCCAAGCCGACATGTCGAATGAGCGGTTCGGGTACTTCTCCGCGACGGCCTGCCACGCCTCACCGCCGATCCGCAGGTCACCGTCAAGAAGGAACTGGTCCATCTCGAACCAGCCCACCTGGTCCGGGAGACCGACCTCGCGCAGGAAGACTCGGGTCGGCTCATGCGCGATGGCAGCCAGCACACCGTCGTCCAGAGCGACCAGATCATCGGCGCTGAAGACCGACTCCATTCGAGTCCGGTCGATCAAAGGGCTCATAGAATTCCACACTCTCGGACGGGACGGTCATCGGGCGACCCGATGAATTCCCGTTCGCCCCCTTCGTGATCGTATCGGACACACATGGCGGCGGAGCCGTTCCACTTCCCCCAGCCTCACACCAGGAGATGCCCGCTGCAGGCGGGGTCGCTCAACGTAACGAAACGTAACGAAGCACTACTAGTGTTCTGTCGTTTGCAGTTGTCCGTGTCTCAAAACAAGAGTCGCGCGTCATGCAACAGACATTCTTCTCGGCTGAGGGCTGGGAGTCCTGGGGTCTCGATGACAGGCCGGTGATCCCCGAGGGCATGCCGGTGGAGCCGAAAGCCAGGTACCGGACGTGCCTCTTCTTCGATGCCAAGTCCGCGAGGCAGCAGACGGCCACGACGAGGAGGAAGGGAAGGTTGATGTACCAAGCGACGTGCGGCGCCAGCAGGATGAACTATGAACACCTGATACCCCCCGTATTCCCGATCAACCGGACCTTAGCACCGGCTGTCCTCGGCCCAAGTGGGCTGGAACAAAGGGAAGTCGGCGCTCATGGCGAGGTGGCGAAGCAGAGGGCAGCTAAAGGGTGTTGCACAAGGCCGTGAGCTGGGCATCTCCTAAGGGCTGTCCCGCAAAAGATCTTCAGGAGTCAGCGGTGCGTTACCCCATGACCTCGCGGGCCGCGTCGAGGAACGCCGACCGGTTGTCCTCCAGGTAGTCCCGCACGCTCTCACCGTCGGGCAAGCCATGCCACACGGTCCTGTTGAGGTCGAGGAAGTGCGCGTGTGCGGCGTCATGCACGGCCCAGGGGAATTGGATGCGGAGGAGCCGATCTGCGACCCACAACCTGTACATGACGTCCCGGGTCGTGAGGTACCAGTCATTGGTGTCCTCCCACTCGGGCGGCCGGGTGTAGGCGCATCGTTCCGCCTCTGCCGATACCTCGATGAACCGCTCCAGCAGCGCCAGCCGTTCCGCGCGTCGGGTCTCCGACAACGCGATCCGCTGCCGTTGCTGTTCGGCGCGTTCCGCTGATTGCTGAGTCCTGTGCTGAACGAGGTAGGACAACACGCCGCCGAGGACAACGCCGCCCAACGATATGAGTGACACCCAGATCTGACCTGCCATGACGATCATCGTTCCACAGCGTCTGCCTTTGAGACGATCTCGCTGTGGCTGCTGTGATCACGGCGTCCGAGCCGTCCTGGATAGCCCCGGTCGAGCGGCCCACGCCGAACCAGCAGGCCAGCACGTCATGGGTGGTGCCATGGCGCAGATTGACCAGTGTCGCCAGCAAGCGGTCGACGAAGACGAACTTGTGCTTCGCCCCGGCTCCGACCGCCCGCCGCTGCGGTCGAGTCGCGAGCCGAGCGTGATGCTGCTCGTGCCACAACGGCCCCACCTCAGCAATGAGTTCTCCGATCACCTCCGGCGACAGCCCCATAACCCGGTACTCCGCCACGATCAACTCACGCGCCCCAGCCCCCATCATGGACAGTTCAACGAGCCGCCCGGGCGCCGAGCCACGGCCGACCATGCACGAGGTCGTTAGTTGAGGCTTCGCGCCACCAGCGCCGTCAGCGTAGCCAGCGCATGTGAGGCCGAGGGAAGCCGGACTCGGGCCCAGGACGTCTCCGGCCAGCTGGCTTCCAGCTCCCACTGGTCACCGCAGTCCCCCGCGCGCTGGATCTCGGCGATGAATGACACCTCGCGGCCCCAGTAGACAGCTCCGAGGATCAGCCGACGCAAGCGTGTACCGCCGATTGAGTAGGTGAGCGTACCGTCGGGCTCGAACCCATCCTCCGAATTCGGTGCCCAGCTGTATGTCCCGAGCCAGCGCGGGGCCTCCGAGTCCAAGGCGTCATGTTCCTGCACCGGAGCCTCGTCGTCGAAATCTGACGCGAGCGTTCGCACGGCCTGCAGCACCACGCGTCGTACCTCTGTCATGTCGCGTTGGTAGTCATCCCGCGGGCCCCAGCCCGAGAGCGATCCGGTGTTCTTGACTATCGTCACCTGAGCCGCGCGGAGCCACAGATCAAGTTCCTCTGCGAGGGCGTCGATGCTCAGCCGGTCATCGGGGTCGTTCCTGGTTGCGGCTTCGAGTACATGCTCAAGGGCATCCAGAGCGTCGTGGTCCCCCTTCCAGCCGCGGTTGAGGTCGTAATCCACGGCTCCGGCGCGGAACGTTCCAGGTAGGGGCAGCACGCCAAGGGGATGGATGTATGCAGAGAGGGTCTGGGCCAGCGAGTAGACATCGGCCTGACGCCCGTCCTCCCGCTCAGACATGCTGCGCATCTCTGGGGCCATGAACCAAAGCGGTCCGAGCTTCTCGCCCACTTCGGTGCCGCTTGCCTCACCCCAGTAGGCGATGCCGAAGTCCGCAAGCACGGGTCCGCCGTCGTACCAGAAAAGGTTGTCCGGCTTGATATCACGGTGGTAGATCCCCCGGGCGGCGAGTTCGCCGAGGGTTTGTGCGAGAGCCAGCACGTGCCCGACGATCTGCTGCAGCGCGATCGCCTCTGTGAAAGCGGACTGGAGCAGCTGGGCCTTCGGCATCACGTACCAGCTGGGTTCTTCGCCGGCATCGATGTCGAGGACCGGAAGGACTCTTGCCAGGCCTTCCCTTGTGAGCTGCTGCATCTGGAGGGCCTCGTTGTAGAAGCGCTGGGCGCGAGGCGTACCGGACTTGGCTGACCGGTACTTCAAAACTGCTTCGGTACCGGTCGCTTGACATCTGACGCGCCGGACGAAGGGCTTGTTCGATCCGGCGATCAGTGGGCCGAGGTTCCGCCAGCCTGGGACATCGTCGTTGTAGTACGCCTTGGACACCTGCTCAGAGTAGAGATCTGGTGGCGGGGAGAGCTGGTGAACCTTGGAACGATCACGGTTTGCATCGTGGAGCCAGGCACTAGGGTCCGCGTTCAAAGATCATCTCGTGATGGATCACGGTGGGTGTGATACGCCGCCATGAACTCACCGACAGTGCACGCCGCGGAGTGGTGTCGTGTACACGCTGGCGCCGGAAGCATCAGGCTTGCCCGCGCGTCGCTGATCTGGCCCACCCGGCACGTGCCCGGAGCGGGTTCGCCCAGGCGGATGTGCTGCCGCATGGCCTCCTGGAACACCCGGTCGGTCCCTGCGGCGTAGTAGGCAGCAGCGTAGGGATTGTCTTCCAGGAACCGGATGGTGGCTGCCCGGTTGCGGAACGCATCGCGCGCGGCGGCAGCGGGCTCCCACGCCTGGGCTTGCTTTCGCCCGCGTTCCTTCTTGATCCTGCTCGCCCTGCCCATCACCCACGCCATCCCGAGTACTGGAATCCGGCCCCTGAACACCGAGAAGCGTGCCACCCCGACGAGCGGCCTGGACCGGCATGCCGGTCACCGTCCCGCACGGCGGGACGCCGGCCGGGGTCGGTGCTTTGCCGGTCCCGTGCTGCGGGACGCGTCGCTTCCTAGGTGCAGCAGCCCAGTGGCGCGGATCCGCTCACCCTCGAGGACGAGAAGATCGCAGGGAGGTAGGCAGCACGGATCTTGAAGGGCACGATCAACCTCCGTCGACTCGTGCCCTCGACGTTCGGCATGCCGGTGGCGAATGGCCGGGATGCGGCTGCGTGCCTTCGGGGGTTTCAGCGGGTCCTGAAGCGGCGGTAGAGGTTGCGGGCCACGTACACGCCGGGGCCGCCGAATCCGATGATGTCGACGCGTCCGTCCCCGGTGATGTCGGCGAGGAAGCGGGGGTGGCGGTCGACTCGCCAGGCGCCGGCGTCGTCGTTGTGGCCGAAGCCGCGGCATACCAGCTGGGCCTGGTCGAAGCGGCCGTCGCCGCGGTTGTGTGACACCCAGACTCCCTCGTCGCCGAAGCCGACGATATCCGGGGTGCCGTCGCCGGTGACGTCGGTCAGGAAGCGCAGGTGCTTGGTGGCCGTCCACCCTTGGGCGTGCCCGAAGTCGTTCAGGATGAGCTTGGATGGTTCGAACGTGCCGTCGCCGCGCCCGCGGGCGACGACGACGCCTTGCGGGCCGAACCCGACGATGTCCACTGCTCCGACGTTTGTGGTGCTGATCAGGGAGCGGGGATGTTCCTTGACCGAGGTCCACCCTTGGTCGGTGCCGAAGTCGTCGAGGACGTACAGGGGCTCGGCGAAGGTGCCGTCTTCGTCTTGGAGGGAGATCCAGACGCCGTCGTCGTGGCAGCCGACGATGTCAACGCGCCCGTCACCGGTGGTGTCGATGAGGAATCGGGGATGCTTGTCCGCAAGCCAGCCACCGGCCTGCTGGCCGTGACCGAACGCCTTGAGGACCAGCTTGCCGCCCGCGGGCGTGAACACCCCCGCCTCATCCTGAGCGGACACCCGGACACCGTCGGTGGCCAGCACCACGACGTCGGGCCTGCCGTCGCCCGTCGTGTCCACGAGAGTCCACAGGTCCGCGGGACTCGCGGAGGACGCGGCCGGGTGCAGGATGCGCTCGGCATCTTCGAAGGTGCCGTCGCCCTCGCTGGACGACGTCACGGCCCCCTTCGCAGGCTTGAGCCCAACGATGTCCGCCCGTCCCGCTCGCGTAGCGGCGAGGAACCGCGCACCGAGCCCGGCCCACCAGCCGGACTGACCGCCGGGAGAGGGGCTCGGCCCGTCGCTCTTCCAGCCGCCGGCGTCCTGATCGCTGCCGAACCGTGTGAGGACCAGCAGCATGTCGCTGAAGGAGGGCGTCGCATCGGGCGTGGGGCGCAGTGCGGTCGAGCGGGCCAGCCGCCAGGACCGGCGGCCGTTCCAGTGGCTCAGGGCGCCCCAGCGCAGCACGGGGTCGCTGGTGCGCTCGGGCTCAGCCGTGACGAACCGCCACCGCTGGCTCGCCGCGTTCTCGTCGTACGCGCGCAGGATGACCCGGGTGTCGTCCGGGCCGGGGTCGGCGAGGTCGAGAACGGCACCGTCGGTGACGCCCTCGATGAAGTACAGGCCCGCTTCACCCGCGACGGGCACGACGTGCCACTGCTGGCCCTTCCTGCCGACGGTGGCGTCCCACTGGCGAACCCCGCGGTCGGCGGCGGCGGAATTGTCGAGCACCTTGCCCCCGGCCGCGTTGCGGATCACATAAGCCTGTTCTTCCTGCGCCTGTCCGCCTTGCCCGGGCTGCACAGGAGTGAGCTGCCACTGCTGCGGGCCCGGGCCGTTCTCGGGGAAGTCGCGGACGACAAGCGCCCCGTCCGTGCCTGGCGTGGCCTTGGTGCCGAGGGTCTTGCCCGTGGCGGCGTTGACGATCTGAAGTTTCAGTTCTTGCGTGGGCACGTGCATCGTGGTGCCTCTTCCAGGCGGTTGGGGCGTCGGCTCGGGGCAGGTGTGGCGCGGCGGTGGCTGCGGATCACGTGAAGACGTGGTGGTAGGGGACGTCCCACTCGTTGGGCAGCCGCGGGTAGAACGTGTTGATCACCGTCCCGGTGAAGTCCCCGCCCCAGTTGTAGGTGACGCGCACCTCGCTGTCGGTCGTCACCGCGAAGTCCTTGAAGCCGAGGATGGCGTCGGGGTGGGTGATCGGCACGAAGGTGATCCCGCCCCACGGTGTCACCGTGACGACCCAGAGCTGGGTGTCCTCGGGTGCGCCGTTCTTCCCGCGCCAGTTGTCGCCCACCTTGTCGGGCAGGCCCACCTGGACGGTGTCGGCCGAGCTCTTGGGGGCATCGCGGTGGACGGTGATGCGCCTGCGCTGCGGCTTGGGCACGCCGTCGTCGCCGCGGCCGGCGTCGGCTTGGCCCGCGGCGGCGGGCTTGGGCGGCACTGGGCCCGCGGCGCTTTCGATGAAGTACAGCGGTCGCTGCCCGAAGAACCCGGCGGGGGTGATGTGCCAGAGGTGGCCGTTCGCCTCCTTGGTGGCCGGCTCGAGCGCCGTGGCGAGCTTGACGCCCTTGTCGTGGCTGTCCGCCTTCAGCTCGGCGGGCCGCAGGTAGCCGCCGTTGAAGGCGTGGACGAGCATGACTGGCCGGTTCTCGATCAGCGCCGCCACGATCGCGTTGTCGTAGCTGTTCACCGCCACCGGGCCGCCGACCACCAGATTCGTCAGCGTCGTGCGTTCTTGGGTGTACATCGCGAAAACCTCACCTCTTCTGGATGCGGGGAACAACCCGTCGGACACTCAGCGCCGTGCACGCCGGGAAGAAATTGAAGGCAGCAGAATCACCCTCAGTCGAAACGATTCGAAAAAGCCGCCATGACCGAAACGAGTGCCGCCATCCACGACAACGCCCGAGGTCACAGAGCCTGGGTACCCCAATGTGAAGAGCCGCCCGCCGAGCAACCGACAGTTTCACAACGTACCCTTATATTGGGCGAGTTGAGCAACCGGAGAACCTTAATCACTCGATTGAGGGTGATGCCCGTTGGGTGCCTTCCCTGGGGAATTAGGCGCGTGATAGTTTCGATTGTCGGATCGCGCACAGATGTCTGTTTCTCATTCGCAAGGCGCGGTTCAATCCCGAATCAGTTGAGGACGGGGAATGTCTTCTACCGCGTATCTCCTGGAACGTGCCAAGCGTCAGCCGCTGACGAAGAGGAACCTGCGGGAACTGGACATCGAGCAGACGTGGCAGGCCATCCTGAACCACCCCAATCTGGTCTACGTCGATACCAACGGTGTCAAGCACAAGCCCGTCGGGTTCTCCGTGAACAAGTCGAGTTTCGGGAGCTTTCCCGGGACGGCGTCCCAGCTGGGCTGGCTCGCCTACATGAACCTCGGGGAGCCGCTGATCGAGGAGCGCGGCAACATCAGCCAGCCCCCGCCTGAGACGTTCTCCTCGCGCACCTACGTCAACCGCAGCCAGGCGACGGAGATGACCTTCACCGACTCGGTCGACTTCACCGTGTCGAACGGGGTCAACTGGTCGCTGCACGGGGAGGCCAAGCTCACCTTCGGCGGCAGCGTCAGCGCCCAGCTCCAGCTGCAGCTGCAGAACCAGCTGCGGATGGACCTGCAGTCCCAGCTCGGCACGCAGCTGCGCAACGACATGACGAACAAGAACACGACCACTGTGACCAACAAGAACAGCAAGGACAACCTGGGCGTCGACAACGTCAACGCCACCGAGGCGGGCACGACGAACTCGGCCGGCAACTCCGCGACGAACACGGTGACGACCTCGGTGGGATTCAACACCACGGGCAGCGCCACCGGGAGCGCGACGCTCAACGCCTCGCTGCTGCTGGGCATTTCGGCTTCCGTCGGCGGCTCCCTGACCACCAGCTGGGCCTCGAAGTCGCAGATCTCCGGCAAGGTGCCGGCGGACTCTCGTGTGCAGACCATCGTCACGCAGCGGCGTACCCGCAAGCAGTACACCTACGAGATCCCGGTGACCTTCTCCGGACTTGTCGCGGTGAAGTACGACGTGCCGGTGACGGTCCTGTCTCCCCCGCAGCCCGGGACCTACCCCGGCCTCGACGGGCTGGTCGCCCGCGACATCGGCGACATCGACCTGGCCGGCGGCGGCTTCCGGATGAAGGGACTGGCCGAGGTCGTCTCCGCCCTGGAGGTCGACCACACGATGCTCGACGTCGAGAACCTGACCTACAGCCCACGAGCCTCCTACAAGCAGCCTTGACCGGCGGGCACCGCCACTACGACGACCTGGGATGACGACCATGGTGTTCGACAACATCTTCGGCTCCGCGGGCAAGAGCGCGGGCCTCTTCTCGGTTACCACCGACGCCTCCAAGCCACAGCCCGGCGCAGGCGTCGACTTCGAGGACGCCGACGACGACACGTACGACGACACGAGCACAAGCCTGTTCAACACCGCGATCCACGGGGCGTCCTCCCGCGCGAAGGTCGTACAGGAGACATCGCCCGAAGCGCGGGCCGTCCTGGGCTTCCTGGGCTCCTTCATCCGGACAACGCAGGCATCAGCCGGTGCACAGGCCCAGTACGCCCAGGACCCCGGCTCGGTGTCCCAGGCCGCCGCCGCAGGCATGCAGACGTCCAGTACGACGGTGACCGAGCACAGCGGCCTGCAAAAGGACGAGGACCTGGAGAACCGGCCCAAGAAGAGCGACTTCACCAAGCCCCCCAAGACCCCGGAAACGCCCACGGCTTCCAAGCCGACCGCCCAGGAACCGGGGCTGCCCAGGACTCCCAAGACGCTCAAGTCGACCGACGAGGGCTCATCTGGTTCCACCTGACGCACGCACTTCCAAGGGGTCAGGGGCGAGTCCGCCCCTGACCCCTTGTGCGTTATACGGGGAGCAGTTGCCACTGCCGGCCGTGGTGGTCGCCCCCAGCACCGTCCTGCCGGACCGCCGTGGGGGCGTTGGTATCCACGCGCAGGAGCAGTCCGCTGTTGCGGTTGGCGATCTCATACACCCGCGGGCTGCCGTTCGCCGGGCCCACCGGGATCAGCCTCCACTGCTGATGGTGCGCGTCAGCACCCTCGTAGGCGCGCTGCGCGACCACCGCCCCGGATGCCTCGCCTGCTCCGACGACCTCCAGGACCTTGCCGCTGCGCACGTTCTCGAACCGGTACAAGACATCGCCGTTGTCCTGGCCCGCCGCGACCAGCCGCCACCGCTGGTGATCCCTCGGGACGGCGAGCAGCTGGTGGATCTCGGCCCCGTCCTTGGTGGACTCACGCAGAACCGACATCCGCAGCCTGCTGCGGACGTTGGCCCAGGACACCATCGTGCCCGACTCAGGCAGCCCGGCCAGCCTCGCCGACGTGATCTTCCGGATCCGGTTGTTGAGATGGTCGGCGATGTAGAGGGTGTCGACGCAGTCCACAGCGAGCCCGAACGGGTTGTACAGCTGGGCGGAAACGGCCGGGCCCCCGTCACCGCTGAACCCCGCGGCGCCCGTGCCGGCGACCGTGCTGATCTTCCCGTCCGGCGCGATTTTCCGGACCCGGTGGTTGTTGTAGTCGGAGACGTAGACAGTGCCGGTGCTGTCTACCACCACCCCCAAGGGGAGGTTCAGCTTTGCTGATGGCGCCGGCCCGCCGTCACCGCTGAACCCCGCAGTGCCCGTGCCCGCGACCGTGCTGATCTTCCCGTCGGCCGTGATCTTCCGGACCCGGTGGTTATCGCCATCGGTGATGTAGAGCTCGTCCGCACTGTCCACCGCCAGTGCGTACGGGCGGCTCAGCTGCGCTGAACCCGCCGGACCACCGTCTCCCTTGAAACCCGGGGATCCGGTCCCAGCGACGGTGCTGATCTTCCCGTCCGCGGTAACCCTCCGGACCCGGTGGTTACTGTGGTCGGAGATATAGAGGACGCCGGTGCTGTCCACCGCCACCCCCAACGGGTAGTTCAACACTGCGGCGGTGGCGGGGCCGCCGTCGCCGCTGAACCCCGCAGTGCCCGTGCCGGCGACCGTGCTGATCTTCCCGTCGGCCGTGATCTTCCGGACCCGGTGGTTACCTGCGTCCGTGATGTACACGGTGCCTGCGCTGTCCACCGCCACCTCACGCGGGCAGTTCAGCTGGGCCGAGAGGGCAGGGCCATTGTCCCCGCCGAATCCTGCGACCCCGGTCCCCGCGACCGTGGTGATCTTCCCGTCTGTCGTGATCTTCCGGACCCGGTGATTGTTGTAGTCGGAGAAGTAGAGAGTGCCGGTGCTGTCCACCGCAATCCCGTACGGACGGTTCAACTTCGCCGAGACGGCGGGGTCATTGTCCCCGCTGAATCCCGCGGTCCCGGTCCCCGCGACCGTACTGATCGGAGGGGCGGAGCCCTCACCACCTGCGACTGCCGCCTGAGCAGTGGTCATCGTTGTCCCTTCACCATTCGACAGACCGTCCCTCGCAGCCGATCCCCACACTCCTGGTCCACTGTCATACCGCGCCCCTCGTACCGAGATCGGATCGTCTTCGCCCGCCCGGAGGCGAACCGCAAGACCGATCCTCCCGCCGGCCGGAAAGGGCAGAAATGGGAATGTGTGTACAAACAGGATTTCAGGACACGCCCCGCCCGAAAGCAGGATGGTTTCTCCCCCGGCCGCGCGAGACCAGGCCTCCCAGTCCGGCTCCAGGAAGCAGGCTGAGAGACGATCACCCACACGAGGTGCTGCATGACTTACCGCTCAACGGGTCGCCTGTATCCGGGCCTCCAGGGCGGGATACATGAGACACGCCGCCCGCTACCGTCCGGCGCGAGGTCAGATGACTATGAGAGGAGTCGCGCACCCGGTGAACCTCTTTCGCAATCGACCGCATTACGTGACAACACATTGCCAACTAAACTGCCGCCCTTTTGCCAACTACACGGCGACACATCCTTCAACCCAGCGACAACCGGCCCCGCTCTTTGCCAACAAAGCTGCATTGTCACAGCGATGACCAGAACCGTGGCGCCGTTACCTGATCGGGTGATAGCGCCACACCTGTTGCGCGCGGTAGCGTCCTCTGCGCTGCTGCTGAGCTGCACCGATCCTCATCGGATCACGCTGCGCAACGGTCGCCCCCGCTAGAAGCGACTATGTCGCCGTGGTCAGCACTGTCCTGCCGTCGTACGGTCACGATGTCGCCGTCACAGATCGCCGCGTCGATCATGGAGCGTTGCCGGTCACAGCACTAGGCGGTGTATCGAAAGTGGATCTTGAGCTGTGAATGATCGCGGTTCATGGGTCGGGGAGATCTCACGGACGAACAGTGGGCGGGGCTGGAGCCGTTGTTGCCGAAGGGCACGAGGGTTGGGCGGCCACCCATCTGGCCTCGGCGGCAGTTGATCGACGGCATACGGTTCCGCGTCCGAACCGGTGTTCCGTCGTGGAGACCGGTCGACCGGCCGTCATGGAACCGGACCCGGTGCCGGCCGAGCTCGTCCTGCCGCGCGTGGTCGCCGCGGGAATCCGGGCCGCGCCGTCGAGCGGCTGGACGCCCCGCTCCGACGGCTCGCCGTTCGAGCTGCGCCTTTCCCCCGCCGGCCGACCGGGACGGAGCGCCGGAGGGTCCAAGAAATGGTTTGCCGACCCGGTGGCTGTGTGTCACCGTTCGGCCTGGACCGGCAGTTGATCATCGACGGCCGGTCGATGCCGACATGTCGGCGCCCTCTCGGGGATCCACCGGAGAGGTGACGAAACGATGGGAACCGGTGCCGTGGGGAAGAATTACGAGGACGAGTGTCGCCGGTCGTTGGCCGAGGAGCAGGCGAGGAGCCTTGCCGGGACCAACGACTGGGAACATGTGGACAGGGAGCGGGTCCACCAGGACTGGGACGTCCTGTACCGGGAGATGACGGCTTTCCTGGACGGCGGCTCCCTGCCAGGGGACCAGCAGATCCAGGAGCTCGTCCGCAGGCACTTCGACATCGTTAGCCGGTTCTACACCCCCTCCAGGGAGGCTTACATCGGCATGTCGCTCTTCTACGCCGAGGACGAGGCCATGAGGGCGTTCCACGATTCCTACCACCCCGGGATGGTGGAGTTCCTGGGCGCCGCGATCAAGGTGTTCGCCGAGCAGGGGAGCGGGTTCGCCCCCAGCGCAGGGGCCGAGGCTTCGGCGTAGTCGGGCGGCACGGGCCAGCACATGCATGGACGGGGTAGGCCCCAGGGCTGTCGCAGCCCCTGGGAGGAGGAAGCAGAGACCGGGGTCTCGGGCTGGTGCCGGGGCAACATCGTGCGTGAGGACGACTTCGTCTGCGTCTTCTGCGGGAGCGATCTGCCCGCGGCGTGGAACGTGGATCCCGCTGCGCGAGACCGCGGGTCACAGCCACTCGTTAATGGTCGCGACGAGGACGGTCGCCTCGTAGCGGACGGGCAGCTTGTCGTACCGCGTGGCGACAGCGCGATGTCTCTTGAGGCGGTTGATCCCGCACTCGACCGCGTGACGCTCGCGGTAGTCGGCCGGGTCGCATCGCGGCGGCCGGCCGCCGCGGGAGCCGAGCTTCCGGCGGTTGCGCGCCTGGTCGGCCTTGTCTGGGATGGTGCAGCGGATCCCGCGTCGGCGCAGATGGGCGCGGTTCTTGCGGGAGGCGTACGCCTTGTCGGCCCGCACCCGGTCGGGGCGGAGGCGTGGCCGGCCCGGCCCGATGCGAGGCACGCGGATCTTCCCCAACACGGGCTCGAACTGAGGCGAGTCGCCGCGCTGACCGGCCGTGACCACGATCGCCATGGGCTTCTGACCGTGCTCGACAGCCAGGTGCAGCTTGGTGGTGAACCCGCCGCGCGAACGTCCCAGCCCGTGATCGCCGGGCTCGGTCAACACGCCACCCGGTGGTTGAGCTCGGCACACCGTGGAGTCGACGCTCAGGTCCCATGTGATCGCAGCCAGATGGGTGGCCGTCGGACCCTCGTGCCCTTCGGCAACAACGGCTCCAGCACCGCCCACTGTTCGTCCGTGAGATCTCCCCGACCCATGAACCGAGATCATTCACAGCTCAAGATGCTGGTTCTTCTCCGGTGGTGGCATCGGCGGGCGACGGCTCAGTGGTGTCTGCACCAGTGGGACCAGTTCAGTGCGCCCTCGCCGCCGTCGCCGCATGACAGGTTCTCCTGGAACAGCTGTGCCCGCTGGGCGACGAGCGGCAGCCGGGCGTCGTCCGCCACCACCGGCCGGGCGGTGACGGACGAGGGGCCCGGTCAGATCCGGCAGATCCCCCGCTCGTAGTCGACGGTCGCCGACGACCGAGAGTAGCTCCACTGCGGCTGGAGCAGTGCGCCATCGAGCTGCCGGGCAGCGGCCGGGCTCTCCACGATGTAGCCGAAGTCCTGCAGCCACGCCGGGTAGAGGTTCTTCGAACCGATGTAGAACGCCGAGCCGTCGACCGCGATCAGCTTGTGGTGCTGCGCGTAGGGGTGGCCGTCGGACCACTTCTCGCTCGCGGACCCGCGGAGCGGGGCGAGCTGGAGGTTGCCGCACAGGGCATCCCGGGCACCCTGCTCGTCCCCGGTGACCTTGGCGAGCCGGCTGCGCAGCACGTCGCTGATCTCGGAAAGGGACTTGATCTGCGAGTAGCCTCCGCTGCCGACGGCCCCGCGGTTGGCGGGGTCGCTGACGACGATGCGCACCTTGACCCCGGCAGCGAGCTTCGCGGCCAGGGCGTCGTAGACGCGGGTGTCGTAGCGGGGCAGCGGCGGGCAGGTGGCGTTGAGGTCCTGCTGCGAGATCTCGATGTGCTCGGTGGCGCTGGAGATCAGCGAACGCAGGGCGCTCTCCTCCGGGTTGACCGTGTCGTAGTCGCGGTCGCCGTTGGTGTTGTCATGCAGGCCGACCGCGCACCGGGTGCCGGCGGTGTCCGGCAAGGAGGGGCGCCAGGTGGAGGAGGGGTCGGAGTCCTTGACGCCCACGCCGAGCCCGCCGACGGCGACAACCGGGACGTCACCGGTGGCGGGAACGGCACGGGGATTGGTCTCCCGCTCCATGCCGGCCTGGCAGTCCGCTCCGCCGGAGGCGGCGTACCAGACGCTCGCGACGTTGGTCCGGTTGCGGCAGGTCCAGTCCCACAGCTGGTCGAGGTAGCGGCCCGCCGTGCCGGCCGCGGGTCCGGACAGAGCCAGGTCGACGTCCGTCACCGGGTGCGCGGTGTCGAGGTAGTCGCCCTTCCAGTCGTTGATGCCGCCGGTGATCGCGGTCTCCCCGTCGACGACCAGGAGTTTGGAGTGGTTCCACGAGAAGGCGGTCTTCGACGTGGTCATGGAAGCGACGTCGATGGTGAGGGCGTCCGCCGCGGGACCGAGCTTGGCGCGTAGGTCGTCCAGGTACTTCGAGGGGCGCACGTTGAGGTGGTACAGGGGTGCGGCACCGACGAGGACGCGGACCTTCAGGTGATGTCCGGCGGCCACGGAGGACTTCAGGCCGGCGACGATCGCGTCCTGGAAGGCGCCGTCCGGGAACGGCGCGAGGCTGGAGATGTCTACGGTGCGGGTTGCCCGGGCGATGTTCCCGGTCATCCTCGCCAGCAGATTCCTGCTTCCGGCGCGGTCGCGGCACTGCGCGTCGCCCCAACACCCGGGGGTCTGCAGCAGCCAGCCCGTGGGATCGCCGGGCGCGGTGTCGAGCTGGTTGCCGGCGGTCCGTTCCCATACGTCGCCTTCGAGGCCGGGTGAGACCTCGCGGAGGGTGCGTTCCACGGCGTCGAGGTGCGGGGTTGTCGACGGGGCCGCGGTGGCAGGAGCGGCGGGCAGTACGGCGAGGGCCAGAGCGGATATCAGCGCAAGGCGCGCCGCACGGTCTAAGCGGAGCGAAATGATCACGCCCTGAAGTTACCAGGGAGTAGGCGGTGATCACGACGCGAGTGCGCGTCGGGCCGGGGGGCAGCGCAGGCGTGCCGGTCGGCGTACTCGGGAGCAGGTGCGGGATGCGTAATCCTCCCTTGAGCAGGGCCGTTTCGGCCGTGTGCGGGGATCTGTCCCACGTGCTCCGCGCCGGCCCCTTCGATCTCGGCCAGCCGCTCAAGCCCGCGGCGCCGCGCCGGAACACAGAGCGCTCGGGGCCGGCCCTTCGGACGCCCGGGTCAGCGGACGAAGGAGATCTCCGGATACTTCTTGTCGGGCCCGTCGAGCAGGGTGCCGTGTTGATGGCGCAGTTCCTTGTCGAAGAAGGCGGCGAGGTAGACGCGCTGGATCTCGATCGCGCGGTTCGGGTCGATCGTTCCGTACACCTGCTGGAGCTGGGCCGGGGTGAGCCTGAGCAAGCTCGCCTCCTGGGGCGCCATCGCCTCGTCGTCGACGAAGGACACGTGCGCCGCGCCGTGGAGCTGGATGTCGACCCGGTGTCCCTTCAGATGCGACCACAGCGTGCGCCACGACCCGTCGTTGTTGCGGTTGTGGGTGCCGGAACTTAAGAGCATGAAGGGACGGTGCAGGTCCTTGCGTGGCGCCGATCCGAAGAACTGGCCGTCCAGATTGACGCCTGCGGCGATGCGGTGGTCGAGCTGCATGGCGGTGTCGACCGCCGCGCCGCCCAGCGAAGCGCCGAACATCCCGATGCGGGACATGTCCACGGCGTGCGACAGACCGGTGGGGAGCCTGGCGTGGTCGACGTCCGGGTTGCTGCCCTTGGCGATGGTGCCGAGCTGGTTGATGACGAAGTGGATGTCGGCTGCGCGCACGTCGAGCGTGTCGGAGGAGTGCGCGCCGGCCGGCATGGTGTTGCCCTCGACCCGTCCGCCGGGGAACTGTACCTCGTTGGCGTCGTGGGTGTGGTCGACGGTGACGACGAGGTAGCCGCGGCTGGCTAGGTCCTCGGCAAGAACGGTGCCCCTCGCGCGGTCCGAGTGCAGCCCGCTGGAGTACAGCAGGACGGGCAGTTTCCCGAGCTTGGTGTCGACGGGGGCGAGGACATGGCCTGCGGTCCGCGGCAACGTCACTTGTTGTGGCGTCAGGCCCTGGGAGGCGAGGAAGTGGGCGCCGGAGGCTGACGGCATCCACGGCGCCCGGTAGTGACCGCGGGTGGAGGAGGCCGGGTACCAGAACGACACCATCAGCTCGCGCGGCTTGTTGCCGGGCACGTAAGGGTCCGTGCGGGACTTGTCGACGAGGTGCAGGCTGAACGTGCCCACGCCGTGGCGCCCGGTCGGTGCGGGCAGACTGAGCTGGAGAGCGGACGTGCTCGCGGGGGGCGTGACGGCCTGCGGACGGGCGGCCTTGAGCTGCGGCGGCGCCGCGTCGTGCTGGGGCGCCCAGGGGGTGTCGTCCTGGTCGGGCGAGAACCCGGTGGCGGTGGGCTTGTTGGGCGTCTTCCCGGCGGCCATCGCCGGCGTCATCCCCGCACCCAGGGCGATGGCCAGCGTACCCGCCGTACCGACCGCTCGGGCGATCACTCTGCGACGCGGGCGCGGGCGGCGGTGTTTCATGGGACCCCTTTGTTGAGCGACGATCGAAGAACTGGCGATCGGCTGTCGTACGCCGGTACCGCCGCAGTGGCCTACGGATATGGAGGCCCTGGCGTTCACCGTGGCGGCGGACGGACGAGCAGTTGATCCAAGCGACCAGGTGGGATCACCGATCAGACACTTCTGCCCGCCGCCGCCCCCCTCGCCGTAAGCGCACCTGTGGGCGAGTTTCGGTGACGCGCGCGATAGGACTTGAGGCAACGGAGGGCTTCGGCTGTCCCGCCCCCATCGAGTCAAGGCGTTCCGCCCACGCCACGCCGAGCTCCGGCGAGGGCGCCTCCCCTGACTTCGCCGCCGCGCCGCGTGCGGCTACCTGCGAGGAGCCGTCGGTGCTGATCCTCGGTGCAGGCGTCGGCGGCCTCACCGCCGCCTACGAACTGAGCAGGCTCGGCTGCAAGTGCACGGTCCTGGAGCCTCAGACCCGTACCGGCGGCCGAAACCGCACCGCCCGTAAGGGGGACAAGCTGTGCGAACTCGACGGCAAGGGCGACAGCCCGGTACTGACCCACACCTGCGCCTTCGACAAGGGCCTGTACCTCAACCTCGGCCCCGGCCGCATCCCGTACCACCACCGCCGGGTCCTGAAGTACTGCACCGACCTCGGGGTGTCGCTGGAGCCGTACATCATGGAGACCACGGCGAACGTCCTGCACCGCGCGGGACACACCCCGCCCGGCCGGCCCTGGCGCAACGGGCGCATCGCCAACGACACCCGCGGCCACCTCGCGGCCCTGCTGTCCGCCACTCTCACCGGGCGTGACGAGTTCACCGGCCTGCTGCCACCTGCCGCTCCGGCGGGCAGGAACTGGCGACGACAGCCGACTACTGCGTCAGCGACATCCCCCTGCCCCTGCTGAAGCAGCTCACCCTGACCGGTTTCTCCGCCGAGTTCCGCAACGCGGTGGAAGGGGTCGATCATGGACATGGACCAGACACGCGGGCTCGGCACGGACGGAATGTGCTCTGTGAGCGCACGATCTTGGGCACCCGGCCATGTGGGCCCGTCGACGCCGACGGGCACTGCTGAGGACCTGGCTGCCGCACAGAACTGGATGAATGAGCAGAACTCCACGATCAGGCAATCCAACGTGCTCGCCTTTCGTCGGCTCGCCCCACGGCCCGCAGACCGCCCACCACCTCCTCGAACTACTGGACAGGCGTTGGTGCTTGAAGTGAACAGAGCCCCGGGGCTGTGGCTGGCGGCGGACTGCGATCCTCACCAGTGGCACCGTGACCTGGCGGAGGCGGTCACGCGGAACCTGAGACGCTGACGCCCCAGCCAGCATGGCTCGGCAAGATCGCGTTACGAGTGCTCATATGCCTTGGAGGGCCTTGGGGGCACAGTTCGACCGGCGTCTCGCCGTCGGCGGGACTGTCGTGTGATGGCTCAGGTGCGGGGCTGGCATCGGTGTAGGTGAGCACGTCGTGACCAGAGGGTGACTGGCGCGCCGCCCACGGGATGGGCCGGCCCTCGTACGCGGACAGCTCCGCACGCATCCCCCGGTCTGCCAGATCCGTCGGCCCTGACCCGCCGCAGCCTCCACAGCCTGCTGATGGTGGGGCGGCAGGTCGCCCGACAGCACCCAGCCCCACCGAATCGGCAGGCGGTACAACGAAAGGCTCCCGCAAGGCAGATCCTTGCGGGAGCCTTTCTGCTGTCGGTGCCGTCGTCGGCGCCGGCTCCGGGCCGAGTCAGGTCAACCTGCCTCCGCAGTACGGGCGTTCCACCGCTCCTCGACCTTGGCCAGGCGCCAGTAGCCGATGGCCACGGCCCAGACGACCACGAACAGGCCGACGATGACGTAGCCGACGTTGTCCAAGTCCAGGCCCGCGATCCAGCCGGAGACGTCGTCACTCAGGCCCAGTTTGTCGTGCAGCACCCCGACCAGCTCGATCGTGCCGACGAAGAAAGCCACCGCGATGGACAGGCCGGTGATGGTGAGGTTGTAGAAGACCTTGCGGACCGGGTTGGAGAAGGCCCACTGGTAGGCGAAGTTCATGAAGGTGCCGTCGAGGGTGTCGAACAGGCTCATGCCGGCGGCGAAGAGCAGGGGCAGGCACAGGACCGCGTACCAGGGCAAGCCGGCGGCGGCGCCGTTGCCGGCCAGGGCGAGGAGCAGGACCTCGGTGGTGGTGTCGAAGCCGATACCGAAGAGGAAGCCGAGGGGGAACATCTGGCCGGGGCGGCGGATCGACTTGGTGAGCCGGCCCAGGATGCGGTTCATGAAACCGCGCGAGTCGAGGTGCGCTTCCAGCTCGGCCTCGTCGTAGCGTCCCGCACGCATGGCCTTGAAGACGCGGGCGATGCCGAACAGTGCCACCAGATTGAGAGCTGCGATCAGGTACAGAAAGCTGCCAGAGACCGTGGTGCCCACGGTGCCCAGGACCTGGTGTGCTCGCGAGTCATCGTTCATCAGGGTGCCGGCGAGCTTGGCGCCACCAGCGACCAGCGCGGCCATGGCGACCACCACGCCGGAGTGGCCCAGCGCGAACCAGAAGCCCACCGACACCGGCCGCTGGCCGTCGGCCATCAGCTTGCGGGTGGTGTTGTCGATCGCGGCGATGTGGTCCGCGTCGAAGGCGTGCCGCATGCCGAGGGTGTAGGCCGTGATGCCCAGTCCGACCCCGAACGCCTTGGTCCCGACCTCGTAATGCCGCGGCACCACGAGCAGGAAGAGAATCCCGAAGGCGACCACGTGCAGAGCGACGATCACGGCCAGGAGACCGGCGGTCCGGACGGTGTCCTCACGACGCCAGCGGAAGGAAGGGGCGGCGGCGGTTTCGGGCACGCCTGGGGACATGGTCATACGGTCACGCTCCAGCACCTCGTGGATCAGCTTCGTGCTGCCGTGGCCGGTCTCCTGGCTGACGGGTCAACGCGCCCGCCCCTGCCTTCCCGGCCGTGAGGCCAGTGGCAACGCATGGGGCGGGAACTCCCCGATCACAGTGGCGAGGGCCGCTCCGGACTGAGCCCCTGAGGGACTGTCACCGGTCTTCCCGAACACCACGGCCCGCCCACCCTAGAAGGCAGGAGGTCGAGGCTGCAAGGCTGCACAACTGATCAGATGTGGAGGCAGGAGCCGGTGACTGCGATGATGAGTCCATGCATCTCGTCCCCGCGGAACGTGCCGGGCAGCGGACCATCGACGGCCATCGGGTCTGCGACGCCATCGCAGCCGTCGGCGAGCCCGAGCGCGTACGGACCTGGGCCGACCGCTTTTCGCTGCTCTCGGACCCCGGGCGCCTGTCCCTCCTGCTCGCCCTCCACCAGGCGGGCCCCCTCGCCGTCTCCGACCTCGCCGTCGCCACGGGCATGCGGGACACCGCCGTGTCCCAGGCCCTGCGCCTGCTGCGGACCGCAGGCATCGTCTACGGCGAGAAGGACGGCCGAATCGTGCGCTATCGGCTCGTAGAGGGCCCGATGGCCGTGCTGCTCGAGCACTGCGTGTCCCGAGAAGCATGACGACATCCGCGGCCGCACGTGATCGCGGCAGGCGTCGCGCTACGCTCCCGCGCAGGTGCGGCCGCTCGGTTCAGGCGTGTGCGTGCCCGGTACGACGGCGTCCGATCCAGCCGAGGACGATGTCCACGGCGAGGAAGCCGGCGAGCGGGATCCCGAGCAGCGGGACGTGGTAGCCGACGACGGCGACCACCGCGACGCGGGGCACCAGCACGGAAACCGACACTTGTCGCCAGGCGCCGCGGGGAATCGGACGGCCGAAGGCGGAGCCGCGGCCGCGCTGCCACCACATGCGGTAGCCCCAGAGGATGAGGAGGACCAGGGCCAGGGCGAGACCGGCCAGCGCGATCTGGTTCACGAGGCCGAACAGAGTACCGGTGTGGGCGTCGATGCCCCACCGCGTCAGCTTCGCCAGTAGCGGGTAGTCGGCGAAACCTCAGCACGTCGGTCACCTTGCCGGTGGCCGGGTCGACGGCGATCGAGTCCTGCCTCTCCGGCCAGCTGCGCTGGATCTGCCGTACGACGTTGGCGGAGCCGGAGTCCGTGGGCGGCACGATTTCCACCGGGTCGGACAGGCCCTCGGCGCGGGCTGTCTTCAGTACGGCGTCCATACCCACGTCGGAGCGTGCGCCGGAGTGCGAGCCCATATCCATGCTTTTCATGTCCATGCCCGCCATGGAGTCGTGTCCCCCGTGCCCGCTGCTCACCGTCGCGGTGACGGAGGGGGTGGACTGGCCGAGGGCTTCGCGGAGGTCGCCAATGTTGGCCCCGGCGTAGGTGGACCAGGTCAGGGCGGTCGCCGACAGGAAGAACAGACCGGCCGCCGCCCAGACGCCCACCGTGCCGTGCAGGGTCAGGGAGCGCCGCCGTCCTGTGGTGCCGCGGACCTTGCGGCGGGCACGGCGGCGGCCGCACCAGAGCACCAGCCCGCCACCCGTGATCACCCACAGCCAGCTGGCGGCGAACTCGCTGTACAGGCGCCCGGTGTCACCGAGGTGCAGGTCGCGGTGGAGCTCGTCGATCCAGGTGCGCAGCGGCAGGGCGCCGGTGGAGCCGTACTGCTCCAGCGCGCCGCGCACCGTGCCGGTGCAGGGGTCCACGAACACGGCGAGCGTGTGGTCGGCGGCGATGCCCTTCACCCCGGACAGCAGAACGCGTGTGGTCGCATCCGGCTGCGGTGACGGCCGCACGGCGGAGATGGTGCCCTCGGGGTGCCGCGAGGAGCAGGAACGGGGCGACGAACACGCCCGCGTAGAAGTGCAGGCGCAGCACCAGCGGGCGCAGTGCCTGCACAGGCGACGGAGCCGTTGGTGCCGGGCTGGGCGGACGTTCCGGGTTCGCCGGCCGTGTGGGGTGGGGCAGTGGTGGGCGGCTCGATGGGCATGGGTGCTGCTCCTGGGCCGTATGGGTGTCACGTCAGCGGGCGGCTGGACGGAACGATGAGTTCCGCATCGCCGATGTGAGGTGGCGCACACCCGGGCGGTTGTGAAGGCCAGGAGCTTGCGTACGGACAGTTCCGATGCCGGGCGTCACAGGTGCCCGGCATCGGGAGGCGGGTCACGGCAGGGCGATGCCGTCCAGTTTGCCCGCCTTGGCGTCGGCGACGATCGAGGAGAACTGGTCGGCGCTCATCCGGACGCGCTGGCCGAAGTCGTCGGTGAGGATGATCCGCCGGTCGTCCGTGGCGCTGGGGTCGACGAACAGTTGCGGGCAGCCGCAGTTGCAGTTGCCGCAGAACGTGGCGACGGGCTCCAGCCCGCTGATGTCGGTCATGCTGCTCCACCTCCGTGGACATGGGGTTGCGGCGCTCCGGTGCCAGAACCGGTGGCCGCGGGGACTGCCCGGGAGATACCCGGCGCGGATGCGGCGGACGCGCGACCCCGTCGTGCATAGGGGGCGTGCGGGAGGACGGCGTGCGCCCGTGCTCCTTGCTCCGCTTCCGATGCTTCGATTTCGCCAAGGTGGCCGGGAACTGAACCGCCGCCGCCTCCGACTCGTTGAAGGGGGCGGATTGACCAGGCGGTTCGTGGGCGGTGATGCGTATGCATGGGCGAGGGGAAAGATCTTCTTGCCGCGTGGCAGCATCGGGTGTCGTGAGTGTGTCCCTCGCGGTGCGGAGCGTGCGCGCGGCGGTGTTCGCCGTGCTGTGCGTGCTGCTCGGTGCCGGAGGGCACGCCCTGGCCACGGGTGCGGCGCCGCCGGTGGGGGTGCAGGTCGCCGCGTTCGTGCCGGTCTTTGTGGGCGGCTGCCTGCTGGGCGGCCGGGAGCGGTCGCCGGCCGCGATCGGCGGGGGGACTCTGGGTGCCCAGGGTGGGCTGCATCTCCTCTTCCACCTCATGCAGCCGCATCACGCGGGGATGGTCATGCACGGCATGCGGATGGCCCACGCGCAGGCGCTGACGCCGCACGCCACTGCCGCCCATGTCGGGGCGGCCCTGGTGCTGACCTGGTGGCTGCGGCGAGGCGAGGCGGGGCTGTGGTCGCTGCTGCGCTGGGCGGTCGCGTTCGTGCCGGGGCTTGCCGCCTCGTGGCAGGCTGTCGGCGGGGCGCGGGGCGTACCGGACGCGCGCGGGCCCGTGGGTCGGGCTGCCGGTGAGACGTGGTCGCTGCGGCAGGCACGGCTGAGGCACGCCGTGCACCGGCGCGGGCCGCCGATGGGGATGTCGTACGCGAGCTGACCCCCGACATCCTTTTCTTCCGTACGGAGATCCACCACCTCATGTCCAGGACCCGCACCACCCTGCGTCGCGCCGGCGTCGTCACCGCCCTGACCGCCGCCGGACTCCTCGCTGCCGCCGGCGTCGCCTCCGCGCATGTCACCGTCCACCCCGACAGCTACGCCAAGGGCGCCACCGACGGCGTCCTGACCTTCCGCGTGCCCAACGAGGCGGACAACGCGAGCACCAAGCAGGTCCAGGTGTTCCTGCCCACCGACCACCCCGTCCTCGGCGTGCTCGTCTCCCCGCAGGACGGCTGGACCGCCAAGGTCACCAACACCAAGCTCAAGACACCGGTCAAGACCGACGACGGCACCATCACCGACACGGTCTCCGAGATCACTTGGACCGGCGGCAAGATCGACCCCGGCCACTACGAGGACTTCGACGTCGCCTTCGGCCAGCTGCCCGACGACACCGACCAGCTCGCCTTCAAGATCCTCCAGACATACTCCGACGGCAAGGTCGTGCGGTGGATCGAGGAGGCCCAGGGCGGTCAGGAGCCGGAGAACCCGGCACCCGTGCTCAAGCTCACCGCCAAGGCGGCAGGGGACGGCGACAGCGCGACCGCCTCGGCGGCGAGCCCGAAGACCTCCGACAGCTCGAAGTCGACCGCGTCGGCCAGTGACTCGACCGCCCGCGGTCTGGGTGTCGCCGGACTGGTCGTCGGCGTACTGGGGCTGGCCGCGGCGGTGTTCGCCGTCCTGCGCGGCCGCTCCGCTGGATCCCGGGCCGAGTAAAGCTGCGCCCGCCCTGCCGGCGGAGACCCGTCGGCAGGGCATCCGTCCTTTCGATGTGACGCGCGACGGATGAGAGTCGGTCGCGTACGGCCCGCTCCGCCGTCGGGTCAGACGGCGACCGGGTCGGTGACGCCGTACCCTGCCTCGACGATCGCCGCGCGCAGCCGCCCGTCGTCGAGATCCGTGCCATGCACGGTGACGGAGTTCGTGGCGAAGTCGACCACGACGTCGCTCACCCCGGGCACCTCGGAAACCTCTTCCCTGATGCTCGCCGCGCAGTGCTCGCAGCTCATGCCGGTGACGTTGTACTGCTTCTGGGCCATGGGGAACTCCTGGGCGCTTTGACGTGCTCCCTGGCCTAACGTCCAGGGATTCCGGTCTGGGTCGTCTGACCCTTCCGGGGGCTTCCTGCTTCACCGCGCTGCGCGGGCACGTGTGCCCGTCTTACCGGCGCTCCACAAGCGTCTAGCGTCTCCGCCCGTCCGGCGGCGACGATACGGCGTCCTTCGAAGAGGACGTTGCGGGCTGCGTTGTGGTCGCGGTCGTGCACCGTGCCGCACTCATGTGCGGCCTCATCTGCTGGAGGCGCCTCAAGAAGACCCGACCTTGATCGTGTTACGAGCTCTTAGGGGTCCTTACGCGAGCAGGAACCGGGCGCGTCGTGCCGGCGTCTCTGCCGCCGCAAGTGGCAAGCACCGTCAGCACCGACCAACTGAGGGAGCGTCCGCGATGTCCTGGAGACCCTGGGGAACCTGGAGAGCACTGATCGCGAGTCTGGCCCTGCTCATCGGCCTGACCGCCGCGGGCGCGTCGCCCGCCTTCGCCGGGCTGGACGGTCCGGTGGCTAACTACATCGACCAGCACTGCGGCATCGACACCATCGGGAGCGGCAAGACGACCATCGCCGTACCCGTGGACCGGGTCACTCTGAACCTGGAGGCGGTCGGGCACAGCCCCGCCGACTCCAAGATCACCGCCGTCTACACCATCCCCGGCACCAGCAAATACGGCACCCTCTTCGGCCAGTTCGACCCGGTCAAGGGCAACGCCACCTTCAACTACACGGTGGACAACCCGCCCGCCGGCGCGACGCTGAGCATCAGCTACGAGGTCGCCTGGACCGACGGCACCTACTACAGCGCCACGCGGACCCGCCCCCTGCTCACCTGCACACGGGACGACACAACCGGGGTCGACAGCGGGTATGGGGGCGAAGAATCCCGCGCCACCGTCTTCCAGCAGTGCACCAGCGTCGGCACGTGGCCGTACTTCGTGCGCGCGGTGGACGTGACGGTGCACCTCTCGCACGACCGCTACCCGGCCGACTACGCGGGACAGCAGGTCTGGGCTGATTACTGGATTCCCGGCAAGAAGGGCTACACCTCGGGGGTGTCCGGCACGGCGGACTCCGTCGGGGACGCGTGGGTGACGTTCCGGCTGGTCGCCCCGCCGACCGGGGCCGAACTCGACATCCTGTCGAGCGTCAGGTCCATCTACGGCCGCACCGACCCCGTACACACGTGGGTCCCGATCTCCTGCTGAACGGCTGACCACGGCGGTCTTTCGTCTGCGGGTCCGTTGTGGCTGGTCGCGCCCGCACGGCGGAGCCGCATATCGGCAGGGCCCCGCGCCCCTATGGGGCACGCTACGGGCACGCACGTGGATTCGCTGACCGGACCCCGCTCCGCGGATGGCGCGCGAAGCGCGCCTCCACGGGGCGCGGGGAACTGCGCGACCAGTCACGACGAACCCGCGGCGGATCAGGTGAGTCGTTGAGGTCGCTGAGCATCATGAACAGCGCGTCCTTGGCGGGGGCGTACCTGAACCTCGAGCAGATCGAGTCGGTGGCCTACGCCTTCTACCTGCGCTCGATGGGCGGTTCGGTCACGGAGGCGAACAGGTTCCCCGCGAGTACGGCGTCGCCTTCCAACCGGACCGGTCGACGAGCAGTCTGCGGCTGACCCGCCTGAGTTGACCGGGTCACCCTCCGTCCGGCTTGCTCCGGGGAGGGCACGAACCGGGCCAGAACTGTGGACGCTGATCGAGCCGTTGCTGCCGCCCTGGCCGCAGAAGGCTCCCGGGCCGAAGCCGGTGGATGACCGACTGTGCCTGCAGGGCATCTTGTACGTGCTCTGCAACGACGTGAGCTGGCAACTGTTGCCGCTGGAGCCGGGGTTCGGCTCCGGACAGACCTGCTGGCGCCGGCTGGGCCGGTGGCATGAGGCCGGCGTCTTCGACCAGCTGCACTGCATGCGGCCGACGAGCTGGACTGGTCACGGGCCTGCTTGGTTGCCTCCCACATCCGCGCGAAGAAGGGGGCGAGGCCACCGGTCCGTCGCCGGTCGGCCGCGGGAAGACGGGCAGTAAGGGCTTTGGGTGGTCGTACGGATCCGCGGGTGCGGGTGTTCAGGCCGATGCCGTCACCTCAGAGGTCGGCCGAGCGGAGCGCATAGTTCCGCACAGCGCGCCTGCGCATGCTGCCGGGGCATGGCGAACCGGTAGGCGGACGCCGGGTCACGGGTGGCGCCTGGCCGCTGACCGCAGCCACCTTGGCCGTCGTTGTCGGCGGGTACGGCTGGCTCGGCTATGCCGGTGACGCTCTCGGTGCTCTGGTCGGCTGTGCTGCCGTACGTACTGGTCGAGCTGGCGATGTCGGGTATGCCGCCGCGCCGCCGCAGCCGGAGCTGGCCGCACGCGAGGCGTTCGGCTCACTGACCTTCCCCACTGCGGCCCGGAACCGCACAGGTCAAGCAACGGTGTGACTCAGGTCACACACAAGCTTCGGAACTCCGTCCCCTGTGGCTCCGACTCCTGAACCGGTACGGCTCGGAACAAGTGGCGGCCGTACGACGCGACCAGGAGAGCCTGTGATCGATGAGTCCCATCAACTCCCTGCCGGCGCGAGTGCGGTGCTCAGGAAACTGGTGCCGCCGCCCGCCTTGTGTGGCTTCCTCCTGCTGCTGGCGCTGATGTTCGCGGTGTCGTACGCCGTCGGCGCCGCCTACGGACCGGTCGCGCCGGGCATGCACGGCACCCGCACCGGTTCCGGCGGTGGAGGCACCGTGCCGCACAGCGACAGCGGTGGCATGGGCGGCATGAGCGGGATGCACGGATGACGGCCCCGGAGGCGGCGGCCGCCCTGACGACCACGGATCTGATCGTCGGCGGCATGACCTGCGCGGCCTGCGTACGTCGGGTGGAGAAGCGGCTGGCGAAACTGGACGGCGTGAGTGCCACGGTCAACCTGGCCACCGGGCGTGCCCGGGTGAACCATCCGCCGGACGTCACCCAGGCCGAGCTCGTCGCGGCAGTCGAGCGCGCCGGGTACACGGCCGAGCTGCCCGCTCCGCCCAGGCCCGAACCCGAATCCCAGCCCGAAGGCCCGGCGCGGACAGCCGCGTTCGAGGGCCGGGACCGGCTGGTCGTCACCGCGCTGCTCTCGCTGCCCGTACTCGTGCTGTCGATGGTGCCCGCCTGGCAGTTCCGTAACTGGCAGTGGCTGTGTTTCGTACTGGCCGCGCCGGTTGCGGTGTGGGGTGCGTGGCCGTTCCACGTGCGGGCGGTGCGAGGGCTGCGGCATGCGGCGGCGACCATGGACACGCTGGTGTCGCTGGGCGTGGCGGCGTCCTTCGGCTGGTCTGCCTATGCGCTCTTCCTCGGTGGCGCGGGCGAGCCCGGCATGCGGATGTCCTTCAGCCTGCTGCCGTCCGCCGAGGCCGGCTACGGCAGCGCGCACATCTATCTGGAAGCCGTCGTCGCCGTACCGCTGTTCGTGCTGACCGGGAGGTTCCTGGAATCGCGAGCCCGGCACGGCACCGGGCAGGCGCTGCGGTCGCTCGCCGAGCTGGGAGCGAAGGACGTCGCTGTGCGGGAGGGCGAGCATGAACGACGGATTGCCATAGGTGAGTTGCTGGTGGGGCAGACCTTCGTGGTCCGGCCGGGAGAGCGGGTGGCCACCGACGGCGAGGTCGTGGAAGGCAGTTCCGCGGTGGATGTCTCGCTGGTCACGGGCGAGAGCGAACCGGTCGAGGTCCAGCCTGGGTCGGCAATCGTCGGCGGTGCCGTCAATGCGGGCGGGCTGCTGCTGGTGCGGGCCACGGCAGTCGGTGCCGACACTCAGCTGGCACGGATCACCCGGCTGGTGACCGAGGCGCAGGCGGGCAAGGCGCGCGCCCAGCGCCTGGCTGACGCGGTAGCGGGGGTGTTCGTGCCGGTGGTGCTATCGATCGCCGTCACGGTGCTCGGCTTCTGGCTCGGTGCGGGAGCCGATCCGCAGGCGGCGGTCACCGCGTGCGTGGCGGTCCTGGTCGTCGCCTGTCCCTGTGCGCTGGGGCTCGCCACTCCCACGGCGCTGATGGCCGCCACCGGCCGTGGCGCCCAGCTCGGTGTGCTGGTCAGCGGTCCGCAGGCGCTGGAGGCCCTGCGGCACATCGACACCGTCGTCCTGGACAAGACCGGCACGCTCACCACCGGGCACATGAGTGTCACGCGGGTCACGGAGGTGCCGGGCGGGGTCGGCAAGGAGGCGGTCGTGCGTCTCGCGGGTGCCGTCGAGCAGGGCTCCGAGCATCCGCTGGGCCGGGCGATCACCGCGTACGCGGGACGGCCGCTGCCCGAGGTGGCCGACTTCCGGGCACTGCCCGGGCTGGGCGTGCGCGGCCAGGTCGAGGGCCGACTGGTGGAAGTCCGCTCGCCCGACGGCGAGCTCCCCGAGCCGCTGGCCCGTGCCTTGGACGCGTGCGAGACGGGCCGGCACACGCCGGTCCTGGTGCTGGTGGACGGCCGGCCCGAGGCACTGATCGCGGTCGGGGACCTCGTACGCCCGGGCAGTTACCGCGCCGTGGACCGCCTTCGGCGCCTGGGCGTGCGGCCGGTACTGGCCACCGGCGACCGCGAGCACACCGCCCGCGCCGTCGCCGCCGAGCTGGGCATCGATGACGTACGCGCGCGGTGCACGCCCGAGGACAAGGCCGGTCTCGTACGGGAGCTGAGGGCACAGAGCTGCCGGGTCGCGGTGATCGGCGACGGCGTGAACGATGCCGCCGCGCTGGCCGGTGCCGATCTCGGGATCGCCATGGGCGGCGGCACGGACGTGGCCATCGGAGCCGCGGATGTGACCCTCGTCCGTGGGGACATCGAGGCCGTAGCGGACGCGGTCCGCCTCGCCCGCCGGACCCTGGGCACGATCCGGACCAACCTCCTGTGGGCGTTCGGCTACAACGTCGTCACCGTGCCGCTCGCCGCCGTGGGCCTGCTCAACCCCATGCTCGCGGCCGCCGCGATGTCGGCCAGCTCCCTGCTGGTCGTGGGCAACAGCCTGCGGCTGCGCACCTGGCAGCCGAGCCGACCGAGGCGGACGGGTGGTGCGCGGTGACCGAACTCGCGGTGTGGCGGCCCTCCCGGCGCCGGCTCACCGAGGCGTTCCTCGCCACGCTCGCCCCCGTGGCGGCGTGCGTGCTCGCCCTCGGCGGTCTCGCCGCGTGGACCGCCTCTGGGGCGGCGGGCAGTCCCGCGCGCATCGAGGTCACGTCCGGGCGGGTGTTCCTCCCGTACGGGGACGGTCAGGAGTCAGCCGCCTTCTTCCGGATCTCCAACTCGGTTGGCGTTGAGGACGAGTTGACGGGTGTGACCTCGAGCGCCGTGGACCGGGCGATGCTCGGCCGCAATACGACGACACCGGGCAACGCCGGGTACATGCGCCCGGTCGGCTCCGCCATCGTCCCGGCGGGCGGCACGCTGGCGATGTCACCGCGGGGATTGGACGTGATGGTGACCGTGCGTGGGGAGTGGCGCGCGGGGGACCTCGTCCCTTTCGTGCTGCATTTCCGGCACAGCGGGCGGATCAAGACCTTGGCGGTGGTGGTACGCCCCGGCACGTTCTGAGACCGCAAGCGGCGGAGACTTCGCGCATTCGTCTCTTCGCCGAGAATCGCCGGGAACTCATCGCCCTGCCCGTCCGACTCCTCTCGCAGAACGGACAGGAGGTGGGATGGACGGGCTGGATGTGCGGATGCGCCAGGTCGCCTGTCGGCACGGTCGCGTAGAGGCCGTGCACGAGGTCGATCTCGATATCGAGGCGGGCGAGCGGGTGGCGCTGACCGGCACCAACGGGTCGGGCAAGACCACGCTGCTACGTGCCGTGCTGGGCCTGCACCGCCAGGCCGACGGGGAGATCCTGGTCGGTGGCCGGGGCACCGGCAGCGCGGCCGAGTGGGCGTGGCGGCGCCGGGCGTGTGCCTGGATTCCGCAGAAGCCCGCAGTCGGCAGATTCCCGCTGCTGGGCAGCGAGTTGCTGGCCTGCAGCGGGGCAGCGGCCGAAGCGGTGCAGGCGGCGGAGAAGCTGGGTGTCGGGTCGCTGACCGGCCGACCGCTGCACACGCTGTCGGGCGGCCAGCTGCAGCGCATGTATCTGGCCCGCGCGGTCGGCTGCGTCGCGGCCGGAGCGGGGGTGCTGCTGGCCGACGAGCCCACCGCCGCGCTCGATTTCGCCGGGCAGGAGGAGGCGGCCGACGTCCTGCTGTCGCTGCCGGTGACCGTCGTGGTCGTCACGCACGACCGGGCGCTGGCCGACCGCTGCGACCGAGTGCTGGAGATGGCCGCCGGCCGGCTCAGGGAGGTCCGGTGAACAACCTCGCCGCCGCCGACCTCGGAACGCTCATGCGGCTCATACCCGTCCAACGGGCCGGAGCCGCCCTGCTCTTGGCGGCCGTCGGCCTTCCGGTGATCGGTGTCGTGATCGTCGGGCTCGACATCATGCCGGTCCGGTTCGCGATGATGCACGTCGCGCTCCTGGGCATCGCACTCGGACTGCTGACCGGGCTCGACCCCATGCTGTGCGCGCTTCTCGCCTGTGCCCTCGCCGGTGCCGGGGTCGCGCCGCTCGCCCGCACCCCGGACGGCCTGTCGGGCGCGATGGGCCTGCTGATGAGTCTGGCGATCGCCGCCGCGCTGCTGGTCCTGGCCGTGTCCGGCGTCAACGCGCAAGGTGCGTTCGCGCTGCTGTGGGGCTCCATCCTGTCCGTGGGCACACCCGACCTGTGGCTGCTGGGCGTGCTCGCCGTCGTCGTACCGGCCCTGTTCTGGTGGCGCCGCCGCGACCTCGCGCTCCTGCTCTACGACCGCGAACTCGCCCTCTCCTCCGGCGTGCGGGTCGACCGGCTCACCCTCTTGCTGCTTGTGCTCGTCGCGGTGTCCGTCGCCGGGGCGATCAAGCTGACCGGCGCGCTGCTCGTCGACGCGCTGACCCTCCTGCCCGCGCTCGCCGCCCGGCGGCTGGGCACGTCCCTGAAGTCCATCACCGCCTGGGCGGTCAGTATCGGCGTCGCGGTGAACCTCACCGGGTTCCTCGTCGCGCTGAAGCTCGACTGGCCGCCCGGGCCCGTGCTCGTCCTGACGGCCGGGGCCCTGGTCCTGGCCGTGCACCTCATCCCCGAACGGAGAATCCGCTCATGGCGCGCACCCGCGTCCGCACCGTCCGTGTCCCCTCCCTCGTCGCACTGAGCCTGACCACCGCGCTGGCGCTGACCGCCACCGCCTGCGGCTCCGACAAAGCCGACAGCGGCGACAAGAGTGCGAACAAGAACGGCGGCGGCCCTGTCGTCGTGGCCACCACCACCTGGGAGGGCGCCCTCGCCAAGGCCGCCGGCGCCAAGGACGTGAAGATCATCGTCCCCTCGTCCGTGCAGCACGCCCCGGACTACGACCCCAAGCCGTCCGACCTCGCGGCGGTCGCGGGGGCCGACTTCGTGCTGTACGCGTCCTTCGAGCCGTACGCCAAGAAGATCAAGGACGCTGCCGGGTCGAGCGCGAAGATGGTCGAGATGAACCTCGACAACGACGTCGCCACCACGAGCGCGGACGTCACGCGCCTGGGCAAGCTGTTCGGCACCCAGGATGCAGCCGCGAAATGGAACACCTCCTTCAAGAGCGAATACAGCGTGCTGCAGAAGGAGTTGAAGGCCGCGTGGCCGGGCGGCAAGGCGCCGGCCGTCGTCGCGCAGGTCTTCTCCGTCTGGTCGGCAAAGATGGCGGGCGCGGACCTGCGCGGCACGTACGGCCCGCAGGCCGTGACCGCCAAGCAGCTGGCTGATCTGGAGACGAAGAAGCCCGCGTTCGTCTTCGACAACATCCACATGACGACGGGCACGGTGCTGCCGGACTCCGGCGCGCGGCAGGTGGAGATCGTCAACTATCCGGGCAAGGACCTGGACCTGCTGGCGGTCTACAAGAACGCCGCCGAGACGATCAAGAAGGCGATGGCCTCTTCCTGACCTGGGGTACGTCGTGAGTGCGAGGCCGCCCGGAGTCTCCGGGCGGCCTCGCACTCGTGGGGGTCAGACGGCCTGTGCGACGGACCTCGGCGCCTGCGCCGAACACCGCTCACGCAAGAGCGCCCGGTCCGGCTTGCCCGCCGGGGTGAGCGGCAACTCCGCTACGACCAGGAGGCGTTCGGGGTGCTTGCGCCGCTCCAGGCCGCGCGCGTCCAGGCGCGCGCACAGCTCCTGAAGCGTGGGGGCCTCTCCCCGCGGCACGACGCAGGCGGCCAGCCGCTCGCCCATCAGCGGATCGGGCACGCCGACGCACACCACGTCCCGTACGAGCGGATGTGCCGCCAGCTCTATTTCCACCTCTGCCGGGCTGATGTTGGCCCCGCCCCGGATGACGATGTCCTTCAACCGCCCGACGATCCGCAGGTTCCCGTCCTCGTCGATGACGCCGAGGTCGCCGGTGCGCACCCAGCCGTCGGCGGTGCGGTAGCGGGCGTCGAGGTCGGGGGCGGCGACGTAGCACAGCGGGGTCATCGGGCCGCGGGCGACGATCTCGCCGACACTGCCGCGCGGCGTCTCCCGCAGTTCGGTCGTGCCGGGGACGGCGATGCGTATGTCGGCGACGATCGGGTCGGGGTGGCCGGCGAGGATGCCCGGCCGTTCGTCGCGCAGGGGAGGGTCGGACAGTCCGGTGTGACAGTTGACGCCGTCGGCCGAGCCGTAGAGGTTCACGACCGGGCATCCGAAGAGGCGCCGGGCCTCCTCGGCCGTGGACTCGTCGAGCGGCGCTCCGCCGACGATGACGGCCGTGGGCGGAGGGAACGCCGGATGGTGTCCTTCCGCGATCCGGTCCAGCATCATCCGGATCATGGTCGGTACGCCCAGGACGTGGGTGGGCTCGTGCGCGGCGAGCGCATCCAGCGCGGCCTCGGGCGTGAAGTGGTCCAGCAGGACGAGCGTTCCGCCGTGCCGGGCGAGCGTGACGGCGGTGCCGCTGCTACCGAAGGCAGAGGCCAACGGGACGAGGAAGAGGCAGCGCGGCGGCCGGCTGTCCGGCATGAGCGCGGCGAGGAAGTTGCCGCGGCCGCCGGCCAGCGCGTTGTGCGAGTACGCCACCATCTTCGGCTCGGCCTCGGACCCGGAGGAGACCAGGATGCGGGCGGCGGAGTCGGGGTCGGGGCGGGCCGGCTTGAAG
The DNA here is from genome assembly GCF_000725475.1 of Streptomyces durhamensis. Classification (NCBI taxonomy): domain Bacteria; kingdom Bacillati; phylum Actinomycetota; class Actinomycetes; order Kitasatosporales; family Streptomycetaceae; genus Streptomyces; species Streptomyces durhamensis. The sequence goes on from NZ_JNXR01000043.1 coordinate 36,094, forward strand.
GACGTGGGGTCGGTGCGCAGCAGCGCGGAGAACGCGAGCGTCCCCTCCGGGGCTCCGGGCCCGGCGGCGATCACCGTGCGTAGGGCGGGGAGTTCACCGGCGAGCGTGAGCAGATCGGCGGCGTGGTGGTTTCCGCGGTGCTCGGTGGCGGCGATCACAGCGACCGCCTCCGCCCGGCGCAGCAGGGAGACTGCCTCGCTGGTGCCGCGGCCGACGGGGAAGGGCAGCGCGATGGCACCCAGCGCGGCCACGGCGAGGTCGGCGATGACAGCGTTGCGTCCGTTGGGGAGTTGTATGCCGACCACGTCACCGGCGCGTATGCCGAGCCCGGAAAGACCGGCCGCCAGACATCGCGCCTTGCGGTCCAAGGCGGTGTAGCAGAGCTTTCCCTTGGCGTCGACGACCGCGGTGCGGTGCAGGTCGGCGACCTGGTGGGCGCGGTAGAGGCTGTAGAGGTCCAGGTCCGGGCAGGTGCCGTCGACGGCCCAGGTGCGGCGCAGCTCGGCGGGCAGCAGGTCGTGCAGGTCCACGGTCATGCGAAGCTCCAGGGGTCGGGAACGGCGGGGGCGCCGTACGCGTCGCGGTTGATCGGGCCGCAGGAGAGCAGGTCGGCGAGGTCGGTGACGACCGGGACGGCGGCCAGGCCGCGCTCGTGCAGCCGCTCCAGCGCCTGGTCTGTGGACAGCTCTGCGATGTCGTACGGGGCCGCGGACAGATCGGCCAGGGCGATCCAGCCGTCGGCGGTGCGCAGCGGGCGGCGGAACCCCGCCGGCCGGCGCGGGTCGAGTCCCTGCGCGGCCCGGGCCCGATGGGGTGCGGTGAGCACGTCGGCGGCGCCGAGGAGTGAGGAGCCGACGCGTATCCCCCGGCCGGTGCGTTCCCGCTGCAGCAACCCCGCCAGGATCGCCTCGGCGCCGAGCAGGCCGCCGAGCACGTCGAGCAGGGTCATCAGGGACGGGGCGGCCGGCTCGTCGGCGGGCCGCACCGCCTCGCCGACACCGGTGCGGGCCTGCACCATGAAGTCGGTGCCCATGGGGGCCTCGGACAACCGGTCCGCCCAGCCGCTGGTGTACGCGTAGACGAGCGCGGGGTTGGCGCGGGCCAGGTGCTCGTGGTCGAGGCCGAGCTGGGCGGCCTTGCCAGGTGCCCAGTTGTGCAGGAAGACATCCGCGTCGGCGGCCATCTCGCGCAGCCGCTCCCGGTCGGCGGCGGACTTGATGTCCACTTCGACGGCCTTCTTGCCCCGGTTCAACGCCAGCCAGCGCGCCGAGACGCCGGAGCAGGCGGGCGGCATCCCGCGCAACGGGTCACCGCCCGGCGGCTCGATCCGGATCACCTCCGCGCCCAGCAGGCCGAGGAGGTGAGCGGCGAGCGGGGCCTGAATGCGGCGCCCGGCTTCGAGAACGGTGAATCCGGTGAGGGGCAGGTCATCGGTCGGTCTGCCGGGGGTGTACGCCGCCGCGTCGTGCGGGGTCAGCTTCCAGGGCGCCGCACCGTCGTACTCGGCCGCACGCTCGGCGAGCGACCGCAACGGGCACACGTCGGCACCGGACATCTCGGCGGCGTGCCGGATCCGCTCCCAGGAGCTTGCCCGCGCTGCCTCGTGCAACGTCTGCGGGAAGGGCGCGCAGGCCGTGGCGTACCGGAACTGGAAGGGGCGCCAGCCCCGGCGTATCGATTCTTCCGGGGCGTCGAGGGTGCGCCAGAACGACGCCCACACCCCCGGATCCAGGGTCTCCAGCTCGAAGACGATCCCGTCGGCCGACGTGAACGGCGGCCCGCCCGCAGCGAGTTCGACCGCCTCACCCTCCTCGGCCCCGGCGGCGGCCAGGTACTGGGAGACCGTGAGCAGCCCGGCCCGCTCGGCGCTGACCGCGACCTGTGTGACGCGCCCGCCGCGCGCCCGCGCCAGCAGCCCTGCCAGCAGGCCCTGCACGGCAAGCACCCCTGTCGCCGTGGCGGCGTAGTCGACGGCGAGACCGCGCGGGGCGCCGTCCCGGCGGCCGTGTACGGCCATGATGCCGGTCGCCGCCTGGACGGTGGCCTCGTCGGTCGCGGTCCCTCCCCACGTGCTGCGGGCGGTGACACCACCGATGTCGCCTCCGGTGACGGTGAGCCGGCCGCCGGAGCCGCCGTCGGTCTCGGCGCCCAGCAGCCGCAGATGCTCCGCGATGAGACCGTCCGCCGGGCCCGGCGGACCGTCGCCCTGCAGACGGAGACCGTCGAGTGGTCCGGCCGTCCGCGCGACGGCCGGTATGGCTGGAGTCGCCATGCCTCTCCTTTCCTGACGCGCGGGAACCCGGGGACGGTCGCCCCCGACCTGTTCCACGGAAGAGGGAGTCGGACGGCCGGCGGCCGGGGTTCCCGCGGATCACGAGGAAAGTGACGGAGACCCGCATGGACGAGATCACCGGGACGCCCCACTGCCCGCCGGACGCAACGGTGTTGAGGCATCGCGTCGCCGAGTTCGTACGCGGACGGGTGATGCCCTGCGAGCCCGTACTGGACGCCGGCGGTGCTGAGGCCGCCGCCGTGCTGCGCAGGCTCCAGCGCGAGGCGAAGACCGAAGGGCTGTGGGCACTCCCGCTTCCCTCGGAACTAGGCGGCCAAGGGATGCCGCTGCGGTCGTACGCCCATGTCGCCGAGGCCGAGGGAGCCAGCGACCACGGCCCGGCCGCCCTCGGCTCGGCACCCCTGCTCGACGCACTGATGCTGTGGCGGCACGGCAGCCCGGCCGTCCGTGAACGGTACGCCGAGCGCCTGGTCGCCGGAGACATACGGGCCTGCTACGCCATGACCGAGCCCGAGACGCCCGGCACCGACCCCTTCCTCACCACCACCCGCGCCGTACCCGCGGACGACGGAACCTGGCGGGTGAGCGGGCGTAAATGGTTCACCAGCGGGGCGGCCGACGCCGACCTCGTCACGGTCCTCGCCCGTACGGACGGCACACCGCCGGACCGCGGGGGACTGTCATTGCTCCTGGTACCGACAAACTCGCCGGGCTTCCGTGTGGTTCGTGAACTGCCGGTGTTCGGCGCGGGCGGGCAGTGGGAGATCGACCTGGACGGGGTCGTGGTGGGTGGCGACCACCTGATCGGCGAGCGCGGCAAGGCACTGGACATCGCGGCCGAACGGCTCCAACTCGGCCGCACACTGCGCTGCCTACGCTGGCTGGGGCAGGCGGGGCGGGCCTTCGACCTGATGCGCTCACGCGCGACGACCCGCACCCGCTCCCGCGGCCCGCTCGCAGGCCTCCAACTCGTCCAGCGCCACGTCTTCGAGTCGCTGCTGGCGCTGCGCACGACCCGCCCCCTCGTGTACGAAGCCGTGGCCCGCCTGGACGCCGGACTCGACGCGCACGTGGAGGTGGGCCTGGCCAAGGTGGCCGCCGCCCGCACTCTCCAGCAGGTGGCCGACGCGGCGATCCAGGTACACGGCGCGGCGGGCCTCGGCCCGGACACCGCCCTGCCCGCACTGTTCCGCACCGGCAGGGCGGCCCGGATCCTCGACGGCCCGGACGAACTGCACGTCACCTCGGTCGCGCGGCGGGTACTGCGAACCACCTAGGCTTCATGCGGGTCGACGAGCCCGGTGAGCGCGGCGAGTGCGTGGGCGAGGTAGAAGTCGCCCCAGATCAGCTCGTGCCGTGTCGCCGTTCCCGTGGTGAGGTCGTAGCAGCCGTCCAGGAGTCGGCCGTCGCCCGAGAGATGGGTGCGGACCAGTTCTTGCAGCACCTGGACGGCCCGTTCGCGTCGGCCGAGCTTGAGCAGAGCCACCGCGGATATGGCGGCGGCGGAGGTGTCGAGAGGACCTCCGGGGTGGGTCTCGTTCGCGGGCGGGACGGTGTGGGCCGGGATCAAGTGGCGTGTGGCATCAGCCAGATCGTCGGCGCCCAGACGGTGTACGGCGTCGGCCACGGCCAGCAGCAGCCAGGCCCGGCCCCGGCTCCAGCCGGGCGGCGGATCGTCGCACGGGACCCAGCGCGCAGGGTGCTCGTACCGCCAGGACCAGCCGAAGGAGCCCTCCCCGAGGCAGAGTTCGAGATGGCGGCGTAGATGAGCCTCGGCAGCCTGCTCGTCCACCGTTGCCAGGAGCGGGACCATGCCCGACACGCCGTCCACGCGGGCCAGGAGGCGGGGGCCGCCGAACGCCGAGCCCCACGGGACGAGACAGAGTTCGGCGTCGTACGCATCCAGGCAGGCATGGGCGGCGCGGTCCCGCAGCTCGGTGGCCTCGCGCGTGTCGGCGAGCGCGGTCCCGTTCCAGAAGATCAATCCGCGGGCGGCCGTGTCGGCGTGCACCCAGTTCGCGAGCCGACCGGTGCACTTCGCCGCCGCCTCGTGAGCGCCGTCGTCCGCTGTGTAGCGGGCGCGTAGCCACAACAGTCCCGCCCAGAAGCCGCCCGTCCACGAGCCACGTCCGGTCGTCGTCCATAGGCCGGTGCAGGGGTCGGCGAACAGCGGGAAACGGTCACCGACTTGGGCCTGGGTGGCAGCCACCCGCTCCAGGACGGAATCCAGCGCAGGAGCCACCCAGTCGGGGACGTCAGGGCGGGGCTGCGGAGCCATGCCCGCCGAGCCCTTCGCCGCACGCGCCCCGCTCATCGCCGTACGACCGAACGCCGCTCACGCACCGCCCAGGTCAGCGCCACCACGCTCGCCCCCACGAACTCTCCCGCGACCGACAGCCACCCGGTCCCGTACCGCCCTGCGCCCGCCAGCAGCCCGAACAGCGGCGGGCCGATCGCGAACCCGGCGAAGAATCCGGCCGAGACCAGCGCCGAGTCCTGTCCGGCCCGGCCGGGCGCCGCACGCTGCATCACCAGCACCATCGAGACCGCGTTGGCGGCCACCGCGAAGACGCCCACGGCCACCGCAGCGCCCCACGCCAGCGGGTGCGCGTATGCCGAGGCCGCCAGCAGCAGTGCGGCTCCCACCGCACCGGCGGCCAGTCCGCACGGCAGCCACACCGCCCGGCTCGGCTGCCCCGCCACCTTCGACCAGCCCACCCGCCCGGCGACGCCCGCGATGCCCAGCACCGCCACCAGCGCACCGGCTGCCGTCGGCCCGAGCCCGAGCCGCCGCACGCCGTACAACGCCAGATACGTGTTCACCGACGCGATGCCGCAGCCCAGCAGCAGCGAGAATGCTGCCAGCCACGCGATCGCGCCGCGCGGGACCCACGAGGCCGGCGCAGCCTTCGGCGGCGGGTCGGCGGGCAAGGCACGAGCCGCCCAGACGGCCGCCAGCACGGCTGCGCCGGCCGCCGTCCACACCGCGCCCCGCCAGCCGGCCGCCCCGGCCAGTGCCGCGAGCGGCAGCCCGGCGGCGAACGCGCCCAGCTGCACCCCGGACTGCTTCATCCCGGTCACCGGGCCACGCCGCTCCGCCGGTACGGAGGCCAGGATGGCCTTGTTCGTGGCGGGGTTCGCCAGCGCCTGCGGGAGCCCGCCCAGCGCGACCGCCGTCAGCAGGAACCCGGTGCCCGGCGCCGAGCCGATCAGCGCCAGAGCCGCCGCCGACACCAGCAGCAGCGCGACCAGGCAGCGGCGCGGACCCAGCCGGTCCACCACACGCCCGCCCGCCGGGGAGAGCACGGCCGCGGCCCCGAAGCCGACGGTCGTCGTCAGCCCCAGCACGGTCGGTGACACCTTCAGGTCGTCCACGAGCCGTGGTCCGAGCGCGCCGAGCAGGAAGAGCTGCATCATCGAGAAGGCCATGGCACACGTCAGCAGCGCCGTCATGGCACCGGTCGCCCGTGCCGGACCGCTTCCGGCCGCCGTCCCGATCTGACTCTGAGTCTGGCTCTGGTCCGCCGCCACCGGCGTTCCTCCTCCCCGCCCGGGAAATCTCCGGGCCTTCGAGAGAGGTCGGGCTCAACCGCCCAGGAGTTCCGGCCCGATGCTGTGGCCTGGATCACAAGTTCGGGGCTGAGGGGGCATAGTCCGTTTTTCGTACCCCCCGGTGACCATGGAAGCGCGGATGCGAGGATGAGGCCGCCATGACTGCTGGGTGGTGTTCTCGCACGGTACGGGCCGCGGTGTTCGCGGCCTGCTGTGTGCTGCTCACCGCCCTGGGTCACATCATGATGTCGGGAACCGCGGTGCCTTGGTGGGCCATGACCGCGGGCGCGGTGGCGACGGGCGGTTTGGCCTGGCGGCTGGCCGACCGGGAACGCGGACCGCTTCTCGTCGTCTGCGTCGCGGTGGCTACCCAGGCCGTGCTCCACTCGTCGTTCTCTCTGGCCCAGGCCGTCGCCCACCCCGCAGCGTCCGGTGGGAGGTCGCTCGCCCAGCAGTGGCTCACCTACCTCCTGTGCGGTTCGCCGTCGGGGGCGGGCTCCATGAGCGGGATGAACTCAACGGGCCACGACATGGCCGCCATGCACTCCATGCCTTCCATCGGCTCGATGGGCTCCATGGGCTCGATGGACCACATGGCTTCCGCGGCGCCTGCCAGCGCCGTCGCCCACGACATGGCGGCCATGTCCTCGACCGGCATGCTCTGCGCCCACCTGCTGGCCGCGCTGCTGTGCGCGCTGTGGCTCGCGTACGGCGAACGCGCCGCGTTCCGCATCCTGCGGGCCGTCGCCGGCTGGCTCTTCGCGCCGCTGTGTCTGCTTTTCCGGCTGCCCGTGCCGCCGCACCGGCCGCGCGTCCGGGCCCGCCGAGCGGAGTCGGACCGGGCTCCGCGCCGCCTGTTCCTCACTCACGCGATCACCTCTCGGGGGCCGCCCGCCGGGACCGCTGTCGCCTGACGACAGCCGGTTCCCCGAGGTCGTCCCCACAGCCGTCGAGCCGTCGGTTTTCCGCCTCGGGCATCGGCCGTGCGCTCCAGCGCCCGGCCGTCCACCCCATCACCGGTTCCGATCGTGCCGCCCGCTGCCCTGCGGCGCGTGCCGGCCGTACGCCGGATACCTGATTCCCGAGAAGGACAGATCCCAGGTGATCACTCCTGCCCTGCCTGCATCGCGCGAGCAATCGAGGAAGAACTCGAGAGAAGACTCGATCACGGCCTTGGCCCTCGCCGCCCGCAGTGGCGACCCCGATGCCGTCGACCTCTTCGTACGCGCCCTGCACCGGGACGTCCGCCACTACGTGACGTACCTCGGTGCCGACCCTCAGAGCGCCGACGACCTGACTCAGGACACCTTCCTGCGGGCCCTGGGCAGCCTGCACCGGTTCGAAGGCCGCTCCTCGGCCCGCACCTGGCTGCTGTCCATCGCCCGTCGGGCGGTCATCGACAGCATCCGCTACAACTCGTCCCGCCCCCGCCTGTCGGACACGGACGACTGGGAGTCGGCCGCCGAACGCGTCCAGCCGCGCCACCTGCCCGGCTTCGACGACGGCATCGCACTCACCCAGCTGCTGGACACGCTCCCCGACGACCGCCGCGAGGCATTCGTCCTCACCCAGCTGGTCGGACTTCCCTACGCGGAGGCGGCGCTGGTCAGCGACTGCCCGATCGGCACGGTCCGCTCACGGGTCGCCCGCGCCCGCGCCTCCCTGATGGCGTGGCTGGACGAAGCCGAGCATGCCGCGCCGGTGGCCGTAGCGGCATGACGGACCGGTCGCACGGCGACGGCCCGGATCACCGAGTGATCCGGGCCGTCGGCTTCCATGGCCGCCCGGCCCCGTCGGGTGCCGTGCGGGTGTCCGGGGGTGTCCCTGGCGCTGCGGAGCACGCACGACACTGGTCGCCGTGCTGTACGAGCTGCTTACCGCCGTGGGGAAGATCGTCGGCCTCGCCCCTCTCGACGAGCGCCGCAAGGCGTTTCGGCTGCGGCGGTGTTGGGGGTGACGAAGGAGGCGCACCCCTGCACATCTGGTTCTTCGCCCGGCCTGAGGGCCAGAGCCAGCTGTACGGATCATGGATGCCCGTCTGGGACGATCTGCTGCCGGAATACCCAGCAGATGTCGCAGAGGCAGACGCGGCGATCGTGGTAGACGCATTGGCCGCCTCCATCGGAGGTCGTCGCTCGGCTGCCGGCGAATCCCCGCACGACTGATCTGCCGACGGACCCAACGCTCAATCTCGACACTAACTCGCTGACGTAGGGTCATGTTCGGCGAGTCCCCTCACCGCCAAGCGGCTTGACCGACCGCGGGCGGTGATCGGCTCATCCCGTGTGGGCGAGCCACCAAGGCCCACAAGCGGTCCCAGCCCGGTCGACCGCGCACGGCCGGGCAGCAAGCACCACATCCTCGCTGACGGCCAGGGCATCCCGCTCTCAGTGTCACTGACCGGCGGCAACCGCAACGACGTCACCCAACTGCTGCTGGTGTGTCCCGATGCCTCGCGGCGAAACTCGCCGCCGATGCTTCACCCTGCCCGAGACGATCACCGGACATGATGCCGACTCCCAAGCATCGCACCACTACCGGGCAGAACGGCGGTGGTGGCGTTCATGCGGGACAGTTGAGCGGTGGACGTCCGGCTAGGGTGACCGGCATGCGTGAGATCGAAGGCGTCAGAGCCACACCCGGGGGACGTGTACGTGTCCAATTCCATGACAACGGTTTCGTCGTCAGACGCGACCGGCTCGCCGGCCGCATCGCTGAAGCGTTCCTCGGCGATACGGCCGGGTGTGTCACGGTCTTGGTGCTGCTCGCTTCAGTCGGCCTCTACAGCCTCCTGAACAAGGTCGGTGCGCCGCATGTCGTCGCCGTGGGTTGCCTCTGGGTGTTCATCGTCTCGGCCTGTTACGCGGTGCTCCTCGCGGTGCTGCGGTGGGCGGCTGAGGTGGTGGGGAACATCGTGGTCTTCGTCGTCGTCGTGGTGACCCTGCCGGGTCTGTTGTTCCCGGGTTATCGGCGGAAGGTGCTGCGCCGATGGCGTGGTGGCGGCCCGGAGTCCGAGGCGGGGTGGGTGCCTGCCACCGCCCTCGGCGGAGTGTGGCTGGGCCAGGAGGATCCGGGCACCGGCGCCGTGGTGACGCTCCAACTCGTCGACGGATCCGTCGTCGCCTACACCGCCCCGCCCGACAAGTGCCGGGAACTGCATGGCGGGTTCGACGCGCTGCTGCGCACCCACCGCCCAGCACCCATGGCGATGCCGCATCAGCAATCCGCGCCAGGAGCCGTGCCGTACCAGTCCTGGCGTCCGGGGCCGCCCCGCAGCTGACGACGATCGGCGTCGCCGCGCGTGACTGTCCCGTCCCCAACCCCACGTTTTCGAGCCGATACGACCATGTCCTTCTTCTGCAAGCGCCGTACCATCCGGCTCTCCCAGCGCCGCAGGACCGACTGCCCGTTGGGGCCGATACGTATCAGCTACAACGCCGGGCTGACCGTCATCGCGCTCGTCCAAGGGCCCGGCATGCCGCCCGTCACGGTCGTGCCCGGCCGTGACCGCGGCACCCTCAGCATCAACCAGCAGGGGATCCCCACACGGCGCGGGAACGACTGCCGCTGGGCCCTGCGCTGGTGGGGAGACGGATTTCTTGGCCGAAAACCCATCTACCAGGGACTTCACCTGCCGTCAGCCCAATTCCGCGGCCCACTCGCAGGTTGGAAATGCCGGGAAGGACTGGCCGTCGGCCAGCAGGCTGGGAAGGCCGCCCGTACGGAATCCGTGCGCCCGGCGAGCAAGCCAACGCCGCTCTGAGCCCGGCGCCTCTCATCCAAACTGGGTACACCACCCGGATCACCAGCCTCGTCCAGCCGACGGCTACCGTCCACCTGAAGTGCCACGGCGAAGCCGAGGCTGACCGCTAGGGGCTGGCCCCTCACTCCACGAGCAGGAGAACCGTATATGGCGCACAACCATTCTCTGGCCGGCGAGGGGCAACCCGGCTTCGTACCGCCAGCAACCGCTGTGAACGCGCACGTCAGGCTGGTCGCACTGCGGACACGTCCCGGCCGGCGCGCAGGCGGCGGCGTCGACTGTCAAGGCCCCCTTCAACCACCGTCAGCCGCCGCAGAAGCGAAACAGGCAGCGGCGACCTCAAGTGCCGTACTCAGCGAGGACTCCTCACGCCAGAAATCGCCCGGGTACATGGTCACTCGATAGCGGCCTTCCTCCAGCGGCCAGATCTTCACCAGGCCCGATTCCAAGTCGAATGGCGTTCGGCACAGCGTCAGACTCCTGTGGCTGATGTCGGGCCAGACTCTCCGCAGTTGAGGGTGCGCGTGGGCCGCCATGAGGAATGGTCGATCACGCAGATGCCACTCGCTGGAAAGCAGCTCACGCCACTTTGCAGGAGCAGGGTCACCATCCTCGAACGCTTGCGCCAGCTCGCTCCAGCTCATGAAGGGAAAACGGTCGCGCAGCTCCCGCAGGCTGCCGCCCTGGTGCCACAGATTCGCGACACCCACCGCAGCGACAAGGTCGTTCGTCCACCCCTCCGAGGACGCGAAGCCACGGTGGCGGAGGATCCGTATGCAGAAGGAATCCTCCGCGCAAGGAGTAACAACGACCGTTCCCCGATCGGTGCTCACCTCGGCGCCGGCGTCCCACCCCGAGCGAGTCCGCACCTCGCCCAAGTCGAAACCCTGAGCCAGTGCGATGTGCTCGATGCGCCGCACCAGATCCGCGGGCGACGCTGGATCGGGATCGGTCGCAACCCCCATCTCCGCCTCTTGGCCAGCTGTTGCCATGTCCGCCCCCGTGATGGAGATGTCCCTCGCCTGGACACGATATGCCGCTCGGCATCGGCATCGCCCGGGCCCCCTGTCGCGCCTACTCATCACGGAAGGCCGGCCAGAAGCAGATCGGCTGCCCAGTCACCACTCGAAGGCCTTCCAGATCAACAGCTTCCGAAGTACAAGAACTTCGGCTGCAGCTCGCGCAGGGTCCTGGACAGTATTCGAGTCTCGCGACCGGCTCGCGGGTATCCGAGGACCGCCCGGACCACGCCTGCGGCGACAAAGCGCACACTTCCTGCCGAAACCGTCGTTATCTGAGGCGACGGCAGATCCGGCACACGAACCCCTGGCGCCGGGACCAGCGAGCCAACCACCAACGCGGCGGCCAGCGGCGTCGCGGTGTACACCACGTCCCCCACCGTCAGCGGTACCACCGGCTGGTTCGTAGCGGGCGGTACGAGTGTGGCCTCCCCGCTGGTCGCCAGCATGTACGCCCTCGCCGGCGACCCCGCCCCGGGTACCTTCCCCAACTCCTACCCCTACGCCCACCCGCAGAACTTCTTCGACGTCACCGTCGGCATGGCCGGTTCCTTCTCCGCACTCCCCGGCTACGACGCCCCCACCGGCATCGGCACCCCTGACGGCGTCGCCGGACTGCGCGACCCGTGGGGCGGCGGGTACGGCGCCGCCTGAGCGAGGCACGGAACCAGGAAAGAAAGCCACACCAGGGGTGACCAGCGCTCTCGTCACCCGCTCACCGGTCACTGTTGAGTCGGGCAGCAGGTCACCGACCCGAGGCCTGCGACCGTCTTGACCCGCTGCTGCCGCAACGCGAGCGGCGTTCCGGTCAGCCCGGCCGCAAGCCCTTGGCGGACCGGGACCGGCAGCCGTGGCTGACGCTGCAGGAAGTCGTATCGTCCTGCGGTGGCGATCGTCGCCGCGGCGGTCGGTCTCTGCTCAGAGACGACCGCGACTCCGGTGGATCCTGGTGGTTGGTCCGCAGAACGACCAACAGCGCACCGGAGTCGCGGCGCCGGAAGATCCCGGGGCTGTGGCGGGCGGTCAGGGGCGGCCGTAAGCGCTCGCCAAGCGACAGCCGACGAACACCCCCGGCCGTTCCTGAGACATCAAGCAGCCATTCCGCTTCCGCGCAAGGCCCTTGACCCGGATACGGCAGACCCCGGCTTCCTCGGCGGTCTACTGTACGGACACGCCGCGCGGCCCACCGCGGTCACATGAGGAGGTAATCCTGTGTCATCGCCCTGCGACCCGAAGCACGCTCCCGCCGGCGATGTGAGCGCAGCGCTCATGATGATCGACTCCCGGCTCAAAGCCGTCCACGACGGCGACATCGAGCCCGACCCCGGCCAACAGGCGCTGACCGACCAGTTCGCCGCATCCTTGGGCCCCAGCGGAATCGATGACCTGCTGGACGGCACCTGCACCCTCATCTTCATGTACATGCAGTGGTTGCGCACGGCTTACGAGCACCACGACGAGGACGTCATCGCGTGCGTGGTGCCCAACCTCGTGGCCTCGATGCGGATGATGCCCACCAGCATCCGCCCCGAGACCATCCCCACCATGGCCGGCCTGCTCGTCGCCGCGGGCACCGACCTGAGCCCCAACCTCTGGCGCAAACAGTACGGATACTGGACCAAAGACGAGATGACACCGCTGGAAGCCACCGCCTTCCTGCTCGCGGAGCACATCAACCGCCTCACCGACGACCCCCACTTCGCCACCCGCATCATCGCCGAAGCCCTCTCCACGACAGACGACAGCTGATCCGCCGCCCGACCGAGAGTTCACCTCCCCTGCGGCACGTGCCGATCAGAGCCTGATCGACACGTGCCAGCCGAGCTGCCGGTGGAGTACGCATAGCCGCAATGCCTTGCCGCCCGCGTCGGCGAGGCTCGGCCGCGGGTGGTGCATGTGCCGGTCCAGCACTGCGGCAGGACTTGGAAAAGCGGGAAGGCAGCCCTCCCACCAGCAGGCGCGAGTGCGCCACATTCGGCCTCATCTCGCACCCTGCGCCGGTGTCCAGCGCACCGCAGCAGGTCACGTCGTGCATGCTCTGGTACATGGCCCCGATCCACCGCCGACCCGACACGCTGACCGTCGGGGTCCTTCTGGCAGCGGTCGGCGGCTTTCTGGACGCTTACACATTCGTCCGGCACCAGGTGTTCGCCAACCTGCAATCGGGTAACGTCCTGCTCTTCTGCGTGGAAGCCACGGCCCGGCACTGGCACAGAGCCCTCCTGTTGCTGGCCCCGATCGCGGCCTTCAGCGTCGGCGTCCTTGTGGTGCAAGTACTCGGCCTGCCCCGTGTGCAACGGCTCGTGCACCGGCCGCTGCGACTGATGCTGACGCTTCAGATCGCCTTGCTGTCAGCGCTCGCGACCCTGCCCGCCGGCATGCCGGAGCAGATGACGACGGTGACGGTGTCCTTCGTCGCAGCGCTGCAGTTCTCGACGTTCACCACGCTGCGCGACAGCCCGTACACCACCCTCGCGGAGAGCGGGAACCTGCACAAGGCGATCGTCGCCGCCCACCAGTGGTGCATGGGCAAAGAACCGGCTGCCGCACGCCGGGCGGGACGGTACACCGCCGTAGTCGCCGCCTTCGTGGCAGGCGCGGTGACCGGCGCCCTCCTCACCCGCGTAGCCGGGACACCCGCCATCGCCACGGCGGCCGGCCTGCTCGCCGCCGTGCTCGTCACGCTGATCCGGCAGACGCGCCAGCTGGAACGCGGGACGACCGACACACGACCGCCGACGCCCCCGCCTGCGGCCACCCGCTGAACTCCACACCCCACCCGATTCGGTCCTTGTGCGGTCCAGTGGAGCCGAGCAGCGCGGCGACCCGCTCCTCCTCCTGTGGGAACGGGCCGTTGTCGATCGGCCGTGACCGGGGCGGCACGGGCAGTGGGGTGACCAGCTGTGAGGCCGGCCGCAATTCGTTTGACCTGGCCAGGGGTCAACGCTGCACTGTTGCGGGCACCATGATCCTGGTGCCCGCGTCCCGGGACGCAGTGGCAGCGATGGAGATCCGTCCTACGACCGACAAGGATCTCGACGTCTTCGTCGACACACTCCATGCCGCGTTCGGGCTCTTCCCGGAAACCCCGGCCGAGGGGGGCGGCGAGGCCTGGTGGTCGGCGCTCGAAATGGACCGCAACCTGCTCGCCAGGACTGCGGACGGGCGACCTGTCGGAACCGCCGGCGCGTATTCCTTCGGGCTCACGCTGCCCGGTGAGAACACCTCGTCCCGGTCTCCGGGGTGAGCTTCGTCGGCGTGCTGCCCTCACACCGACGCCAGGGCATGCTCAGCGCGATGATGCGGTATCAGCTCGCCGAGCTGCGGGCCCGGGGGGAGTTCCTCTCCGTCCTGTTGGCCTCCGAGGCCCCGATCTGACAGGGCGACCGGCCACCCACCCGGCGGGACCCACCGCCAAGGCGTGCGGCTCCCGCCGCGACCGCCGCCACCCGGGGCGCAAGCAGATCCGGCACCCCATCCCCCTCGCGCACCGGGCAGCGCCTAAAGCTGCCCCTGCCGCACGGTCTGAAGGTGCTGGGCGGCCTCGGCGGCGGTGTAGGAGGAGGCGAAGGTGAACGCACTCGGGGACGGCCCATTGGCCCGCAGGTCCGCCAGCCGTTCCAGGGCCTCGTCGACGGTGGGGAGGTGGCCTGCGGGAATCCACCAGAGCACCAGGTGTGCCTCGACATGCCGTTCGAACCATTCGCGGCGCCGCCGCATCACCTCCAGGTGCCCGCTGCGGTAGCTGAAGTCCCACAGCGCCTCCGGGGTTTCCCACACCGTCAGGTTGACGATGACGTCCTCGCCCGCCGGGCGCAGGGCGGTGGCGTCGGCCGCACCGTCCTCCACCAGCCGCCACACGAAGCCGGGCGCGGCGTCGGCGGCGGCGTTGACCGGGTCGAGCATCTCGACGAACGGTTCCATGCGCGGGTCGTCGAGGGGCTGCAGCAGTGTGGCGACGTTGAGCTGGGCGAGGTGGGCGGCACGCACGGATGCAGTCATGGTCACATCCCAGCACGGGCGACTTTCTATGTCAACGAATATTGTTTTTAGAACTCTCGACCACCACGCAGCACTCCCCCGGCCGGGCGTCCATGCGGGCGCGCACGGGACCGTCCGTGCCGAACAACCCCTCCAGCAGCGCGAGATTCATGCCGCAGACGAGGGGCGGGAAGCGTTCGGCGACGGCATGGAAGGGGCAGTTGCGCATCCGCACGACCGGGGTGGCTTCTCCGGTCGCCCCCTTGGCGCCTTCGGCGTCCTGGATACCCGCGGCGCCTTCCAGGTGCGGTTCGTAGCCGCGGGCGGCCAGCATCGCCATGGCCTCTTCGAGGCCACCGCAGGGCGCCGCCGAGCCGCGCAGGGCCTCGCCCCGGCGGCGCGCGGCCGCGCAGAGCCCGGCGTCGAGCCCGGCCTGCTCGGCGGCCTCGGCGAGCAGTTCGGCGGCGGTGCGGTAGTCGCGGGCGGGCAATGACACCGCCCGTTCACCCCGCGCCCGCGTGTACACCTTGGCGGGACGGCCCGCTCCCGGCCCCGAGCGACCCGTCAGACGGCGGCTGCCGCTCTCCAGCAGCCCGGCCTCGGTCAGCCTGTCCAGGTGGTGCGCGGCGAGCGTGCGCGCCACCCCGGCCGCTTCGGCGGCCTCGTTGCGGCCGACCTCACGACCCTGGCTCACCACGTACTCGTACAGACGGCGCCGGACCGGATCCTGCAACGCCGCGATCGCGTCGATGTCCTTCACCCGGCCATTCTAGAAACAACTCAGGTTCTAGATAGAAGGGCACCAGCCACAACATCAGCCCACCACGCCAACGCACAGGGCCCTGACCAGCGGCGATAGAGGACCTCGGCTGGAGTGCCAGGGCCTGTCGGGCGTTGCGATCACGTGGTGGGGAAAAGGCCTGGCCGAGATCATGATCAAGCTGGTAGCTTTCAGTCCACCGTGACACCACCGAGGAGGTGAGACCCATGACCGCTGTATCGACGTGGGTGCTCCCCGTTCCCGTCACGGCCGGCGACTGATGTAGGTGTCGCCGGGAGCGCCTCCACCACAAGGCACTCCCGAAAGGCACCACCATGAACTCTCTGCACTTCACCGCCGAGTCCTCGTCGAACGGCATCCTCGAACGCGACTTCACCGTGGGCGACGTCCCCGGCGTCCTCTGGTCGCCGGCCTCCGATGCGCCCGATCGCGCGCCTCTGGTCCTGATGGCGCACGGCGGCGGCAACCACAAGAAGCACCCCGCGATGGCCGGCCGGGCCCGCCTCCTCGTGACCGGCTGCGGCTTCCACGTCGCCGTCATCGACGCGCCCGGTCACGGCGACCGGCCGCGCACGGCACACGACGAGGCGGAAATCGCCGAGCTGTTCCGGGCCAGGGCGGCGGGCGAGCCGGAAGGCCCGATCGTCGTTCGCTACAACGCCCACTTGGCGGAGCTCGCCGTCCCCGAGTACCTGGCGACCCTGGACGCCCTCCAGGAGCTTCCGGAGATCGGTACCGAGGGGCCGGTCGGCTTCTGGGGCA
Organism: Streptomyces durhamensis; assembly: GCF_000725475.1. NCBI lineage: Bacteria > Bacillati > Actinomycetota > Actinomycetes > Kitasatosporales > Streptomycetaceae > Streptomyces > Streptomyces durhamensis. Next base: position 52,245 of record NZ_JNXR01000043.1, read on the forward strand.
TCAACATGGGCACCGCGATCGGCATACCGCTGGTGGCGATCGAACCCCGGATCACGGCCGCGGTCTTCGGTCAGCACTGGCCCGACGTCCTGGCCGAGAAGGCGAAGCAGATCACCATCCCGATCGAGTTCGACATGCAGTGGGACGACGAGCACATCTCTCGCGAGGAAGGGCTCGCGCTGTTCGACGCGTTCGCCTCGGAGGAGAAGTCGCTGCATGTGAACTCGGGCAAGCACAAGGAGCTGCCCCGGTTCGAGGCCGACAGCGCGGTCCGGTTCTTCGCCCGGCACCTCGGCCGAGCGGTCACCGTCTCGGCCTGACGTGCGCGGGTGCGGCGTCCGGCTCGCCACCCGGACGCCGCACCAACGGTCCCTCACGTCGAGTTCGATGGTGCGTGCGGTCGGGTGGTACAGGCTCTGCTCGGAGACCAGGCCCATGAAGTTGCGGGAGGCGGCGGCGCTCTGCGCGGTCGCGATCTGCCCGCCGGCGAAGTTGCTGCTGCGTCCCAGGTGTGCGGGCCAGGTGTCAGTCCGTGGCCGGGGCGGCGGCGTAGTCCTCGTCGGTGACAGGGGTCAGCCAGTGGACGCGTCGTGGTCGGCGTCGCTCTCGTTACCGGCTCACGGGATCGCGCGGGTGCCGGCGTGTTCCGCAGGAGCCACGGTGTGGGTCAGGGCTTGAGGAGCGTCTTGACGGCGCGGCGTTCGTCCATGGCCTGGTAGCCCTCGGCGACCTGTGCCAGGGGCAGGGTGAGGTCGAAGACCTTGCCGGGATCGATGCGGCCGGTCAGGACACGATCGATCAGGTCGGGCAGGTAGCGGCGTACGGGTGCGGGGCCGCCGCGCAGGCCGACGTGCGAGAAGAACAGCTCCTTTCCGTCGATCGCCACCTCGTGGGGGACGCCGACGAAGCCGACGTTGCCGCCGGGACGCGCGGAGTGCAGGGCCTGCTGCATGGCCTGGGCGGTGCCGACGCACTCCAGGACCGAGTCGGCGCCGATACCGCCGGTCATCTCCTTGATCCGTGCGACGCCGTCCTCACCGCGCTCGGTGACGATGTCGGTGGCGCCGAACTCCAGGGCGAGCCGCTGGCGGGACTCATGACGGCTCATGGCGATGATCCGCTCCGCGCCCCTCTCCTTCGCGGCGATCACCGCGCACAACCCGACCGCGCCGTCGCCGACCACCACGGCGGTGGATCCGGGCTTGACCTCGGCGGCTTCGGCGGCGTACCAGCCGGTGCCCATGACATCGGAAACGGCCAGCAGTCCGGGCCAGGACTCCTCCGCCGGGTGCTCATCGGTGGCGACCAGGGTGCCCTGGGCGTTGGGGATACGCACGTACTCGGCCTGGCAGGTGCTCATGAACTCACGGTTCAGGCAGCTGGACTGCCAGCCGTTGCGGCAGTTGGCGCAGGTGTTGTCCGAGGTCGCGAACGAGCCGACGACGAACTGGCCGGGCCTGACCGCGGTGACCTCGGCTCCGACCTCCTCGACGAAGCCGACGTACTCGTGACCCATGGGGTGCGCCGCCTCGGTCGCGTCCAGACCGCGCCAGGGCCACAGGTCGGAGCCGCACACACAGGTGACGGCCGTACGAATGATCGCATCCGTCGGCTTCAGGATCTTCGGGTCGTCCAGGGTCTCGAAGCGCACATCGCCGGGGGCGTGGATCACTGCTCCGCGCATGGGGTAAATCCTCACGTTCGTTGAAGGGGCGGGACCTGGGTCGGCCTGCGGGCCGCCGTGGCCGTGTGCGGGTACGAATCGGGGGGCACGCAAGGGCGCCGTTGCTCTTCGCGCGCTGCCCGGCCGGGTACCCCGCTGGGCGTCGGCCCCGCTCGGGGATTGCCTCTGCTCCAGGTAACCGCTGGTCCAGGCGTTGAGCGAGTCACCAGCGAAACGTGTACCGCCAGTACATCCCTCGCCCGGCGGGCAGGACGTACGGTCGGGGGCATGGACAACCGTGAGGAGGTCCGCGAGTTCCTCACCTCGCGGCGAGCGAAGATCACCCCGGAGCAGGTCGGTCTGCCTGCGGGGTCCCGGCGGCGTGTGCCCGGGCTGCGCAGGAGCGAGGTCGCCGCGCTGGCCGACATGAGTGTCGAGTACTACGCGAAACTGGAACGGGGCAACCTGGCCGGTGCCTCCCCTGCCGTCCTCGAAGCGGTCGCCCGCGCGCTTCAGCTGGACGACGCCGAACGTGCCCACCTGCTGCACCTGGCGCAGGCGGCCGACGGCTCCGACGTCCTCACCCGCCCCCGCCGCCGCGCCGGCAACCGGCAGTGGACGCCGCACCGCAGCCTGCAGTGGACCTTGGACGCGATCACGGCCGGGCCCGCGGTCGTGTCCAACGGCCGCATGGACATCCTGGCCGCCAACCCGCTCGCCCGCGCCTTCTACACCGACCTGTTCGCCGACGCGCACAACCAGCAGAACCTGGCCCGCTTCCAGTTCCTCGACCCGGCCACACGCCGGTTCTACCCCGACTGGGAGCTGTTCGCCGACATGGCCGTGGCCGTGCTGCGCCGCGAAGCCGGCCGCGACCCCCACGACAAGGACCTGCACGACCTCATCGGAGAGCTGTCCACGCGCAGCAGGGAATTCCGCACCCGCTGGGGCGCCCACAACGTCCGCCGCCACGGCACAGGGACCAAGCGGTTCCGCCACCCGGCGGTCGGCGACCTCACCCTCGCCTACGAGTCCCTGGACCTGGCCGCTGAACCCGGACTCAGCATGACCATCTACACCGCCGAACCCGGCTCCCCCTCGGAAGAGGGACTACGCCTGCTCGCCTCACTGGCCGCCACCGAGAACGTGGGCCCGGCAGTACAGCACCCGACCTCCTGAAACCGCCCGCACGCCGGCCTGGCGGCCGACGCGGAAAAGGGCGCAGGGGGAATATCGAAGCCCACCGGTACTGAGGCTGAATCCCTTACGCGTAGCAGCCGTTGACGGTCGCCGCGAGGTCGTCCATGGCGTCTTGGACGGCGCTCGGGTCGGCCGTGGCTCCGTTTTCGACGAAGGAGAACACCTTCCACTTGCCGTCCTTGCCCCGCGTCAGACCGCTCAGCGCGATGGCGCCGGTGAGGGTGCCGGTCTTCGCGTGCACCTTGCCCACCGCGCACATGGAGTGGGCGTCGTCGAAGCGGCCGTACTCCGGGCCGAGCGTGCTGCCGGCCTCACCGGAGACGGGCAGGCCGCCGAGGACGGAGCCGAGGGTGTGCGTGTGGCGGGGCTGCGTCAGCAGTTCGAGGATCTGGGCGAGGGTGGCGGCCGGGATGCGGTCGGCCCGGGACAGACCGCTGCCGTCGTAGAGCTCGAACTTGTCCAGCGAGACGCCGTACACCCGGCTCAGCACCTGGCGCACGACCTGGGTGCCGCCCTCGAAGGTGGCCGGGCGGCCGGCGCCCAGGGCCGTCATCCGCAGCAGGGTCTCGGCGACGTCGTTGTCGCTGTGCTTGAGCATCGTGTGGACGATGCCCGACAGCGGGGCTGACCTGTGCCGGGCCACGGGAACGTCCGTCGGGCGTGCGGTGGCGCGGGTGACGTCGCCGGTGACCGTGACGCCGCCCGCGGCCAGCTGCTTGGCGAAGGCCCGCCCGGCGTCGAGGGAGGTGTCCTGGACGCCGCGCCCGTCGACGACCAGCGCGCGGACCGGGGCCACGGTGTCGGGGTAGTAGCCGTCGTTCCAGCCCTTGGCCAGGGTCGGCTCCGGGAACAGGCTGTCGTCCACGGCGACCTTCACGGTGGTACGGCCCGCGGCCTTGAGTCCGGCGATCGCGGTCTTCGCCAACTCCGCGAGGTCGGCGGTGGTCAGGGTGCGGTCGCCGCCCCCGACGAGGGTCAGGGTGCCGTGGCCGTAGACGACTCTCGTCGTGAACCGGTGCTGCGGACCGAGCACGGTCAGGGCGGCGGTCGACGTGGCGAGCTTGGCGCTGGACGCCGGCATCAGCGCGGTGGAGGCGTGGTAGCCCCAGACGAGGGTGTTCGAGTCCGCGTTGAGGACCACGCCGCTCACGTTCGAGCCCAGCCGCCGATCGCGTACCCGGGTCTTCAGGTTCTTGGCCATCTGCCGGTCGCTGGTGTCCAGGCCGTGAGCCTCGGCCGTCGCGCCGGCACCCTTTTGCGCGGCGAAGGCGGACGGACTCGCCAGAGCGGCGTACGCCACGGGCACGGCCATGGCGAGGACGAGGGCCCGGCGCAGGCCGGTTCCCGTGCCATTCTCTCTGAGCTTGCGGTGCCGGCGCCGGCCACCCGGAAGGAAGGTGAGCTCGGGCGTCTTGGCGGTCAGTTCAGTCATCGGGGTTCGAAACCCTCTCAGGAGTGGGGGCCTTGGGTGAGGGAAGGATCGAAGGCGCTGCCTCAGCGACCCGCCGATGGTGAGGTGCCGGGCGCCGGTCGAGTTGAGGCAGAGGATGTCCTGGGTGCCGGGCTTGCGGGAGGTGGTACTGGGGGGCGCAATGCGACGTGCGGTACGTCCACGTCAGCGGCCGCCCTGACGCCGGAACTCTCGTCCGCCGGACAGCGACGGCCGAGAACAGGGCCGCGCACGCCAGGAAAGCAGCGTCGAAACGGCCGGCGGGTCGACCGGCCGCGCGGTCCAAATCCATGTAATCCCCCGGGTGAGGTGCGCTGTCGCCTCTCATACGCACGGACTCGGAGGCAGGTTGCATCGCGGCACACCCTTTTGCCGGCCAGTGGTCGATACGGCGCCGGAGTCCGGTGGCGAGTTGTGCGAGGGCGTCGTGGATGGCGGCGATGCCGGTCCGGTACGTCGCCGTCGGCAGCTCGCGCGCCCGCGGTGTCGCCGAGCGGGACTACCAGGTGCACCATCACCGGACGGACCTTCGAATGCGCCAACATCCAGGTGCTGCGTATCCGCGACGGCCTGATCGTCCACAGCCGGGACTTCCACGACCACCTCGCGCTCATCGTGGGCGGTGGCGGCCTGCCTCAGGTCGTGACAGCGCTGGAAGGCGAATAGCGGCTGCGGCTGCCTGGTGCTCTCGGCCGGCACCGCCGGCGACGCGTGGTCGATCCGCGGCTGCGGAACTTGCAGCCGACGGCGGCCGGTTGGAGAACGGCCCAGGGAGTCGACACCTCGGTCGGCTCCGCGGGCGGCGGGGCGAAGACGGCTTCGCGGAAGCGGCTGTACGACGAGGATCTGGTCCACGCCGGACTCCGATGGGTTGCGCGTGCCGCCGGGCACCCCGCTGTCTCTGCGGATATTCGCTGGAGGTAGCTGCGTCGTGCCGTCAACAGTAGGGCTTGTTGGACGCCGGGACGAACTTCACACGGGTGTGGTAGCGGGCGAACTGGACCCGGTTGTAGTCGCGGCGGTCGACGCGGTACCAGACGTTGTCCCGGTCGTGGTCGCCGTTGACGTCGTCGAGGCGGACGCACCAGCGTTCCGCGCGGATCTCCTTGCGGTAGGTCTCGGTGCCGTGTTGCACCTTGTGGCAGTTCTGCCGACGCTCGATGGTGTACCAGGTGCGGGTCCGGCGGTGGCTGCCGGAGCCGGTGGTGGAGGAGTGGCCGACCCGGGCGGTGCCCGTCGTGCACTGCTTGACCATGTGCGGGCGGGTGGCCGGGATGGTCTTCTGGGGGATGTGCCGGAGGTCGTCCTTGAGGCCGGAGATGGGATCGGGGCCGTCGAGGCCGCAGGCGGTGACCGTGCCCAGCAGGACCGCCGCCAGGCCGAGCATCGCCCTCAGTCGTCTGTCGAACATCGTTTGCTCCCCCCGTCGTTCGGACACGTAACGTATCCGAACGACGGGGGGCGGCCGTGGCCGGTTCGGTCAGCCCCGCGCGCAGCGCCGCCGCGTGCCGTCCGCAGATCGAGGCCGGCGCGGAGCATGACCGCCTTCGCGGGCGGTCCCGGAGCCCGAAGTCTGCCTTGAGGCGAGTGTGTCCGTGGCGTCCGGGCCCGGCCCCTCCGCAAAAACCCGTTGGCGGACCGCGGCGACCACTGCTAGCTTTCCGGAGGCCGTGCCAGAGAGCGAGGAGGTGGTACCCGTGAACGCAGTATCGACATGGGTGCTCCCCTCCGGGGTCGCGGTCGGACGATAGGTCGTCCGGGAGTGCCGTTCCAGAGCACTCCCGAAAGGCACGACCATGCGATTCACTTCCGAACAGCGCCTCGACGACGGCGTCCTCGAACGCGAATTCACCCTCGGGGAGATCCCCGGCACCCTGTGGACGTCCGGATGCGCACCGGCCCCGCTGATCCTGATCGGCCACAACGGCGGCCTGCACAAGAGGGAACCGCGGCTGGTCGCACGGGCCCGGCACTGCGCGGCGCACGGCTACGCGGTGGCCGCCATCGACCACCCCGGGCACGGTGACCGGCCCCGTTCCGCCGCCGACGAGCAGGCTCGCGCCGACCTGCGCCGGGCGATGGCGGCCGGGGAGCCGGTCGACGAGATCTTCGAGTCCTTCGTCGGCCCGCTGGTCGAAAAGGCGGTCCCCGAATGGCGGACCACCCTGGACGCTCTCCTCTCGCTGCCCGAGATCGGCGGCCCGGTCGGGTACTCGGGGATGACCGCCATCGGTATCCGGCTGGCGGTGGTCGAGCCGCGCATCGCGGCCGCCGGTTTCTTCGCCGGGGGTTACGTGCCCCGCGCCCAGCGCGAGGAGGCCCTGCAGGTCACCATTCCGCTGCTGTTCCTGCTGCAGTGGGACGACGAAGGGAACCCCCGGCAACGGGCCCTCGACCTGTTCGACGCCTTCGGCAGCAAGGAGAAGACGCTGCACGCCAATATGGGCGGGCACGCCGGTACCCCGTGGTTCGAGGTGGAGGACGGGGACCGGTTCTTCAGCCGGCACCTGAAGTGAGGCCGGGCCGTCAGGCCGGGAGCAGGCGGTAGGCGCTACCGGCTACGCTGCCGTCATCGAGGCCAGGTCCGGCCCTTCTCGATGGCGAATGGCCAGCAGATGCACCACCGCCCCGACCGCGGCGACGGAGGCGAAGGCTGTCGCCGGATGCGCCGCCTTCGACCGCGTCCATACGGCAAGGGGCGGGGACATGACCGGCCGGCCGCACACCCGGCGCAGGGCTGTGCTGGGGGCGGGGTTGTGCTTCAAACGGCTCCAGGAGCCGTACCGGCGGCGGGCGGTGTGGCGGACGCCCCCGCGGACGCCCTCGGTCTGGATCCGCTCGAAGGATGGGCTTGTCCAGCGTGTGCGGCGTGTTGTCGGCAGGGGCGTCATAGGGTGCATGAGGTGGCCTTGTCGCCCGGCGGGGTGTGCTGCGTCTCCGCCTTGCACTGTCTGGCGTCGCTGTAGGAGTACGACGTCCAGTACCGCGCCACCCCGTCGAGGTCGGCCACCGTCCGGCCGGAGGCCGAGCAGTCCGCCCTCTTCGGAGTCCAGCCTCGCTCAGGCGGCGGTCGCCGCCCGAAAAGCGGCGGGAACCGACCGACGCCGGAATCACCAAAACGCCCCTTACGCCTGGGCTCTTCATTAATATTCCGACCACGGCGTGCTGCCGGTGTCCGAGGCCATAGGGGGGCGATGGACAGCTCGATGATTGACGGCGTGGTCGCGGCCGTGACCGCCGCCGCGGCGACCTACGGTCGGAATGTTCTCGGCCACGGCGAGGTGGCTGCGGAAGAGGCCACCGTACGACTGGGGCGGAGGCTGCTGGAGCGGCTACGGCGCAATCCCGATTCCGACGCGCAGATGTCCAGAGCGGTCCTGGCCGTTGCCGACGATCCGGCGGACGAGGACTACACAGCCGTACTGCGAGCCAAGATCGAGAAGGCCCTCGGTCGCGAGGACGGTCTGGCCGACGACCTGGCTGCGCTGCTGGCCGAGTCGGGGGTCGGCCCGGCGACGGTCTCCGGGGACCGGTCGGTGCGGATGACGACCAACCACGGCATCGTGTCGCTGGGAGACAACGTCCGCAACAGCATCGCGAACCCTGGATGACCGAGGTGGAGAGAGCCGCGGCTCGCGCCGTGACCCTCGGCGCGGACAACTACGGCATCGTCTCCACCGGTGACGACGCCACCAACGTTCTGGTGGTCTTCGGCGGACCGCCGCCAAGCCCCGTCGACACCGGATTTCCGTCGCCGCCGGTCTCGCTGTCCCCGGCTCACGTGGCGGGGGCGCCCGTTGTGGGACGTGAGGCGGAGATCGCCGAGCTGTACGCGGCGCTTTCGGAGGCTGCGGGCCCGGGCCTGATCGTCAGGGCGCTGACCGGGCTCGGTGGCGTGGGCAAGTCGACACTGGCCAACCACTACGCCGACGTCCACGGGGGCGGCCACGACCTGATCCACTGGCTGAGTGCGGAGAACCCGGACGAGATCGAAGCTGGCCTCGCGGGTCTCGCCGCCCGGCTTGACGCGCGCTGGGCGGAGACCGCCCCGCCGTTGGCGGCCGCTTGGGCCACGGCGTGGCTGGGCGCGCATCGCGGGTGGCTGCTGATCCTGGACAACGTCAACGACCGAAGCGACATCACTCCCCTGCTGGCCCGACTGCCCGAGGGACGGTTCCTGATCACCACAAGGCTGGCGACCGGCTGGCGCGGAATCCAAACCTTGGCCGTGGGCACGCTGGCGCCGGAGGCGGCCGCGAAAGTGCTGCGCGGGGCAGGCGCCGAGCTCGACGACGCCGCAGCCGAGGACCTGTGCCGTGCGCTGGGACACCTGCCGCTGGCTCTGGATCAGGCCGGCGCCTATCTGGAGGAGACCGGGACCGAGGCCCGCGAATATCTCAAGCTCCTGGCCGACGACCGCGCCAGCATCCTGCGCGACGCCGCGAACGGCACGGCCCGGGACCGGACCGTATCCGCGGTCTGGTCGGTGACGCTGGACCGTCTGGCCGAGCAGGAACCGGTCGCGGTGGAACTCCTGCGGGCTCTGGCATGGTTCGCGCCGACCGGGATCCCGCGGCGCCTTCTGGACTCGATGCCCGACCAGGCCGCGGCGAACCGCGCCGTCGGCCGACTGAACGCCTACAGCATGATCACCTTGAAGAACGACGACGGGGACCCTGCCGGTGCCCGGATCTCAGTGCACCGCCTCGTGCAGGCCGTCACCCGCACGCCGGAAGCCGGTAACCCGCATCGCAGCCCCGACGCCGTCCGCGAGGGGTGGACCAACGCCGTCGCGCTCCTGTCCGCAGCCTTCACTGCAGAGAATGCCCTGGCGGACACGGCCACCTGGCGCCTGCTGCTGCCCCACATCGACGCGCTGTTTGCGGAATCGGCCTCCGAGGACCCGCTCCCTCTCGCGGACGCCCTGTTCATGAACACGGCCATCCACCTGATCCAGCAGAGCCAGCAGCACCGCGCGGTGCCCTACCTGGTGCACGCCCTGCGAGCCCGCGAGCGTGACTTCGGACCGAGGCATCCTTTGACCCTGACCATGCGCGTCGCACTCGCCTCAGCGTACGAGGAGTCCGGGGACCTGGCGCACGCGATCCCGCTGTTCGAGACGGCCTTCGCCGATCGCCGAGACGTGCTGGGCCCGGACCACTCGGAGACCCACACGTCCCGGGTCCGCCTCGCCAGCGCCTACGAGGCAGCGGGCAGGCTGGACCTGGCGATCGAGCAGCTCGGCCAGGCGCTTGACGACTCTGAGCGGGTGTTCGGCCGCAACCACCCCTGCACCCTGATGGCGCGCAACAACCTGGCCCACGCCTTCGATTCGGCGGGCCGACCGGACCTGGCGATCCCGCTGTACACCGAGGTCCTGGCCGATCACGAGGGCGTTCGGGGCCGAGATCACCCGAACACGCTGATCGCGCGCCACAACCTCGCGTCCGCGCGTGGCGCGGCAGGCCGACCGGACCAGGCGATCTTGCTGTACACCGAACTCATCGAGGACATGAAACGGGTGCTCGGCCCGGCCCACCCCCAGACCCTCAGCACCGGCAACAGCCTGGCGTCCGCCTACAGGTCACTGGGCGACCTCGAACGGGCGACGGAGCTGTACGAGAGAACGGTCGACGACCGCGCACGGGTGCTGGGGCCGGACCATCCGGACACTTTGACCTCTCGCAGCGACCTCGCCCTCATATATCAGGTCGCCGGCGACGGGGAGCGGGCGATCCCGCTGGCCGAAGCGGTCCTCGCCGACCGGCGGCGTGTCCTGAGCACTGACCACCCGGACATTCTGACCTCCCTCAACAATCTCGCCGGCTGCTATGACGCGGTTGGCGCCACGGATAAGGCCATAGCCCTGTACGAGGAAGTCGTTCGCGACCGCACAAGGGTCCTGGGCTCGAACCATCCCGACACGCTGATGGCGCGCAACAACCTCGCCTGCGCCCTCGCGGAAGCCGGCGACCTGAACACGGCCATCCCCGTCCTGCACACGGTCCTTCAGGATCGCATCCACGTCCTGGGCCGCGATCATCCGCATTCGATCACCTCCCGGGGCACCCTCGGCGGTGCCTATCGGAGAGCCGGCGACTTCGACAGCGCTCTGGCGTACTACAGGGAGGCCCTGGCCGACGCCCAACGTGTGTTGGGCGAGGGCCACGAGTTGACCGCGCAACTCCAGAACCGCGTGAACACGCAGCAGGACTGGTGACCTGGCAAGAACGCTGGTGGAGAGGAGAAACGGCTGAGCGAAGATCGCCCTCCCGCCCTGGTCGCAGTCGGCGTAGAGCAGACGTGTCAGCTCAAGCCGTGACTCGTGGACCCCACGGTCACGCATCGAGGGCTCGCAGATAAGCGGTCCGTTGTTCTCCGGGCTGCCAGGGAGACCCAGGTACGCACCCCGCCGAGACCGAAGTCGCCGCAGGCCACCGGTCCCTCCTGACGGGTCCGGACACGTCACTCCCCTCCTTCACCGACTCACAGGCCCGCGAGTGGCTTCTTCTTCGACCTGGGTGTCCGGTGCGGCGGATACCGAGTGCCCGGGCCTGCGGGTCTGGCCGACGGCCGATGTGTTTCCGATCTTCAGGTTCCATGCCGACGACGAAGTCGATTTCGGCGTCGACCTGCGGGAGTTGCAGGGCCAGGAACGACTTGATGTGCTCTGTGGCTTCCTTCGGGAGATCGGGCGGCGGTTGGGCAAGCCGGTGCTGCAGGGCCAGGACAGCCTGATGCTGCAGCCGTGGCCGGGCACACGTTCCAGCGAGGGGCGGGTGTCAACAGGCCGTGCAGCCGGTTCGCGACCCCGGTGGCTTCGCCGGCCAGGTCGCCGTCGAACCCGATGAGCATCTCCAGCTCGGCGATCGTCTGCAGGCGTCGATGTCGCCGCTGTCGCTCACGTGCAGGCCCCTCCATCACGCTCTCTGGTCCGGCCTTGCCCGGCACCGAGCTGCCACATCCAGGTTACGAAGGGCTCTTGCGACCGGGTTGAAACCGGCCCCCTCGTCAGCGGTCCGTCGATGCCCCCAGGCTCGGTGATCCACCCCCGGATCATCAACAGCAGGAGGGGAAACTCAGCCGGACCCGAAGGTCGAAGGCTGCGCTGCGAAGCCGACGAAGACGGTAACGCGGGGACCTCGCCGAGATCGTGCGGAGAGAGATGGGCAGGCATAGGCACCGGTCCGCCCTCGACTCCTCGGTGAAACGGACAGCGGGGCCGATGTGGTGCGGACCAGCTCCTAGAAGGGTTCAGCGGCCTGCAGAAGACTTTGCGGAAGGTAGGGGGATTCGACACGGATGGACCAGCCGCGGCGGCGTGCGTGGCAGGCCAGGGCGAGGATGTCCAGGTTCACGGAAGCATCTGGATCGTCGGCGCGGTCGGCGACCTGGTAGTAGTCGCGGTGGGCTTCGAGCGCGTCGGCCAGGGCCAGGTTGAAGCTCTCCTCGTCGCCCTCCACGAGTTGTGACAGCAGCACGGCCGGCGGCATGGCGAAGCCCCAGTCCCTGGCTTTCTCGGCTTGTTGCAGCGCCCGCTCCGCGGCCCGTTCGGGGTCATTGCCCTTGAGGTAGGCGTGGAGGGCTTCGCGGTACGCGCTGAAGGCGGAGCGGTCCGGGCGGGCGAAGGTCGGGCCGGTGAGGACCAGCGGGGCGAGGTCCTCGCGTGCGCCGGTGATGAGGGCGAAGGCGGTGGCCGTCTGCCAGTTCCCGGCGCCGGCTTCCTCGTCCCGCTCGGCCTGATAACGCAGTGTGCGGCCGTCGACAATCACCTCGGCTTCGGTGCCCGGTTCCGCGAGGGCGATACGGAAGAGGGCCGCCCCCGTCTGGGACGCGAGGCGAAGGTTCGCGAGCTGCGCGTCTGTGACGCCGCCAGGGCTCCCCGCACGCCACTTGAACAGGCGCGCCTGATCGCCCAAGACGCTGCCCAGCAGCCCGACAGCCAGGGGACCTTCGCCGTCGGGCGTGAACGCCTCCTGGATGTGTTCCTCGTACATGGCCTCGATCCGCGGGTTCACCGTCCGCTCGCAGACCGGCCGCTCGACCACCAGCGGGCCCGTGGCGAGCGCGGCGACCGCGTCCGGGCGCCGGTTGCGGCCGAACCCGCCGACCCGGGGGCCTCGGGTCTCGAAGCCGGTGACCAGCGCGTGCGGGAGGTAGTCGGTGTGGACGGCAGGCGCCCAGCCCAGGGTTCGGTACGCGAGCGCGGCGAGGGCGATGGGGACAAGCGGGAGAAGGCTGCTCGGGGAGGCCGCGGGGCCGTGCAGGGTGGTGTGCCTGGCCAGGAGGTCGGCCAGTGCGGCATCGAAGGCTTCCCGGTCCTCGGCGGTCAGGGCGCGCAGCGTGAGCAGCGCCGCGCTGTACGGCCGGTCCAGGAGCGGCTCGCCGGTCTCCTGGGCGCGGGTACGGATGCGGTCCAGGGCCGCGTCGACGGCGGCGAGCTTGGCCTGCGCGCTCGGCGGGTACTCCTCGTCGTCGCCGGTGTCGTCCAGGACCACGGCCATCAGTCCCGTGGCGAGCTCGCCGACGGGCGTCCCCTGCGCCTGCTCGGCGAACTTCTCCCGAGCGAAATGGAAAGCCTCGCCGTGCCACTTGGCCTTGTCCCTGAGGACCGTCAGGCAGAGCGCGTCGATCCACTCCCCAGGCGTGACGCTCTCCTCGGGAGCATCCTCACCCGGGTCGTAGCTCATGCCGAAGTTCACGTACTCCAGGAAGACCTGGAAGCTGCAGTGCGGGTGGTACGCCGCGTAGGCGACGGCGCCGACCGCGGCTTCGCAGGCGTCCTTGAGGGCGGCCTTGGCCTCCGGGGTGTCCAGGTCGGGTGTCTCGACGGAAAGAGCACCCAGGTAGTCGAGGAACTCGTCTGCGATCGACTGCCATTCGTAGGTGGCCATCCGGCCGCCCCTCGACATGGACCGCACCTGGCGCCCGATGCGGTTCGTGAAGTCCTCACGGGCCGCCGACACGACGGGCCCGCCTACCGGGTGACGCTCTATCCGCACTGCCCTGCTCCTTGATCGAATCTCCGCCACAGCCTAGGCGAAGGGTCTGACAAGCCAGCGGCTGCTGTGCACGCAGCACGAACCAGCCCCGTTTCGAGAGAGTGGTGGCGGGTGCGTGAGCGGCGGCGCAGGGGTGCGGTCTGCCCGAGTGCCGTGGAAGGCGGTGGGACTGCCATGCCGCGCCGGGCTGGGGCTGGCGAGCCGTGAGTGACGGCGCCCCGAGCGCCCGCCGCCGGCCCGGGCCGAGGCAGGGAGCCTCGAACACTTCCTTGCACGAGTGCGGCGCTGCTGGTTCCTGCGCGGCGCCGCGGGCGGGTGAGCGGGGCGTGACGGGCGTAGAAGTGGAGGTGTGCACCTCTTGCCGCCGGTCGAGCCGATGTTGGCCTGGCCTGCTCCGTCACAGCCCTGCCGTCACCCGGCGCCAGGCGCGCCGCACCATCCCAACTGCATGTGGCTGGGGACCAATCTGCGGGTTTTGCACCTGAACGAGGAGCAGGTCGAGCCGACGGAGGTCGACTGGCAGCCTGCGGCCGATCCGACTGCCCTCGTAGGGTGGCTCCAGCGAGCAGCCGGTGGTGACGCTCCGCCAGCAGGTGTCAGGGTGCCCGCACTGCCACCCGGACACCGGGCTGGGCCTCGACCAGGGCCCTGCGCTGGGAATTCATGGAAGCAGCAGGCTGGCTCAATGGCGAAGATGGGGCGGCCGATGGCCTAGCCGGTGTCGTCCGAGGACGAGCGGGCGGTGCTGGTGCGCTGGTCGCGGCGGGCGAAGTCTTCGCAAGCGTTCCTCGCGGGCTTCGCCTCGGTTTCGCCGATTGGCCTTTCAACAACTGCGTGGTGTAGAAAGCTCCGTCGATCAACCATGATCACGTTACCGAGCTCTCTCATTCGGGGGAATGGAGAATGATGTCAACTCGCCGTGCTCTCAGCACGGTTGCGCTTCTCGCCGCTCTGAGCGGCGTCGCCGCCTGCGATCCGGACGACTCCGACGCCGCAGGCGCGACCGCAGGTTCCGGCAGCAGCGCCTCGCCGTCGAGTGCGCCGTCGGCTACGGCGTCCAAGGCATCGGACACCGGCAGGCCTGGCAACAGCGACCCGACCGATGACGTCGATGGTGACGGAAAGGGCGGGGACTGCGGCACGCCGCCGACCCTGCCCGCAGGACACACTGACGACGGCCGTCAGCCCGGCCGGAGCTTTCAGGCTCCGGCCGGATCATCCAGCGTCCCCGGTGCCCAGTGGCGCCGCCGGCTGAACGTGCCTCGCTTCCTGCGGTTGGCGATCTGATCGCGCTTCTCCTGGAGCGACGCGCGGCGAGTCATGTCCCGCATGCTTCCGCCCAGGTGACGCAATGTCACTGCGCGGTGGTGAATTCCGCCATCATCGCCATGTCCTCGTGTTCGAGATTGTGGCAGTGCAGCAGGAACCGGCCCGCGTAGTCGGTGAAGCGGACCGCGACCTCGACACCCTGTGCGGGCAGCACGTCGACGGTGTCCTTCCAGCCCGGAAGTCGGTGACGAACCGCCAGATCTCCACCTGGCCGAGCTTCGGCATGGCCAGGGAGCGACCGGGGTTGTAGTCCTGGCCGTTGATCGTCCAGTTGTCCTGCCACTTCTGGAAGACGCGAAGCGGGGTGAGGTGAACCTGTCCCTGGTCGGTATCGACTCCACCACCGTGCGGGCACACCATAATGCCGCCAGGACACACCTGGGCAAGGACGTCGTCACTGCGCTGGAGAAGGCTGCCGCCGAGGAGGAGAAGGCCAGGTCAGAGGGGGGCAGCCTCGAAGAACAAAGCGGGCAGGACGCCACTGCGGTCGCGGTGGTCGGTGATCTGCTCGGACACGGCCAGTTGCGTGGGAAGGCGTGAGCAGCCGACCCCACTCCCACCGCGCCCCGAAACCGTGCCCGCTCCCGGTCAGCCGACGGAGTGCGACAGCGGCGCCACCCCGGCGTTCGTGGGCTGGCCTTCGGGCTTGGCATTCGACGCCGGGACCGCATCAGCAGGCGGATCCCTTCCCTTGACGGCGATGTCACGCCGGGCGAGACCAGGCGCCTGTCAGAGGCACCCCGCCTCACCGGCCGGGCAGCTCGCTGCCGACGAAGGTGAGATGCCGCTGACGGTGACGGCGGAGAGGGCGCGGTGGCGAGTGCGCGGCGAGTGGTCCCGGCCCCGGCTGTGACCGGATCGGTCCGTACCCGGACCCGATGAGGCCTGTCGCCACTCCGGCCCCGCCGGTCAGGCTTGGGGCATGACCCGAGCACTGATCGTCATCGACGTCCAGGAATCCTTCCGCGCCCGTCCGCTGTGGGAGACCATCTCCGACCCGAAGATCGCCGACCAGGTGGACCGACTGGTGCGGCTCGCCCGCCAGGCCGGGGACCTGGTGGTGTGGGTGCTGCATTCCGAGCCCGGCAGCGGCGATGTCTTCGACCCCGCCCTCGGGCATGTCCGGCTGATGGAGGAGTTGCAGCGCCAGGACGGGGAACCGCTGATCCACAAGACTTCGCACAACGCCTTCACCACCACCAACCTGCAGCAACTGCTCACGGAGCGCGGCATCCGCGAGCTCACGGTCTGCGGCATCCGAACCGAGCAGTGCGTCGAGACCACCACCCGCGTCGCCAGCGACTTCGGCTACCTGGTCACCTTCGTCATCGACGCCACCGCGACCCACCCCATCCCGCACCGTGACGCTCCCGCCGACCAGAGCGTCGCCGAACTGCTGTCGGATCCCCGCACCCTGAGCGCCGAAGAGATCATCAGGCGCACCGAGTACGCCCTTGCCGGACGCTTTGCCACCATCACCACTGTCGGGGAACTGGAGGCCGCGGCCGGGCCTCGGGCATGATGACCGGATCGTGAACCACATCGCCTTCCTCCTGGTGCCCGGAGTCCATCTGCTGGACCTGGCAGGTCCCGCGCAGGTCTTTTCCACGGCCGCCGATTTCGGGCACCCTTACACACTCAGCTACATCGCGGAGCAGCCGCTGGTCTCCACCGCTCAGGGCCTGCCGCTGGTGGCCCGGCTCGACTGGCCCGAGCTCGGCCCCGAGGACCTGATCGTGGTGCCCGGCTGGCGAGCGCCGACCCTGGCCGGCAGTCCTGCCATCGGCGCGGCCTGCCTGCAGTCCCTCCGGGACCACCACGCCAGGGGCGGGACCGTTGCGAGCGTCTGCGCCGGTGCCGAGGCCCTCGGCCGGGCCGGCCTGCTCGACGGCCGCCGCTGCACCACCCACCACGATGTGCAGGACGAGCTCGCCCGCCGCTACCCCAGGGCGACGGTCATCCGCGATGTCCTGTACACCGCCGACGACCGGGTGGTCACCTCGGCCGGCATCGCCAGTGGCATCGACCTGGCCCTGCACCTGATCGCCACCCGGCACGGCCCCGCCGTCGCCGCCCAGGTGGCCCGGGACATGGTCGTCTACGCGCGGCGCAACGGCCATGAACCGCAGGCCAGCGCGATGCTCCGGTACCGATCCCACCTCGACGACACCGTGCACCGTGCCCAGGACCTGCTCGACGCCCGCTTCGACCAGCCGTTGCCCTTGTCCGACCTGGCCGCGGCCGCGGGGGTGAGCGAACGCACCCTCACCCGCCTCTTCACCCGCGCCACCGGCGGCCTCACCCCGCTGCGCTATCAGCAGACCCTCCGGCTCGAACGCGCCGAGCACCTCATCAGCCACGGCGCCACGGTCGATGCCGCCGCCCGCGCGGTCGGCTTCGCGGACACCCGTATGCTGCGCCGCCTGCGAGCACGTGAGCACTGACTCCCAGCAGCGCCCGGGAGCTCTCGGAGGTGATTGTTACGGTCGCTGGATGGAGAGCTGGGACGAGGACGGCGTACGCGCACGGATACGTGAGATGGCGGCACGGGACCCGGAGTGGCACCGGTTCGGGGCGGACACGCATCGGTACGAGCTGGCGCCACGGCTCCCGGAGGCGGAGATCCGGGCATTCGAGGAATCCCACGGCATCGCTCTGCCGGTGGAGTACCGGTCCTTCGTCGCCGAAGTGGGCGATGGCCCCGCCGGTCCGTGCCAGGGGCTGATGCCGTTGACCGTCCCCCGCCCGGAGGCCGGCGAGGGGTGGGCCGTGGACGGCGAGTGGGAGGAAGACCGACTACCGGGCCGACTCGCCGAGCCGTTCCCCCTCACCGAACCCCTGCCCGGCCGGATCGGCGCACCGGCCGATGCGCTGACCCGGGGCACGCTCATGCTGGCCGAACAGGGCTGCGGCATGTTCATCCGGCTGGTCCTGCAAGGTCCGCGGGCCGGCGAGGTCTGGCAGATCGACCCGGACTGGGGCGGCTTCGTGCCGGTGAGCCCCAGCTTTCGCACGTGGTACACCGATTGGCTGGAGACCCCGTGAACGCGAGCCGTGACGTCCGGACCACCCGCCGACCCTCGGTGCGGCCTGGCTCAGCTGGCCGCGAGTCTCCCGGGCGGCGACATGCGCCACACGTGCTCGTGGCAGAGATTGAATGCCTTGACCACATGAACTCCGGGTGCCGCCGCGCCAGTTGCTGTGCGGCCGAGAAGCCGCTCTGTGTCATCAGCTGGAAGCCCGGACCGAACGGGTTGCAACAGTCGATCAGCACCTTGCCGTCCGGGGCCGCTCCCAGTTCCCGTGCCACGTTCGCCCCACGCCGAGCCGTGGGTACGCAAGGGTTGGCAAAGCTCACCCTCCACCATGTCCACCCCGCAGAACACGCGGAGGTGCTGGACCGGCATCGGCGCCATCTGTCATCAGCCCCCGCACCCAAGGGCGCACACGACGCCTACTCCGTCACGACCGGCGGCAGCGGTTCACAGGCTGCGTGCCAAGCAGGAGGGAGGGCTGCGACGCCCGTGCGCGCGGCAATCACCCCGCCCGCCATAGCGCAGGTGGTGTCGATATCGCCGCGCCCGGCGACCGTGAACCACAGGCCCTCGTGCAGGTCGTCGAGGTGCCCCGCCGCGCACCACAGTGCGTACGGGACGGTGTCGGGCCCTGACATCCGGTAGCCGGAGCCAAGGACCTCCGCGGCGTGCCGGACCGAGGTGCGCTCCGGCATCCGGGCCGCGACCCGCACTCCCGACCGGACGTCGCTGACGGGGAGTCGTTCGGCGACCGCGTGGAGGAAGTCCGGCCTGGCCGGGGTGTGCCCACCCCGGCTGCGGGTTGCCAGCGCCGCGGCGAGGGCGACCGCCACCGCCGCGGCGATCGCCTCCGGGTGGTGGTGCGAGACAGCAGCCTGGCGGGCGGCCTGCTCAGCGACCGCATCGAGGTCGGCGGCGTGCCAGGCGCCGAGCGGGGCGGCGCGCATGGCTGCGCCGTTGCCCCAGGAGCCTTGGCCGTCGAACTGTCCGGCGACCACCTCCTGCCAGGGCTCGCCTGCGCCGATCCGGCGGAGCACGTCATGCATCGAGGCTCCGTATCCGCGGTGCGTGTCGTCGGCGTACGCCGCCGCGAAGCGTATGGCGAGGCGGTCCTGGTCGATGGTGCCGCCGCTCTCGGCGAGTTCCCGGACGAGAACGAGCGCTTGGGCGGTGTCGTCACTCCACCGCCACAGCGGTTCCGTGGGCAGCGTCCGCGCCTCCAGAGCCGCCGAACCGTCCCGGCGCAGGATCCCGAACCAACGGTCTCCGAAGGCGTCGCCGAACGCGAGCCCGTACAACGAATCCAGCACAGCAGGGGGCACGGTGATCATCGGGGCAGTATCGCAGTGCGACGGCGCTCCTGCGCTCCGATTTTGGAGCTGGACCTCGATGCAGACGACGACTACGACGGTGCGCAGCGCGGTCACGAAGATCGAAGGCCCCGTAGGGTGCGGAACTGACGTGTCCCAACGGTATCGCCGGACCAGCGGGCCGGGACCACTCCGACGGAATCCGCCGGCGCTCGGCCCGGCGGAGGGGGTCCCCCGTGGTGCAATTTGCCTTTGTATATCGGACTCGATCCGCGGTCGCGGTGGCGGCCCCGGTCAGTCCAGGATCGTGGCGACGCCGCGGCGGCGGAGGTCGGCCAGCCCGTTCAGCATGGCCGTGATCTGCTCGGGCGAGTGCCCGACCCAGTCCTTGAGCTCCGAGACGATGCGCACCGGCTCGCGTGTGCGGTAGGAGCGGGTGGGGTTGCCCGGGAACTTCCTGTCGGTGACGTTGGGATCGTCTTCCAGGTCACCGGTCGGCTCCACTACGTAGATCCGACCTGGTCCGTCGCCGGCTGCGAGCTCGGCGCCCCAGGCGGCGGTGTCCAGGGTCTCGGAAACGTAGACGTGGCGGGACGTGCGCCCTTCCTCGAAGTTGGAGGCGTGGCCGGAGCTCAACAGATCCCCCGGAACAAGGTCTGCCTTCGTACCGTGCAGGTACGTTCCCGCCTTGAACACCTGGAAGGGGACAGGGGCGCTGGCCATGGGCAACTCCTTCGGCCTGGGCTTGGGATACCAGAGAACCACGGCAGCTACCGGCGCGACATGTGCTCGATGTCGGATGGATGAACGTCTCGGTGCCGTCGGAGACGGCCTTGTCGTCGGTGCCGTCGGAGGAGAAGGTGCTGCTGCCCGCGCTGGCGAGGCCGCAGGGGCCATTGCTGGCCACAGACACGACCGGCTGCAAAGCAGCCAGGCAGCGGGCCGCATTCCGCAGGCAAGTCAGTCAAGGCTCCGAAGGTTGTCGCCAACAACATCTCAAGGAATTTCCGGGCCCGCCTGATCAATGATCAACAGGACGCACTTGACCACGGCTGCCCGGCACAACCCGCACCAGCGATTCGTCACCACCGGCCCACCCATCGAAGTGCCCAACGTACGCAGCTCGTCGCCCACTGACCGGTCGGCCATCATCAGCGCGGTACGACAGGCCGCCCACCCCCATCACCCGCGCGACTTCACTCCTCTACGCCACCGTGTGCGGCACCCAGACAGCGGCGTGGAATGGGCCGTTGGCAGTGACCGGGTCAGCGGGCGGAAGCGCTGCGCTGCCTGCGATGACGCCGTGGCGGTTGACCTGCGTCGCGGAGGAGTTGAGGCCTCCGAGGGAGGCCAGGTAGGTGAAGTCGCCGTCGACGCGGGCCACAAAGGCGAAGGAGTTGGGGGCGAAGTTGTCACCGACCATGACGTTGCCGGCGATCTGCTTGACCTCGGTGACACCGCGCCCGGAGCCGATCACGGCACTGGTGTGCGTGACGAGGTCGTACGAGCTGGAGAGCAAGCCGTCGCCGCCGACCACAGTGCTCCCGCTGATCAGCTGCGCGGCCAGGAAGTGGGTCCCCAGGTTCGTGCGGATGCCGGTGCGGAGGTCGTAGGCGTATCCGGTGAGGCCGTTGCCGGCCGTTCGAGACTGACCGACCACGGTTGAACCGCTGATGTCGTTGGCTGTGCTGGAGCTTCCGCCGAGGGTGCCGAGATCGGTCATCGTCCGGGTACGCAGGTCGTACGCGAACCCGTGCTTTGTCGTGGCAGGCGTGCTCGGCAGGGAGGAGCTGCCCACGACGATCGCACCGCTGACGGCCGCCGCGGTGCTGTCGCCCGAGGGGCCGGCAAGGCTGCCGAGATCGGTCATGGTCCTGGTGCGCAGGCTGTACGCGAACGCGTGGGTGACCGCGTCGCCGGTCAGCGCCGACGTCCCCACCACGGTGTCACCGCTGAGGCCGGTGATGTTGGTGCTGCTGCCGCCGAGGGTGCCGATGTCGACGAGCCGGTGGGTCCGGAGGTTGTAGGCGAATCCATGAGTCGGGCCGTCGGTGGAGAGGTCTGACTCCCCGACGACGTAATCCCCTTCCACTCCGGTCGCCTTGCTGGAGTCCCCCAGCGTGCCGAGATCGGTCATGGTGTGTCTGCGCAGGTCGTATGCGAAGGCGTGTTCGGCGGTGTCGCCGCTCGTCCGTGAGCTCCCGACGATCGTGTTGCCGTCGATGGCGGTCGCCTCGCTGCGGGTGCCGCCCAGGGTCCCGAGGTCCCGCACGGTGTACTGCACGGACCCCGCCCCCGACGCCCCCGACGCGGCCGACGCCGCGTCAGCCCCGTACGCCGGACCGGCGCCCACGGCGAGCAGTCCCGCGCCCAACAGGATCCAGGCACGTAAACGTATGCGCATGATGCCCCCCTGAAACGATCGATCGAAACGACCATGGTTCGGCAGACCGCTGTGCTTTCCCCAGGCACGGGCCGACCGGATGGCGCACAGCCTTCACTTGTACATCAGTTGCGATCGGCCAAACAGTGGGCGGTCGGCCGCAGGGAGGACGTTCGTGACCGCCGCCAGGACACGTGTCCGTTGACCTCGTTCCTTCACGGAGGGCTGGGCTGTCCAGGTCGTGATCAGAGGAGCGAGAAGTGTCACTGACCTGGGGCGACGGGACTTGCCCAGGGGCCAGGTCGTGGTCGGGGAAGCTTCAAGAAGCCGTGTCGCATTCCCGAGCCGTGCGCGCGGCGCTGGCCCCGGAGATCAGGCCACGGACCGGGGCAGCGATCGCCCGCCGAAGGCCGTGTCGTCCGGGGTGTTCGCCTCGTACAGGGTGTCACGTGTGCGGTAGCCCACCCGGCTGGCCTGTAGTAGCCGTATCTGCTGGGCGAGTCCTGCACCAGCGGGTCATGGGGCTGGGGCAGGCGACGGGGCGGTCGCTTCCCGGGCGAGCGCAGGACGAGCAGCTTGTTCACAGCGCGCAGCAGGCGACGCCGTACGCGCGCCGGATCAGCGGCTCAGTGCTTGCCGCGCGGCGGCATCCAGTGGTGAACCGAGTAGTCGCCCCTTTCCAGCGTCTCGAACGGGGCGCTGCTCTCACATTTGCCGACGCTCTTCTGCGGCAAGCCGTCTATGGCCCAGCTGTAGCCCAGCCGGTCCTTCTTGCCGTCGTCCAGCACGGTGAAGCCGAACCGCTTGCCCTTGAGGTCACCGACGTGCGGCATGCCCGGTGCGTCCTTGAAGTGCGACTCGGACACGACGCCGGTGACGACGGCGACCGGGCCGCCGGTCAACAGGCAGTCGATACGGCCCTTGAAGTAGCCACCCCACTCCGGGCCGACGTGGTGGCTGACGTAGAAGGTGCCGCGCGCCTTGCTGGCGAATCCGTGGGCGTCAACGGAGAAGGAGGCATTGTCGCCCGAACCGCGCTTGAGCTTGGCGGATCCCTTGAGCATGGGCTCGTCGACGGCGTGCAGGACGGTATGAGCACCGGTTTGCGGATCGGTCTCGGCCGCGGTGGCCGCGCCCGTACCCCCCAGGGTCAGCGTGATCGCCGCACCCACTGCGAGGGCGGCGGCAGCGATGGCGAGAGGGCGACTCAGGCGAACGCGAGGCATGACTTCCTCCACTGGAAACGGTGTTGCGGGCGGGGTTTCCCGGCCGATCACCACGATGCCGACCGCAGCCGTACCGACACATCACACCTCAGGCCGACAGCGCTCCGCCGCGCGGCGGAGCGGGCGGTGCGCACATCCGATTCGCGAGGATGCCGTGGCCGGCGGCGGACGGCCCATCAGGCGCCAGGCTGTGCAGGGTCTCCAGCATGATCGCGCCCTTGAGCCAGTCACTCGCGTACACGTCGCGGTCCCTGTGGGGGCCTGGCCCCCTGGCCCCGGGCGCATACGGCGTCCAGCGCGCCCAAAGGTGGAGACAGGCCGGGTCGCCCGGGAGCGGTTGAGCGATCTGCAGGGGCTCTTGCGTGCTTGGTGAACCAGGCCGCGAACGTCTTGAGGTTGCGGTCAGGCAGCATGCCCACGGAGCCGGCCCCGAGGTCGACCAGCATAGTGCCGTAGGTGCAGCCCTTGCAGACGGCGCACTCGTTCACCCCCAGCACCCGCGGGGCACGGTCCGGCGCCCACGGCACCGTCAGCAGCCCGAATAGCCGCGTCCGGCCCACGGTCACCGCAACCGGCCACACAGCCGGGCGAGCGGAGACAGCCTCCGCGGTCGCAGAAGTACCGGCGCACCCGTGACCGGACGATGACGCGGCGTGAGTCCAACGGTCTCTGATCCAGGGTGTGTTGATACGTGCTGTGTACGTGGCGGGCCGACCCTTGCGGCAGTTCGGGCACCGGCCTGGGCGGCCCCTCGACACCGCCTCCACCACCAGGACGCTGTCGTCCGGAACTGCCTGCCCGTGGAGTGTCCGGGCCGCCGAGCCAGGCAGTCAGGGGCGCGGTGCGTGAGCAGCATCCGATCGCCCAGTGGCGTCGGCGAAACGTTGGAGTCCGGGATCCATGCGACTGACCGGTCAAGCGCGGTGTGGTCGGACCTCGGCTTCGTTCACAAGCACTCGCAAGGTCTCGACGAGGTCGACCGCGTTCAGTACCGAGTCGAGGACATGTCTGATCGCGGCGGCCCGGACCGGCGGCAGCTTCTAGGATCTGCGGCATGGCAACACGACTTGTGCAGATCAATATGAAGGCCCAGGACGACGCCGCGCTCGGCCGGTTCTGGGCGGAGGCACTCGGTTGGGGTGTCGACAGCGAGGGACCCGGCGTGACCAACCTCGAACCCGTGGGCTTCACCTACCCCGACCCCGTGGCCGTCTGCATCGACATCGTCGCCCGCCCGGGGCCCAAAACGGTGAAGAACCGGGTGCACCTTGATCTGGCCACCACCTCGACCGCGCATCAGGCGGAGTTGGTCGCGCGTCTGAAGGATCTCGGCGCGACACTCGCCGACGTGGGTCAGGGCGACGTCCCCTGGACGGTCATGGCCGACCCGGAGGGAAACGAGTTCTGCGTCCTGGAACCCCGCCCGATCTACCAGAGCACCGGGCCGATCGCCGCGGTGGTGGTCGACTGCACCGACCCACGAGGGATGGCACGGTTCTGGCACGAGGCGATGGACTGGACGCTGCACGAGGTCTCCGACGACCACGCGACACTGCGCTCCGCCAAAGGCGTCGGCCCCTACCTGGAGTTCCTCCGCACCCCCGACACCAAGAGCGTATGGAACCGCGTCCACCTCGACGTCAGCCCCTACCCCGGTGACGACCTGGCAACAGAGGAAGGCCGCCTGCGTGCCCTGGGTGCCACCGACCCCAGTATCGACCAGTCCGCAATCTCCTGGACCGTTCTGGCCGACCCGGAAGGCAACGAGTTCTGCCTCCTCACCCCTCGCTGACCTTGAACGACGCTCTGGCCGGTTTCCGGTCAGCGGCGCGCAGTCCTTCCTCACCGACGCCGCACCGACTACTCCACCGACCACGACTACGACCAGCTCACCGGGGAGTGGGCCAAAGCCGCCTTCGCCTACCTCGCCGCGTATACGTGAGCGCGGCCTTCAGGGACGGCGGCGAACTCGAGCTGGTGCTGGTGGGGGCGGGTGCCGGACTGCAGTCCAGGCAGGTGGGCTAGATTCATGGTCGCCTTCGCACGTCCCCACTGCCTGAGGATCTGCCCGTGTCCCACATACCGCCCCAGGGCGGCCCGAACGCCTCGTACACCCCCGCGCAAATACGACGCAACCGCCTGATCTTCCTCGGTGTGGTCCTTGTCATCGCGGGCCTGGTGGCGTTCGTGGTCTTGGGCCCGCACGACACGAAGGACCAGTCTGCGACGCTCAAGGCCGGCGATTGCTTCCAGAACATCGGCACGGACAAGGAAGCGAAGACCAAGAAGCTCGACTGCACCGACCCACACGCCGATTACAAAGTCCTCAAGATGGACAAAAACGGAGTCGTCGACACGTTCTCGTGCTCCGACGTCCCCGGCACGACCGGTTCACTCACCCAGCTTGGCCCAGGAGGATCGTTCGTCGTCTGCTTCAAGGAAAACGACGAGAGGGGCAAGAAATAGCCCGGCACCACCCGTCCCCGCCAACAACCGCCGGTCCGGTCACACATCAGCGGCGACTGCACACCCCACAGACGCCGCACGACACCGACGCTCCCAGACACACGGGGCCAGCCGCCGGCCGGGCACGAGGAAGCCCCTGCCGGGGGGGCTTCCCGCACGGAGCTAGGACCGGGCCCTGACGGGACCCTGGCACGTCGAGTGCGGGCCTAGGGCCTGTTACGAAAGTGAGCGCTGAGGTAGCACTGGCTACGAAGCTGGGTGAGCTGTTGGTTGCGCCCCTGCTGCCCGGAGGATCTCGGCAGTGTCGGGGTGAGGTCCATTGTTCGCCCAGTACAGCGGGGATTTGCCTGTGCCGTGGTCTTCGCGAAGGTTGGGATCGGCACCATGTGCCAACAACTGCCGGATCGTTTCTGTGTGCCCCCAGCAGGCGGCTGCGCACAGCGGAGTGCCCTCCGAGCCGAGGCCGCTGCTTTCGGTGTCGGGAGAGGCGCCGGCTTCCATGAGCAAACGAGCTATCTCGGCCTCACCCTGCACTGCAGCCAGGTACAGCGGAGTAGTGCCGTCACTGTTCCGTCTCTCCGGACTTGCTCCACTGCGCAACAGAGCCTTCGTGCGCATGGCGTCGCCTGCCAGCACTGCTTCGAAGAGGTCATGGGAGAGCTTCTTCTGCTTGCGCTGCTTCATAGCCGGTAAAGCTAGCGATCATGAGTACGCCGGAGCTACTCATATCCATTCGTTGATCGCCGCGACCAGCACAGTGGCTTCGTAGCGGACGGCGAGCTTGTCGTACCGGGTGGCGACGGCGCGATGTCTCTTGAGTCGGTTGATCCCGCACTCGGCCGCATGGCGTTCGCGGTAGTCGACCAGGTCGAAGCGCGGCGTCCGGCCGCCGCGGGGGCCGAGCTTCTGGCGGTTGCGCGCTTGATCGGCCTTGTCCGGGATGGTGCAGCGGATCCCGCGTCGGCGCAGGTAGGCGCGGTTTCTGCGGGAGGCGTACGCCTTGTCGGCCCGCACGCAGTCGGGGCGGACGCGTGGCCGGCCCGGTCCGAGGCGGGGCACGCGGACCTTCTCCAGCACGGGTTCGAACTGCGGCGAGTCCTCGCGCTGTCCTGCCGTCACCACGATCGACATGGGTTTCTGACCTTGCTCGACGGCCAGGTGCAGCTTGGTGGTGAACCCGCCGCGTGACCGTCCCAGCCCGTGATCATGGGGCTCGCTGAAGATGCCGCCCGGTGGTTCCTTCTGCAGGTAGCCCTGCTTGCGGGCCCCGGCCGCGTGCTGGTGGGCGCGGCAGACCGTGGAGTCGACGCTCAGGTCCCAGACAATTGCGCCCTTCGCGTCGGCCAGGGACTGGAGCCGGGTGAGGATCCGCTGCCAGGTTCCGTTCCGCTGCCAGCGGCGGAACAGGTGGTAGATCCGGTTCCATGGTCCGTACTCGACGGGGATGTCCCGCCACGGAACTCCGGTCCGGACCCGGAACCGTATGCCGTCGATCAACTGCCGCCGAGGCCAGGCGTGCGGCCGACCCGCCTTCACCCCCTTCGGCAACAGCGGCTCCAGCACCGCCCACTGCTCGTCCGTGAGATCTCCCCGCCCCATGAACCGTGATCATTCACAGCCCAAGATCCACTTTCGATAAAGACCTAGAAAACCGACCGGACCTTCACCGATCCCCGGCTATGCACGGCCATCCTCGTCGACCAGCTGACCTTAAACGGCACGATCAATCGAGACCGGCACCGACTCCTACCGCCTCGCCAGTCCCAGTCCCAGGCCAAGGCCGAACAGGCCGCCGCGACCTGACATGGCGGCCGCCCCTCGGGGGCTGTCTCTTCTTCTGACCTGCGGCCTTACGACCGTGCGGGTTGGTTGGCGATCAGAAGGGTGACGTCCGCAGACCGAAACCCCAAACGTGCATAGATGCGGGCGACGGTGTCCTCCGCATAGGCGAGGAAGACGGTCCGCACCCGGTGGTTGCGCGCATGAATGGCCAGGGCCGCCGTGACGGCCGCGGCCAGGCCCTGGCGGCGGGCGGTGGGGAGGGTGCCGACGCCGCCGATCTCAGTGGTGCCGCCTGCCGGGTGGTAGTGGCCGACAGCGAGGGGGGTGCCGTCTGGGGCAAGGGCAGCAATGAGTACTTTGTGCCCGGCGCGGATCGTGGGCCGGACCACCTCGACCGTGTCGTCCACGGCCAGCTCCTCAGCAGCCGCCGACAGTTCCACAGGGCCCGCCAGGCCACCGGCGGTGCTCGGCTCGGCGAAAGCCAGGCGAGGGAGAGCGAGTGCCTTGGGCAGGGCCGGGTCGTCGGCCGAAAGCACGCGGAGCGTGACGCCGTCCGGCAGGGGCTGCGGGAAAACCGGATGATGCGGGTCGAGGACCATCAGCGGGCGCTCTTCCACCGGCAGGCCGGCGGCCTCGACACGGGCACGGAGCGCTGGAGCTGCCTCGGCGAGCCACTCGAATGCTTCCGGCACGCCGAGTTCGCGCTGCCGGGCACGCACCCGGGCGATGTCAGCTGCCGTGATGGTCCCGGAGCCCTCTGCGATGGGTTGAGCGTGGCTCGGGCCGCCGTAGTAAGGGGTTCCAGGTTCCTTTCGCACGAACAGCCGCAGCGGGCCGAAGTCTTCGGCATCGGCGAACAGCAGTGGCACGGCGGCGTAGTACTGCTCTATACGGGCACGCAGCGAGTCGCTCATGCCGCGCATCTCACCATGGCGTATGGGCATGTCGCATCCGAAAATGACCGTCCGGAACGGCTCGGGAGGCCGCCGGAAGTTGCTAAGTCTCATCGATGTGTCGGCGCGCGAGCCCCCTCCACTCTGCCTGGTGGTCGCCGCTCCGGTCGCGCCGGGACCGGGGGCGCCACTGGGTGGCGTCGCGGCGGGGCTGGAGGCATCGGGGGCGGAAGGCCCCCCGGTCGGGGACCGGGGGACGGAAACCCGGGCTACCTCCGGGAGCCGGGTCCGAAGGCGCTGCGTCACCGACCAGCGACCAGGCTGCCCGCCCTCGTCGCGGCGCGGGCCTCGTCCAGGCGGACGAACCGCTCGAAGATGCGCTCGCGATCGGCCGGTGCTACGCCATGGCCGTCGTCGGAAACGCCGCTGATGCCGCACCTCTGTCACAGCGCCTGGCGGCGCCTCTGCTACTGCGGATGTTTGGCCGAGGTCGTCGGGGCGAGATCGGCCTACAACAGGGCATGGGGCGGTGCTGGGCCCCTGCTGGGAGCAGCGGAAACGGCAGTGCGGAACCGTGGTCATCCTGCGGGAGCCCGTGCAGTGCGGCGGGCGGGCGGTAGAAGGTAGACCTCGTCGATCGCGGGGCCCACGGTACGAAACCCAGCCGGCTGGAGTGCCGGCAAGGGTAGGAAGAGCCACAGCCGCAGTTGATACAGCAGGTAGGCGGTGGTCTCGGTGCCCCGCAGTCCGGCCGGGGCCGTGCAGTGGGGCCGTCCCACAGACGGTGCGCGGTCGTCATCGAGGTCGTGGCGGTCTCGAAGTCGGTCAGCACGATCCTGCCTTCCGCTCCCAGCAAGATCTTCTCCGGATCCAGCTCGCCGAGCCGCACTCCCCTGGTGCGCAGATGCCTGAGTGCGTCTGCCAGGGAGTCGATTACTGCATTAGCCCAAGTGGCGTACGTGGACGCCTCGTTCTCGGCTCGCTGCTCGGTGGTCAGCGGGAACGCGGCTGCCGCAGCTTCCGCCAAGGCCCTGCCCCCGGGCTCGGGAAGCTCACCACCGACATACTCCAGGCCCTGGCCGCCCCAGGAATCGAATGGGCAGCAAAGCCATGGGCTCGAACGGGGCCCCGTCCGGGGTGTGGTGGGGGAAGCGGTGTCGCACCATGGCCCACCAAAGCAGACGGGTCGCGTCGGTGGTGGTGCCGGGCGCGTCGTGAGGGTGAACGGGACGGCACCTATGATCTTCAGCCTGGCCGACGAGGAGGTCATGTGACGTTTCAGGACTATGTGCAACAGGTCGCGGGCGAGGTCGTCGGAGAGTTTCCGGCGGACAGCGGGATCTACGCGGTGACTTTCCGTGTCGACAGCATCGATCAGGATCCGCGGTTTCCGTACGTAGCGATCGGCTACACAACCGAGGCCGACGCCGCGGCATCGGCGGAGAAGGCGTCGGACGCCTGGGAGGCCCGTTGGAGCTACGCGTTCTTCCCTGAGACGGGGCTTGAAGGGGTAAGGAGCGTCGGGCGTGATCCGCATGGTGCTCACTTGCACCGGCAGGAGGCGGAATCCCGGGGACTCTGGTACGAAGACGACGATGAGCCGGGTGATCGCCACGACCAGCTGGTCGAGTGGTTCTACCAGGTGTGCGTCACAGCCGCTCGCCACCTCCACGACAGCGGCAGGACCGTGGAGGTACTGGGAAGACAGATACCGGTGATTCTGTACGACATGTTCGACCCCGACGTGATGTTCCGGCTGACTTCAGATGCCAATCCAGCCGAGCTGATCGCCGAGTTCACGGCCGAGGACCCGGGTTAGCGGCCTCGTGGGCGGCCGTTGTGCGTGTCATCCACCGTTGTCACATCCTGGCTCTACTCGAACGGGCGGTGACGATGACTGCGCTGCTACCCGGCACTGCTGTCCCTGGTCAGCGTCATCGCCGTCCACACCGACGGTGCCCCCGTACATGACTGATTCGGTGCCGATTCCGTCCCGCGCGCCGCAGCAGTGCCGGAACTGCTACGGCTGGATGCCCGTGGGCCGCCGGGCCGGGTTCCGCTGCACTCCGTGCAAGCATTGGCGCGAGCGACATCCGCGTGGCCGGTGCGTACGGTGCCGCCGCGAGGACTCGTCGTTGCGGACCGACCGCTGCCGCACCTGTCATCCGTACCGCCTCCTGGACGAAGCGAGGCCCGCGACATCCCGGGCCACCCAGCTGGAGATCACTCTCCCCGCTGGCGTGGGTGGTCCGGTCCTGCCCGTGCCGGTCGATGCCCCGCCTGCCGCCGGCGCAGACAAGACACCCGCAGGATGGACGGCCCGCAGCCAGGAAGCGCTGTTCACCATGCGGCGCGACTGGTCACCGGTGCTCGCCCGGCTCCGGCGCCGACCTCGGGCCGATCTGCCTCTGACCGAGCGGGGCCGGCTCCTGGTGGAGGAGTACCTCCAGTTGCGCGCGGACCAACAGGCCCCGGACTACCGCAAGAACGCGCGGCCGACGTTCGCGGCCAAAGTGCCCGAGCAGGAGAAAGTCCGGGTCGTGGAGGAATTCACCCGGGACGAGTTGGTGGCGACCACGGCCGCCACCAGCCTGCTCCGCAGGCCGGATGTCGCCTTCCGGGCGATGGGCGACGACACCGCCCGCCACCAGGTCAACCACGCCCAGGTCGAACGGGGCCGACAGGCCCGCGAGCACTTCGAGGAGACCAGCCCCGTCGCCCCGGCCATCCGCAACATCGACCGATCGGTGGAGTTCCTGAACCTGGTCACCGCCTGCCATGCGTTCGTCGCGGCAGCCGGCCGGGTCGTCCCGGGCCTGCGCGACCGCCGGCTCGGCGACGACGAGCGCACCATCGTCCACGAGAACGTCGCCCGGGTGAGGGCGACGCTGGACTGGATCGAGACCGCGGTGGACACCGGCAAGGTCGACGTCGACGGCGAGCTGGCCAAACTGCTGCAAGGCGAGTAGGCGATGCCTCGCGCTTCCGAGCGCAGATCACCGGCCGCCCAGCGACACGCCGACACCGTCGACTTCCTGCTCTGCCTCGCCTGCCCCAACGCACACGTCCACCCAGGTCACCACCCCCGCCTTGCCCTCCTTCACGCACACATCCAGGGCCTGCGGTCGGCGATGCCTGAACACAGATGGCACCAGCGCTGGTACGCGCACTGGCAGCGGCTCGACGACCTGGCGGACAAGGTCGGCCGCCCGTCCTGGGCTGCCGCCCGGGTACGGGCCAGCGACACCGACCGCACCCTGGTCGATCTCCTGCTGAAGGGACAACTTGCCTCATGAGCCTCCCTCTTGCCTCGGAGAGCGACCCTTATCTGCTGCCGATCCCCAGCCCGGACAGCCCAGTCGTCCGTCCTCGGTGGATCAGCTCCGGAAACGCCAACCCCAACGGTCGTTACCACGAGCCGGTCTGGCCGCTCGGGCCATTCATCGACCGTCCCGGCGCCAGCCTGATCAAGATCCACTGGAGGAACTGCCCCGCGCCGATGACGGAGCAGATCAAGCAGGTGACCTGGATTCTGTTGAACGGCCAGCTGCGACCCACCTACCTCCAGAGCCGAGGGATTCGGGCCCGTTCCAGAGGCTCCGCCAATGAAATGCGGGAGACCTGCTATGAGTGGATGCGACTCGGCCGCTGGCTGGCCACCGCTGGCGTCAAAGATCTGCGTGGCTGCACCTACGACCACTGGATTGCTTACGTCACGGACCGTTTCCGTGCCAATCCGATCCGGCACTAGGCTGAGGAAACTCTGAGTCGCCTCACTGATCTGTGGGCATTCGACCAGCTCTGCACTCAGCCCATCGGCGTCACGCAACCGCCTTGGGAAAGGGAGGGCGTCGACAACTACCTCCCATCCGCTACCCCGCAGGACACCGGCGAGAACACAACCGAGCCGCTGGATCCGAGCGTGGTGAGCCCGCTACTGATGTGGTCGATCCGCATGGTCGACGACCTCGCGGACGACATCCTGGCCGCCTGGGTGGAATGGCGGCGCATGCAGCAGCTGGCCATCACCAACCCGAGCTCTCCCACGGGACTGGCCGCGCTCGATGACTACCTTCTGCCCCGGCTCGCCGCGGGCACGGATATGCCGACCACCGAGTGGCGCGGCAAGACTGTCCTGGCCGCAACATTCATCGCGGCCACCGTCGGCTGCAGCGCCAACCAGGTCAGTGGCTTTCGAAAACGCCATGAGCTCAGCACGCCGCAGCCAGGGCCCTGCCCGCTCCCGGTAACCGTGACCGGACAGATCAACGGCAGGCCCTGGCGCGAGCACCTCGACTTCAACGAAGCCCCGAGCTTGATGCGGCACCTGTCCACCGCCGCGATGATCGTCTGCCTCTACCTGACCGGCATGCGGCCGCAGGAAGTACAAGGTCTGCGGTCCGGCTGCTGCCCCGACCCCGAGGACGGGGGCCGACATCTCATCCGCAGCCGCCACTACAAGAACGTCACCGACGACGACGGCCAGCACGTCTCGGCCGGTGAGGAACGGGATGTCCCTTGGGTCGCCATCACCCCGGTCGTCCGTGCGATCCGAGTCCTTGAACGCATGGTTCCCGAGGGCGAACTGCTCTTCAGTTCCGCCCATCACGACTTTGTCCGTGGCCGCCAGTTCAACGGCGCCTTGAAGAACGCCGGTATGAACCAGCGGATCGAGAGCTTCGTCGCCTGGATCAACCGGGAAGCCGAATTCCAAGAACTGCCGGACCGGGGTGTTCCCGAAGATCCTCACGGCGCCATCGGGCTCGGACGGTTCCGTCGGACCCTTGCATGGCACGTCGCCCGCAGACCTGGCGGACTCGTCGCGCTCGCGATCCAATACGGCCACATGCGCACCGTCCTCGACGCCCGTACGTCGAGCGGGTACGGCAGCCGAAGCTGCCGCGGCATCCACAGTGTCCTTGATGTCGAGACCGCCCTGGCCGCGGCTGACACCGCCGCACGACTGCGGGACCGCCTTGCCGCCGGCGAGAAGATTTCCGGTCCTGCCGCCCGACGAGCCATCACTGCCGCGGTCCATGTGCCACGATTCGAGGGCCGTACCGTCACCCAGAAATTCGCCAAACAGGCCGCCGACTACCTGGCCCGCGACGGCCTGGTCCTCTTCGACAACCCGGACGCTTCGCTGATCTGCGTCTTCAAGCGCGACAACGCGCTCTGCGAACCAGGCCCCGATGCAACCGCCCCGAACCAGTTCGACTGCCGCCCCGGCTGTGGGAACGCCGTCCGCCTTGACAGCCACGCGACCGAACTGCTGGAAGAGACCGACCGCATCAACAAACTCGCGGCCCTCTCCCCTCAGCCGCTGGCCAGGCGCCTCCGCATCGCCGCCGAGCAATACCGCGCCACCGCCGACACTCACCACGCCACCGCCCAACCTGCCGAGGACCTGTCGTGACCGAGCGATACACCGACGAGCGGACACGCATCCGTGCCGCCATGGACCGGCTCCTCGCCGACCGACCAACAGCCTCCGACGGCGCACTGACCGTCGTTGCTCTCGCGGCCGAGGCCGGTGTTCACCGCATGGCCCTCCAGAAGCGCCACGCCGACCTGAAGAACGAGTTCTACGAGCGCGTTCGCATGGAGACAAAGCAACTCTCCGAATCAGAAAGGCGGCTCCGGAAAACCGTCTCAGACCTGAAGGAGACTGTTGCAGCTCAGAAAGCCGAAATCACAGCGCTCCGACACCGGGTCACTCAGCTTGCGCTCGCGAACGCCGTCCTCACCCATCAAGGTAAGAAGGCGGAGAAGTGCCCGAACGAGGTACTGGACAACGTCGTCCCCCTCCATCCGACGGGAGAGTGACCGGGGGCCGAACGCTTCCTGCGGCATGGCTGGTTGGCCGACCACAGCGGCGGGCATCTGCCCTTCGAGGTACTACCGCCCGTAGCGCCGACGCGCGAGATGGACGGTGACGTCGGCGACGAGCTCGACCGTCTCAGGCAGGACTCGCATGATCTGGCGAAATACCTGCTCTTGCTCCAAGGCCGGCAGTACGAGGTAGGCTGAAATGGTCGAGAGATGGCCAACGTAATCGCGAGCGCTCATCATCAAGCGTCGCTCGATCAGCGATTGCTGAACATCGGTGAACCACTCAGATCGTTGGAGCTCCGTACCCGGCCACTGCATGTCATTGTCCGGAGGCGTCCCGTCTGGGGACGGAACCTCGTCGCTCTCCAAGAACGGTGCCCGTGCCGCCCGAACAGCTTCTTCCACGGCCTGGTCAGCCAGTCGGATCGGCCCGCCGAAGGAAGCGAACACGCCACCGGGTTCCAGCAGTGCGGCCATCCGAGGCCACCTGCCCTCCGGGTTCGTCCAATGCAGCGCCGCTGCCGCATAGACCAGCCCGTACTTCTCGCCAGGCTGCAAGTCCTCGAACGCGGCCTGCGCGGTCCTGACAGTTGCCGGAACGTGTCTGCGCAGCTCGTTGAGCATGGCCCCGTCAGGCTCAGTCGCGAGGACGCTGAGCCCCTGCTGGGCGAACAGGCGGGTTGCCTTGCCTGTCCCAGCGCCAATCTCGAGGGCAGTTCGCACCGGCCGCCCCGCATACGCCATCACTCTGTCGAAGAGCTCCATGGAGTACCCCGGTCGGAAGCGTTCGTATGCTTCCGCCCTTGCTCCGAAACTCAGCGCGCGATCAGACATGCCGAGCATCCTGACACGATCTACGTCGTCAGTGCTCAGTCATTTCGCACGGCCAAGCAGCCTGTGAAGTCCTTCGCGGGGGCATGCGGCAGCCCCCTCCCCAGGCTCAGAACACAACCACTTGACTGGGAACACCATTCCGTCAGGTAGTTCACCAGGCCCGCGGCCGTCAGCACGCGCCCCAGGATCTCCCGGTGGGCGCGCGCCTGCGCGCTGATCCCGGCAGCGTCGGTGTAGCAGGCGCCGGCGCTCTCCTCCGGGGTCGCGTTCATCGGCGTGCCCAGGTCCAGCTCACGGCCGTCCGCATCCACGAGCGTCAGATCCACCGCTGCTCCCGCGCTGTGCGGCGCGATCTCCGGTGGCGACACGAAACGGCTCGCCGCTGACCGGATCTGCTCGTCGGTCCATCCAGGCTGCTCAGTTCGCAGTCTGGCCGCGTATTTCTCAAAGTAGCGCCGCTGCAGCCGTGGGGGGCGATAGCCCTCGACCACCAGGAACCCCAGGCCGGCCGGCAAGTGCGCCTGCGCCTGGAGCAGACGCTCCAGCACGCCTTCCCGCAGGTAGAAGAAGGCGTCCGAGTCGTCCTGCTTCCGCAAGTCCACAAGGAGCGGCCCTCTCCGGACATCGACCAGCGGCTCACCGCACTCTTGTACGGGTACGGCTGCTACCCGCGGATCCGACATCAAGATGATCTCGCTCATCCCGCGATGATCCCCGAGGGCGGTCAACGACCACAACGTTGCCCAACCACCCGGCGAACGTTCCTGGTCACAGCACTAGCCAGGCCCCAGTCCTCCCCGCCCACGCTGCCGGCGTGGCGACCGCAGGGGAGGGCAACTGTGGCGGGGGCAGGAGCTGCCCGTTGCGCAATGGCGTTACGGCACCGGCGACCGGTGCGGCGCAATCTAAAGGTCGGCGCTAGCTCCGCCGATAGCCGCTCGGCCTGCGACTGGGCGACGTCTACGAGGATCTCGGGGGCGTGTGACGGTTCCCCCGGTTGGAGAGTGACGGCCAGCCGATGAGGGCAGCATGAGGTCACTGTTGTTGCGTTTTAAGGAGTCTCATGTCCGAACAAATCAAACATATTAGCGACGCTTCGTTTGAACAGGACGTGGCCAAGTCGGATAAGCCTGTGCTGGTGGACTTCTGGGCCGAGTGGTGCGGGCCGTGCAAGATGATCGCCCCGATCCTTGACGAGGTCGCCAGGGACTACGGTGACAAGCTCCAAATCGCCAAGATCAACGTTGACGATAACCAGGCCACGCCGGCGAAGTTCGGTGTCCGAGGCATCCCCACGCTGGTCCTCTTCAAGAACGGTGCTGCGGTGGCGCAGAAGGTCGGAGCACTAAGCAAGTCGCAGCTGACCGCTTTCCTCGACAGCCACCTCTGACAGGAGGCAGCCGGAGCCACGGGCCCCGGTTGAATGGCCCCTCGAACTTGATCACTTATAGAGGGGTCAGCAAGACGTAAGGGGGACCCCTGTCCCGAAGCGCCTGCGCCGACGCCGGAGGTCTGAGCCGACTCGGCACGTCCGGGGTGGCCGGCCACTCTGATCCATCGCACGGGCCCTAGTGGGAAGCCAATGCGGTCCGGGACTACCTGGTTGCCAACTGGCAGGACTGGTAGCCAAGTTGACATGCCCTGCCCGCCCGCGAGGTAGGGTGTCTTTAGCTCTGCTTCCTGTCGGGGAACGTGACGCCCGCCTCCCCAGTAACACGCTCAGAGAGCCTCTACCAGGACGTTCTTACCAGGGACCCCCCTACCCAGTAGCCGCCCACGCCGCCGACGCGGCGGCCAGGGAAGGCGCCCGAAAAACACCCGCCCGAAGAGCGGTCCTCCCCCGCTCAATCAGTGTCCTGCGGATGCTCCTCACTTCACCTCCACCCGCACCTTCCACGGCGTGACGCGCGACGCCGTGCGCGCACGCGTCAGCCACGACGGGGAGGCACAGCAGCAACATCAAGAACCGCGTCGGGAATCCTCACGTCTCCGTTGGTGAATGTCATGTCCCAGCAGCCGATGGGGGCTCAGCGACCATGTGCGAAACGACGATGTGCTTTTCAGGAACTGGGTGAGGCGCCGGTGACGACGAGCGGTGGGCTTCAACCGGGCCAGTCGATGATGTGGACGTTCAGTTCGTTCTTCCAACTGGACGGCGAACCCGTCGGAGCGTTCGCGTCGCAGGCCGGCCCTGGTCGTCAGCATGTATTGGGCAGCACGGACCGAGTCGGCGACGACCCGCGTCTGCTCGTCGACTTCAATGAGGGGCAGCCCTTGCTGTCGGCCCAGGGACAGCCGGTGGGAGAGCGTCATGGGAACACCGTGCTGCTGTGGGAAGCGGAGTACCGCATCCGGCGTGCTCGATTCCGCAGAAAGCTGCACTTCTCCGTAACGTCCGAAGAACGGACCGTCCTTGATGTCAGGGAGACGTCCCGGCCCGACCGCACTGTCCACACATACGTCACCCGCAGCGATCCCGCGCTCGACCCGGTTGCCGTGCTCGGCCTCATCCTGCTGGTGGCACGGCCCGACAAGATGTCGGTCCTCAACGAGCTGCTCGAGAGGCGACCGACGTAATGGCTTGTGCGGAGTCGGCCTCCAGGCCGGGGAAACCGGTGCGAGCCCGCGCGGCGCAGGGTGGCGGGTCGTCGCGCAGCGCAGCCTCGACGCGATTGGAACTGCGCCCCCTTGGGAGTCGCACCGCAAGTCCGACCACTTTCTGGCTTTCACCGCGCTGGCAGCTGCCCTCATCTGTTACCGCAGACTCCCCAAATGAAATGACCTGTTAACCGTTACAACACCTGACGCCGTCACTCCCGCCTCGGACAACGCAGCCCAATCACTTACGAGACAGCGTCCGAAACGACATCAACTATGCTGACACCAGCCGCATAACCCGTGTCCAGGATTCGGAGTCAAGGCCCGTGGGGCTCTACCCCACACCCCAGCCCTTCGGCCTGCCGTTGTCGGATGGTGCCGGAAGACGTAAGGAGGCCGAGTGTGCGTTGGAGACCTGGCAGGAAGGCAGGCCGTCGCCGGGACGGTGATGGACCGCATGAGGATGTGTTCTCTTCGCAAGCTGTCTCACATCCGTGGGATGTCCGGGATGAGCGCTGGCGCGAGTGGTTGCGGCGTTCGCGGGTCGGGGTCGACCTGGTCGCGTGGTGGGATGGCGGCGACATACGCAGTCGTATCGGCGACATGCCGTACCGGGAGCGCCTTGTCGACCTGCTGTCCCGGGCCTCGCCTCGGGACTGCGCCGCGATGGGCCTGGGCTGCAGTCGCCGTATCGACCGGTCGTGCCGGGAGCCGGAGACCTGCGGCCAGGATCCCATCGGTCTCTCCGCCGCCAGTGCCGCTCCGTATCGTGTGGGTCCGGTGCCAGGTGCCTGCGGTTCCTTCGTGGACTGCTGGAGCGATTTGGAACTGCATGTGGAATTCTCCGCCGACGACCGCCACCGGGCCGTGCACCTGAGCGACCGGAACCGCTCGGGCGAGGTCGGCGTGTGGGTGGACGGCGTTCGGCTGATGGTGGACGCCTGGCTGGATCAGTCCGGGTACTGGGTGGGCGATCGGTTTTACGTGCTGCAGGCAGCGGGCCCGGAAGACCATCCCGATCAGCAGATCGCCCTCGGCCTGCTCGGCTACAGGATTCTCTCGCTCGTGATCCACGACGCCTGGCGGAGGACGACACGCGTATTGGTCCCGGATGCCTCGGAGACATGGACCAATCCGTTCGTGCGGCTGGAGAGCGATCAGTTGCACCTGTACGCGGACGAATCCGCGGTCACGGGTAACCGGCCCGACCGATCGGTGCCTGCCGAATCGCCACCGCCTTGACCCGTCCCGGCCGACAAAGCCTCGGACTGGCCGCCGAGCCGCGATACAGGCGATATCCACCTCGGCGGAACGCGGTGACGCCCGATGGGCCGAAACCTGGCGGAAGCTGGTTCTACGTGCATCCTGACGTGGCGACGAACACGATGGCCGCAAGGACCTCCCGGTCACCGTGGCGTCTGCGACCGCCACCTTGCGGTCGCACCGGAGCCGGCGGCACCACCCGCTCAAAATCAGGGAGCGTGACACCCGCGCCCACCCAGTAGACAGCCCAGTAACGCGCTCAGTGGGCCTCTACCAGGACACGCCTACTGGGGACCCCACTACCCAGTAGCCGCCCACGGTGTCCATGTGGCGACCGAAGAAGGCGCTCTCTTCGCCCCGTGCGGGCGCCGCTGATTGTGACGCACTCGCCGAGGAACAGTGCCAGCCCTTGGCCCGATGCCCCGCTGAGCTCGACTACGTCCTCACGCCGGTCACGGCTCAGCGATTGGCTCACAGCACCGCTCCGCCGCACGATTGCGTCGCCGGACGGCGCCATCACGCCAATACCCGATATCTGGGGCTGCTTGGCGGTACTTCAGCGTCCTTCCTTCCGTTGTCCCCGGCGACGATCACCGCCCGCCCCGTTCATTCGGTACAGGCGGTGCCACGCGCGAAGAAGGGACAACTACCGCCGCATGAACACGCACCACCTGAGCCGCGCGGCCGCCGTACTGGCCGCCGCCCTGGCCCTGGCCACGGCCACGACCGGGCTCGCCGCGTACGCTGCCGACCCCTCCGACGCGACTGGCAAGCACACCACCGCCACGCCCAGCGATGGCCGTGCGGAGCAGTGCGACGACGACCCGGGCGGCTGGAAGCGCGACGGACTGTGCCTGAACGCCGCGGACA
The DNA here is from genome assembly GCF_000725475.1 of Streptomyces durhamensis. Classification (NCBI taxonomy): domain Bacteria; kingdom Bacillati; phylum Actinomycetota; class Actinomycetes; order Kitasatosporales; family Streptomycetaceae; genus Streptomyces; species Streptomyces durhamensis. Next base: position 91,381 of record NZ_JNXR01000043.1, read on the forward strand.
ACCGCAAGGTCGACGCGTACCTTGCGCACGCCGGCGCGGCGGAGCGGTCGATCAGCCCCGAGGTACGGGCTGTCGCCACCCTAAGCCACGCCGTTCTCGTCGGCTTCGACTCCCGCCTCAAGTCCCCCGACTCCCTCAAGCGGAAGGTCGCCACGGACCTCAAGGAGCATCTGGGGCGCAACGCCGCTGACGTGCTGGCGCGCCTGAGCGACGCGGTGCGCTATACCCTCCAATGGCCCGACAACCGCACCGTCACCGGTGTCACCATCGCTTCGCAGGCACTGTCCGCCTGGGGCAACGACACCACGAAGTGGTCCAACACCTGGGGCCGCGAGAAGGGCTACAAGGGACTCAACACGGCCTGGCGCGCGCACGGTTCACTGCAGCTGTTCGAGGTGCAGTTCCACACCCCGTCGAGCAAGTGGGCCCAGGAGGTGACGCACAAGCTGTACGAGGAGGAGCGACTGCCCTCGACCAACCCCGAGCGCAAGAAGGAGCTGCAGGACCAGCAGGACGCGATCTTCGCCGCAGTACCCGTCCCGGACGGTGCTCCCGCCCTCGCTCCACCCACCCCTCGGCCCCATCACACGGCTCTGGCGTCGGCCGCCTGACGCCCACTGGCAGCCCCGGCCGCCTGCCCGGGGCTGCCCTCAGTTCGCGCCACCCGCTGACCCGGCACCCGCGAGGGACGGTGTGTGCTTAGTTCTGCTTCCTGTCAGGGAGCGTGAAACAGAGAGTTGAGTGTCAGGGCTGGCGGCCCGGCCCTTTGACTAGTGCCGCATCGGTCAACGTTCGCCCTGACGTGGATATGGCGGGTTCTTGAGCCGGAGTCGTTAGCCAGGTCTGGACGCGCCTGCACTTCCGCGTGGCGTGACCAGTGCAGTGGACTGACCGACCTTGAAGGGCTCGTCAGAAGACGAAGTAGCTCGCCCCGAAGGTATTAGCTGACTGCCCGGGGTCCACCTCCGCTGTCACCGGGCCCTGGCAGTTCGACGCGGCATGCACGAGAACCGGGGCATACGTGTAGTTCTGGATGGAAACCGGTGACGACGTCGCATAGCAGCCCCGGGGCGGGTTCTGATGGGGCACACCGTTCACCACGAGGAGTCCTGTCGCCGCCTGAGCGGGAACAGCGAGCGCGACCATAGCGGCAGCGGCCAGCGTGCCGATCGCAGCGATGTACCGACGCATGACGTTCTCCCTCCCACAGGGGTTCACGACCTACTGGCCGCACACCCCTCCGAACCATGCCTACCTTGCCCATACTTTCTATGACAGGTCCTACACCGCTATCCCTCGATGAGGTGAGGCTGCACGTCCTGCGCACGTGACAAGGCCAGCGGCAGTCAGGGCGATCGCGGTGATGGCGGTACGTACACGCATGGGCTCCTCCTGGTACTAGCGAGAGTTCGCCCTGAGCATGTGCCGCAGCAGAATCATGAAAACCACACTCACGGGGGGGGCGCCCGAAGCCCACACCGCGTCCGAGGGGAGACCGGGCGCAACCCTTACGCGCGTCCTATCGGACAGGCCCTAGAAGGCCGATGAAGATCTTGGAATAGCGGTCAGCTTCCATGAGCCGTTGCGGTAGTCGAGGCCGAGGTTGATGAGTCGGCGGAGGTTGAGGGCGGCGGCCCGGTTGTGGATCCAGCGTTCGCCTTTGACGACGCCGCGGCAGGGTATGCGGCGGTTGCCGTGGGCGACGAGCCAGGCGATGACCCGTTCGACCACCGGCCGCCAGCGCCGGTACTCCGCCTGCCATTGCGGGTCGGTGGCTTGTTCCCGGGCTGCAGCCTGCAGATCGTGGTGCGGGCGCCAGGTGACGACACGGCCTCGTTTTGAGGTGGTGCACCGGGCCTTGAGCAGGCCATCGGTGCAGTGCTGGACGCTGAACCAGGCTTTGCGCTGGTGTTGGCGGCCGACGGGTGACCCGAGCGGGGTGGTGCGTCCTGCGGGACAGGTCACGGTGCCGGAAGCAGTGTCGATGTGGAAGTCGTCGAGTGTGAAGCCACCGGTGACGGCTCGCTTCAGTGCTGCCGGTTTGATCAGCAGGTGGTGCCCGGCGGTGGTGAGGTGCTCTCGCAGGTGAGCGGTGGAGTAGGCGGAGTCGGCGAGGATGAGAAGGGACTTGGCCTCACCTTCGAGGAGTTCGGTGGCGACGGCGGCCTCGTGGTGCTCGGCTCCTGCGGCCGGCCGCAGGGTGACAGCGGTGATCAGTCCGGTCTCCGGTTCGATGGCGAGGTGGGCTTTGAATCCTTCACGTCGTTGTGAGTACGACTTGTGGACGTGCCGGGCGTCGGGATCGACGGTGGAGACCATCCGGTCGTAGACGGTGCGGCGGGCGATGCGCCAGCGTCCGTCGGTGCCGTCAGAGCCGTCGGCGGGTTCGACGTCCTGTCCGGCGACCAGGGCCAGGATTCCCACGGCATCCGCCGCATGGGGGCCAAGCTCCTGATCGGGCAGACGGCCCAGCAGCTGCAGGGCATCGGTGACCAGCGCGTCCACCAACTCGGCGCGTGCCTGCTCATCGCTCCAGGCGATCGGGGGTTTGCCGGGCTCGCTGTAATCGTGGCCCCGGCAGTGAGCGGCGGCCACGGAGTGGGCACCGGGGACCTCGCGGATCACCCTGCGGATACCGGCGATCAGCTGTGTGACGGTGTCCTGGGTGGCCACCGCGTCGTCGAGGACTGCGGAGTCCAGGGCCCTGCGGTGCTTTCCCTTCAGCACACCGGTGGCGTCCACCACCTCACGCACCGCGTCGAACAGCCGGTCCGGCCGGACCGAACGGGCCAGGCGGCGTCGGAAGTAGGCCAGGAGCGAGGGATGAAATCCGAGATCGTGCAGCCCCAGGCCGCAGGCGGCCTTCCACCGTAGATCACAGCGAAGCTCTTGCGCGGTCTCCATGTCGGACAGGCCCTGCAATGTCTGCAGCACGATCGCGCAGGCCAGCACACCCGGCGGCACCGAGGGCCGGCCGTTCGGCGAGGGGTACATGTCCGCGAATATCGCTTCCGGGAACAGCGTTTCCCGGTGCTCGGCCAAAAACGCGAACACGCTTCCCGCCGGGATCAACTCCCGGCACATAGCCCACACATCGGGCCCCACCGACTCGCTCCGCGATCGCCCCATCACCCCCACGACTGTGGCCCTGGCCACGCGGCCGAGGCCCGGCCTCTTGCGGGTTCCCCACCAACCGGCCTCAAGATCTTCATCGGCCTTCTAGTGCTGCGGTAGCCGTCTGACCTGCATCGACTGATCATTCCCCTGATAATGAAAGTTGTCGACAACCGTGTCCCCTTGCACTCAAGGACTGCCTTCCGGCACAGTCCTGGTGGCCATGGTCATCGCTGCGTCGATGCGCTCGGTGTGGAACTGTCCGTGCCGCCAACCACGCTGATCACATGCCGTCGGTGGCCCGGCATGACAGGTCGGGCAGGGTTGCGCCCTAACCAGGTCGGCCCGGTCCCCGCCCGCCAACCACAGCGCACGTTGGGCTGCGGCCACTTTCCGCTCCGCAGCCCCCTGCTCCTCGAGGTAGTAGCGGGCGCTGGCCTCCTTCGTACGGTCTTTCAGTGGATCGCTGAGAAGCGATCGCAAGTCGGCGTCGAGGGGCGGCTCGTCAACGGTACGTGTGTACTGGTTGGTTGCCTCAATCACGAAGGACTTGGGGCCACTGACGCCGGCGAGCTGTCGGCGGGCCTTGTGAAGTGTGCGCACGACGCCACCCTTCGGTCCGCAGCACAAGGCGGCAGCGGACGCCGAGCAGTGTGGGCACCGTACGGAGAGGATCTGAATAAGGTCCAGCCGCCGGAGCTCGCTCTCCTGCTGGCGTTCCTCTTCGGCTTGTCGTCTGCGTTCTTGCTCTGCCTGCTTGCGTTCGTGCTCGCGTTGCAGGGCATCCGGTGTCGGGTGGTACGGGCAGACCTCCTGCGTCGTGTTCCAGCCGCAAGGGGAACCGTCCTTCTTCGGCTGCCCGCAGATGTACGGGTTGTTCAGGCCTACGGCCTGCTCGAGCCGCCAAGATCCCAGGAACGGCTCACCGCATCCGGCGCAGTGGGGCGTGGCATCGGGCTTCACGGGTACCGCGACGAAGCGGTAGCCGCTCACGGTCACAGTTGGCCGGGGACGGGCGCACGTACACCCTTCGCCGTGGCAGGAGTCGTTGGTCGTCACGCCCTGGTAACTGGCTCCGTGGGTGAGGGACGACGTCGACCGTGGTCACATCACCCGTTCGGCTCCGCGCAATGCCGCAACGGCTGCCTGGGTATCGGATGGCTAGTTGAAGCACCGCATGTGGGGCGGGAGGACCTGTCAGGGGAATACGCCTGTTACGAGCGGTACTCCGGGCAGGAGGGAGGGGTCCAGACGGACTTCCGGGGCGAGCGCGGTCCACGCCACTCGTGTGGCAGGGTCTTCGGCCAGTGCCAGAGGCTCAGAGCCGATCTGGATTGCAACTCCCGCACCAGGATTTCCTACGCTCCATCCCCATGCTGCGTAGATGGGGACGAGGTCCTGTCGGCCGGCCGCGAGCTTCGCCATGACCAGCCGGTGGCCCACGTCCCGGAATCGGTCGAGGATCTGGTCCCGCAGGAGGGCGCCCACGCCGGTGCGTCGGTGATCGGGATGTACGGCCAGGACGTCGAGCAGTCCGATCCGTTGGACGATGTCCTCCTCGGACATCTACAGGCCAGGAAGAGCGAGTTTGATGCCTGCGCCTGCGACTACACCCGCCACCTTCCCGGCGACCTCTGCGACCAGTCCGGTCCCGAACCGGTTGGCCGCGGTTGGTGCCGACAGGTACAGGTCCAGCTCCCCCGGGGTCCTCTGTTCGACGACCCCCTCCAGCAGGGGCATGACCTGGTCGAGGTCGGCGCGCATCAGAGGGCGAACGTTCGCAGATGTCTTTGGTACGGCTGACCGGGAGCGGTGCTCGGCCCGCCGACGTGAGGCTCTTCCCATGGACCTGATGGTGCCACGGCGCTCCAGAGGCGCTGCCACCCCACGGCGGGTCTGGTCAGGCTGGGGTTATGGCTGCTGGACCGCGCTGGAAGCGTGGAGTCTTCGCACCAGGCTTCTTGGGTTGGATCGTGCGGGGGTCGACAGCTTCGCCGGCGGCGCCTTCGCGGTAGACGCCGTCGGGGTGGCTGTCGCGGTCGTGAGGGAGGACGAAGAGGACACGGCACTTGTACAGGCCGCTGTCGGGGTGCGGTTCGGCGTGGTCGTCCAGGATCGCGTAGCCGACCATGCGGCCGTCGCGGGCGTAGGGCGGTTTGTTGTTGCGGCGCTTGGTCTTGTCGACGGCCTGACGGACGTAGTCGAACTGCTCGGGGTCCTCCAGCCACACCACCTCCTACTCGTGGGTGAGGTCGCTTGCGGTCAACAGCGAGCTCATGGCTGCAGCCCCTCCTTCGTCGGCCGGCTCCCCTGGTGAGGTGTCGCCTGGCATGTGCGTTTCGTGTTGCCTCGCGCGCACCTGAGGGCGGCGGGGTGCTGTGTGGGGGCCGCCTTGAGCGGAGCCTGCAGCTCCGGTCTCGTCGGACGGACGAGGGACTAAGACCGTGTCCTACATGGTGAGTTTGAGGAGCCGCTTGTAGCAGCAAAGGGCTGCGGCAAGTCCGAGAAAGGCCAGGTAGTTACGGGGATGGCGCTC
>NZ_JNXR01000044.1:0-44772 GCF_000725475.1 Streptomyces durhamensis
ACGCTTGTGGAGCGCCGGTAAGACGGGCACACCTGCCCGCGCAGCGCGGTGAAGCAGGAAGCCCCCGGAAGGGTCAGACGACCCAGGCCGGAATCCCTGGACTTTAGGCCAGGGAGCACGTCAACTCGCCTGGATTGCAATTGGTGAGCTCGACTTGGTCTGTTCGCAGTGGATCGAGATCAGGTCTGCTCCATGACCACGACGCACCGACACGACCCCGCGGCCACGCCCGAAAGCAGAGGACGCCACCGCGCTGGCTGTCCGCTTCGGCAAGGAGTCCCCGGAGAGCGTCCGGTGGATCCAGGAACTGCGGGCTGAGACCGGCATCCGCTGGGACAAGGCTGAAGTGGTGCCCATGCTGCCGCACATGGCCCGCCCGACAGCGTTGTGCGCCACGCAGCCCACTCCGAAGGGCTGGCGCCTGACGATGGGCGCGGCACGGATTTTGTATCGCCTGTGACGCCACCGATTGCGTGCGCGCTCAACAGCACGCGGCCGGGGCCCGCACAAAGGGGCCCCGGCCGACGAGCCCGACGGCAATGCCATCGGCCGGTCCCGCGGCGGACTGACCACAAAGATCCATCTCGTGTCCGATGCCCGCTGTCGGCCTCTGGTCATTTACCTCACGGCCGGACAGGCTGGCGACGCGCCCGCCTTCCCACCTGTGATGGCCCGCCTGCGAGTTCCACGTCGACGAGGGCGGCCCCGCACCAGGCCAAACCTGGTCCTGACTGACAAGGCGTACTTCTCACGCGCGGTTCGCCTTCATCTCCGCAAGCGAGGGATCCGCGCAGTATCCCAGTGCCGGCCGGTCAACGTAGTCACCGGCTTCGTCGCGCCAGCCGCGGCGGCGGGCCACCGGCATTCGACCGCGACGCATACAAACAGCGGAACACGGTAGAACGCTGCATCAACCGCTTGAAACAGTGGCGAGAAACGGCGACCCGTTACGAGAAGACCGCAACCATCCACCTGTCCGAACTCCCCATCGCGGGCATCTTCCTCTGGTCTGCCCGGTGATCAAACGAAAGGGCTTAGCCAGCTGACCAGCAGCGTTGCAACGCCCCCTCGAATTCGCCGCTGCCCCGGGGGCCGCGTCGAGTGGGTTACCTGAACTTACGGCTGGTCGCCAGGTAGACCTGCTTGGCGTTGGCACCGAGGCGCGGACCGGTGACGAAGGTCCGGCGGTCGCTCAGGGAGTTGTCGGAGACCAGGTACGTACGGCCGTTGTGGGTCATGAACCAGGGACCACCCGAGGCACCGCCGTTCATCGTGCAGCCGATCATGTACTGCGCCGGGTACTTGCTCGGGTAGCTGTGACCGAGCACCGCGCGCTTGGTCGCGCCACGGCAGTCGTAGAGCTTCGAGCCGTCGTACGGGGACTCCGCCGGGTAGCCGCGCACCTTCATGTTCTTGATCTTGTTGGCGGCCGGGGCGTTGAACCACACCGGAAGCGCCGAACCGATCGCCTCTTGGAGGGACTTGTGGCCCTTCTCCGGCTTCACGTGGATCACGGCGTAGTCGTACGCCGAGGCCACCGTCCCTTGATGGGCGCCGCCCTTGATCCATGCCTGGGAGGTAGTGGCCCAGTTCGCCCACCAGATGCCGTAGGGCGAGACGGCGGTGGAGCGGATGCGCTGCCCGGCCTGACGGATGGTGTACCGGCCGGTGTTGTCGAACGACGGAACGAAGGCGATGTTGCGGTACCAGCCGCCGCCCTTGCCCGCGTGCACGCAGTGGCCGGCCGTCCACACCAGATTGGACTTGCCCGGGTGCGCCGGGTCGGTGACCACCGCGCCGGAACACACCATGTCACCCTGCGGCGTGCTGAAGAACAGCTTGCCGACGGGCGCCGCGTAATGGTGGTACGTCGTCGCGACCCGTGTGGCCGACTTCCGCTTCACCGCGCCGTCGGGCGCGTACATGTACGTGCTGCCGCCACCACCGGTGCTGGTGCTGCCCGCCACGGTGACCCCGGGAATGCTTGAGGCGGCCTTGACGACCCGCTCCGGCGTCCAGAAGTCCTTGATGTACGGGTTGGCGAAGTCCTCGGCCTTGGACTTCCAGTGGCTGAAGTCCTTCCAGCCGCCGTCCTTCCACTTCTGCAGGGCCTGGCCGGTGAGGTCGGTGGGCACACCGGCCGGCAGCTTGTAGCCGCCGAAGGACGTCCCGCGGTCCTGTCCGGTGTCGACGCCCGGATCGTTCTGGCTCGCCCCGTCCGACGACGAGGCGGACGCCTTGCCGTCCCCGCCCTTCGTGCTGGCGCAGGCCGTGGTGGTCACCATGACCGCGGCGATCAAGGTGGCAGCGGTCGCAATGCCGTGGCGGCGTATGAATGGCATGGAGCGTGGTCCCCCTGTGGCTGATTCTTGTCATGCTCCAGCTGGCTGGAGCGCACCCCACTATGCACGTGGGCGGACGCGGAATGATCTTCGGGGGGCAGTCGTACACAAGAGCTACATGACCGAAATCGTTCCGTGACGTGACGTCACCTCTCGCGCCGGTCGCATGGTCACGGGGGGCAGGAGAGAGGGACCGGCCTGCCGTTACCCGTCGACGGCCGTACGCCACGTCCGTACCGCCGCACCCTCTCGCCCGAAGCAGCACGCCGCGGCGTGGTATCCGGTCCCGTCCGCCAACTGGCGTCAGGAGGGGCGCCCTTGACCCGCGGGCTGCCCACGCAGCCACTCCACCAGCCTGCGCAACGACTTGTTGGCGGTCGTCACCGGCTCCTCCTGGCGGCCCACAGCCGCGGCGAAGAGCCTGGCCGCTGATCCGGATCGAGAACAGCGCCAGCCAGCTGACCGAGGGCCGGTCGTAGGAGGTAGGCAGCGCCTGGTGGAAGGGATTCGGTGCGACGTGGACGCTCCCGCGACCGATGCTGAGCACTCCCGTAATGGACGCCGCGGTCCGCCCACCTCCGTATGCGTGCACGGGCAGGGCCTGGCGTTCCGCGTCGGCCCGGTGAGCCTGTACCGCCTTGCCGGAAGGGTGCACGGTGTGCTTCTACACACCCGAGGACGTCCGCCGACGAAGTCTCCTGGCCCGCAAGTAGCACCAGCTGGCGGTGCGGCATGTCGTCCCAGGTACGGCCGTCCAGCTCGCGGCCGCCGGCCCTGCGTCGTGCGGCCGCCCTTGCCGCCTGCGCGCACGAGCACGCCTGCGTCCGATGCCCGATGCTGTCGATCAACCCCGAGATGCCGCCTCGGCTCGACGAGCTGGAGGCTGACCTACTGGTCCATCGTCAACGCGCGATCGACGAAGGCTGGCGTGGTGAGGTCGAAGGACTCGACCTCACCCTGAGGTCCTGGCCGGCAAGCGCGTCCGGGCCCACCGGGCCGCCGCGACAGCCAGCGTGGATCGTGGGGTATGCCCCCAGGGTCCGGGGCCCGAGCAGGAACGGACTGAGAACCGGAACAAGTGGGTTCAGGGCCGTGGAAGTGTCTCGATTTGTGCAGCGAGGTCGGGGTGGGTGGTGGTCAGGTGCGGGCGGGTGGCCTCGAGGGGGCGGAGGAGCTCGGCGGGGTCGTCGTGGGCAAGGGCCGCGTGGAGCTGGCTGAGCGGGAGGCCAGCTGCGGGGGGCAGGTCGGTGAGGGCGGTGATCTGGCCAGCGATGCGGCGCAGGTCGGCTGCGTTGCGGCGGGCCCAGGTGGCGGTGGTGCGTTCGGCGGCGCGGCGTTCGCGGGTGGCCTGGACACGTTGTTCGCCGGTGGTTCCGGCGGGGCCGGGACGGCCGCGCAGGTAGCGGCGTTCGGCGGCCTGGCGGCTGGCGACGCCGAGGGGGTGGGCGAGGTCGGCCCAGCTGGCTCCCGCGTCGCGGGCGGTTTCGATCAGGCCGGTCTCCCATCCGGCGAGTCGCTCGCGCACCTGCCGCAGCAGCATCAGGGAGGCCAGCGCCTGCTCCGGCCCGGGGCCAGGCGCATCCGCGGTGTCCGGGGACTCCCGCTGGGCGTCGCGCAGGGCGTCGTCTATGGCGTGCAGAGCCGACGCGGCGGCGAGGAACGACACCGGGCTATGGGCATTCATGCTGGTCGTGGGCGGCTGGTCGGCTGCGGTCACGGGCACCTCCCTCTGTCGTCATCACATAGACGACATCGTGTTTGTCATCCATTGGATGACATGTTACAACGGAGTCAGTGAGGCGCATTGGCAGCAACTGCCTGAACCTGCTGGAGGTGTTTTCACGATGTTGATGCGCACTGACCCCTTCCGTGAGCTGGACCGGCTGGCGCAGCAGATGATGGGCCCGGGCACCTGGTCCCGCCCGTCGGCGATGCCGATGGACGCCTACCGCGAGGGCGACGAGTATGTCGTGGCCTTCGACCTTCCGGGCGTCCCGGCGGACGCGATCGACATCGACGTCGAGCGGAACATGCTCACCGTCAAGGCCGAGCGGCGGCCGGTGGCGAAGGCCGAGGACGTGCAGATGGAGCTGTCCGAGCGGCCGCTGGGTGTCTTCTCCCGCCAGATCGTGCTCGCCGACACCCTCGACACCGAGCACATCCAGGCCGACTACGACGCGGGCGTGCTCACCCTGCGCATCCCGATCGCCGAGCGCGCGAAGCCCCGCAAGATCTCCATCGGCGTTGGATCCGGCCGCAAGGAGATCTCCGGCTGACATCGGCCGGACGGGTGCGGAGGGCGGCCCCTGATCTCCCCCTCATCCTGCTCTCCGCACCCCCTGGGCAGTCCGATGAAGAAGGGGTGGCGGCCGAGATGACTCTGCGACGCGAAGCGTTCCTCGGCCACGTGAAGGAACGCGGCGAGTACGACACTGCGGAGGAAGCCGAGCGGGCAGCCCGTGTGGTGCTCGCCCTCCTCGGCGCACACCTGGTCGGTGATGTCCGCGCCCAGCTGGCGGCGCACCTGCCCGAGACGTTCGCCCTGATCCTGCTCAACCCGCTGCAGAGCGCCGAGCCGCTGTCCCCGGAGCGGTTCGTCCGCGCCACCGCTGCGTGGATCGAAGGCGCCACCGAGCAGACCGCGGCCTGGGACGTCAGCGCCGTGCTGTCCACCGTCGCCGACGCCGTCGGCGGGGACCTGCTGGGCCAGATCCTGCTCCAGCTCCCCGCCGGCTACGACCTGCTCTTCGGCCGCCCCCAGCCCACCTGACCATCCCGCACTCCGGTGCCGAACACCGACCACAGCAAGAAAGGCAACCACCACAGTGTTCTCCGACCGGCACGCACCGTCCCGGCAGCCGTACGGGGCGGCATACGAGCAGATGCTGGAGCAGGTCCGATCCGAGGGCGCCTACCCCTCCCGCGAGAGAGCCGACGAAGCCGTCCGCCTGGTTCTTGCCGGACTGGGGCGCCAGCTGACCGGCGACGAACGCGTCGAACTGGCCCGCTGCCTGCCCCCGGAAGCCGCACGCGTACTGGCCGCGCAGATCCCCGACAGCAAGCCACTGACCGGCTGGGCCTTCGTCAAGGACCTCGCCGCCCGCACCGGCTCCTCCCTGGCCACCACCCGCTGGGACACCGGCTCCGTATTCTCCGCCGTTGCCGCCTACGCCGACCCCGACCTGATCACCCGCATCCTCCAACAGCTTCCAAACGGCTACGCCCTGCTGTTCGGCCGCGCCGAACTCACCCCGGCCGCGTAGACGGCGACGTGTGTACTCGGGGCGGGCGCGTGACCGCTGGTGTTGCCGTCCGCCCTGCGCCCTCCATGGAGAAGGTCTGGTAGGGCTCCTTATGTCTCGGCTCCTTATGTCTCCTTACCTCTCCCGCAAGAGACATCAGTATGCATGTGACACCTTCGTTGGCGTGGGCAGGGGCCACGCGTTTTACGGCGACGGATGTGCCCAGTCCCACCGGGAAGGCCAAGCGCCGGGCAACGGCTTCCAGTTCTGACCTGGCGCGCCCCGCAGTCGTCAGGATGTGACCGCCGACTGTGGCAGTCATCAGGCATCCGTATCCCGCCGGGCCTCGACGATCGGCAGCAGCTCGCGCGCGGTGGGACCGGAAGGGGTGGGGATGTCCGCGAGGCGTTCCATAAGCCGGCCCAGCGCTGCCTGGCCGTCGACGACGGCTGCCCTTTCTTCATCGATCAGAGGGATGGTGGCCTGCATGCGTTGGAGGTTGTCCTTAGCCTCCAGGACCTGGGCCTTGATGAAGTGTTTGGGGCGTAGAAGTCGCAGCGGGCGCAGGCCATGCGGTGCGGGCACTGTTCAGAAGAACGTGTACGTGCAGTAGCCCTGGCCCCGGTCGTGGTGCTGCCACGGTTGCGTTCCGGGACACCTACGGCTCCCGCAACGCCTCCGCCGCGGCCACCTGGCGCTCCCTCGTCTACGAAGCCCGCCAACTTGGCGTCATCCGCCTGGAGCGGCGCCCGTCTCCACAAGAACGACGGCGCCCGCGACACCTACACCTCATGGCAGCCGTTCTGACCCAGCTGATCTGACGCGAGGAGACGAACCACATGCCGTGTCGGCCCGTGACGAAGGAGGAGGGGCTGCGCAGTGGTGTCCGCAGCCAGCTCGAATGGCTCCGGGCACCCATGGGGTGACGACATCGGTGCCGCAACGCACGAGCGCCAGCGCCGTCAACGTTGGAGACGCCTCGGCCAGCAGCTTGCCCGCACCGGGCCGGCCCAGAGCATCGACGGCTCGCGGATCGTCCCGGGAGACGACGTCCGCCAGCACCGTCGGGGTGATCAGCTCGTCGAAGATCCACCGATGTTCGGTGTCGGACAGCCAGTGGGCGTTCGCTGTCGCGCTGCACCGCCACCGCCGGTCCTCGGCCGGTTCGATGTGCACCCGCCGGTCGGTGCGGGCCGGTTCGCGGCGGAACACGGCAGTCTCGGGGTGCGATCCACGGCTGTGATCGCCCCCTACGTACCACCCGCTCACCTCCAGGCAGCCGCCACCAGGGACCGTTCGTGGTGAGCTCGTTGACCTACAGCACGGTGCCGTCGGACTGTCCGACGGTCATCCGGTCGGTGAGCTGCTCGGCTTCGATGACGGCCAGGCGGACAGCATGTTCTTTGCGCAAGTGTCGTGGTGCTCCCACGACACGTACCGCTCCTCTGTGAGGAAACGGCGGTGAAGCCCAGCCGGCTGAGCGCTTCGGCGGTAGCCAGGGCGACCACCTCGCGAGGATGGCGCGACTGAGGATGTCGGCGTGTTCCTGCTCGGACAGCAATGCCGCCATGTTGCCCGATTCCGCCGCTGTGTCCACTCCGGCATGTCCCTGCCCGCCTGATGAGGAGGCGTCAAGGTCAGTCCGAGATACCTCTGATCGGGTTAAAGGAATGGGTTAAATGGCAAGCCGAGTGCTGGTAGGGTCCAGGGTGGAGGTAGACGGATATGGCAACCGAGGAAGAGCTGTTCGCGTCGGTGGACGCACTGCTGGAGGAGGAGGCGCAGCTCCCGCCCCCGCCGGAGCGCGCCCGACTTCGCGAGGCCGCCGGCATCACTCAGGCCCGCCTCGCCACCGCGCTCCAGACCACGACCCAGACCGTGAAGAACTACGAGAACGGCCGCTCCGAGCCGAAGTCGCCACGTCTGGAGGCCTACCAGCGACTCCTCAAGGGCTGGGCAGCGAAGTACCCTGCGCACGGCGCCCCTGCTCCGCCGGCCGCGGTCGCCGCGCCTCTGCCGGAGGTGCCGGAGCAGTTCACCGGCTCGGCTGCCCCCGAGACGGAGACCGCGGTGCCGGTGGAGGCTCCCCCCGTCCCGGCCGTGCCGGAGAGCCCCGCCCATCCGGCCGCGGGTCCGGCGGCGCCGCGCCGCCCTGCAGCGCAGAAGGCCGCGAAGCCCGCCGATGATCCGCGCTTCCCGCACGGCCCGCTCGCCGTGCTGGACGGCGACGGCTCCGCGTACGGCGTCGACGGCATCGTGCTCGACTGCCCGGCCACCACAGTGGTGAAGCTGGTGGAGTGGACGCTGCGCGAGTCCGGCCTCGGCGCCCCTAAGCTCAACCGCTACGGCAAGGACAGCGACCCGCTGATCGTGCTCACTGCAGCGGCCGCCGTGAAGCTCGGGCTACCCGAGCGCCTGGAGGGCCACGAGCAGCGCCGCTCCCTGCGCCTGGCGGAGGACCACCCGGTCGTCAAGCAGATCGCGAAGGCGAAATGGCAGCTCACGCAGCGCGGATTCGGCCCCTGGGCGCGGATCTACCGCAAGGCGCAGGGGCGCGAGCGACAGTGTGTGCAGCTGGCAATCCTGCCCTGGGACGCCCTCGACACCCGGTCGTGGCCCGGCGTCGCCGATATGGAGCCGGCCGACATCGCCCGCGTCCTCGGGGTGTACGCCCAGCGGGTCATCACCCCGCGCGGCTCCACGGCCGTCTCGGGCCTGGAGCTGATGACGGCACTGCGCCCGCCGACGAAGCCGGAACGCGACGAGGAGACCGGCAACTGGGTGTCCGGCTACAACCCGGGCTCGCTGGGGACGGAGCCGATGGACCCGGCGCCGCCGGAGGCCACCCCGGAGCACCCCGTGGTGGTGAACTCCGGCTGGACCGGCGGATTCCTGAACGAGGAGGCGTACCAGTGGGTGCGGTCGGTGGACTCGCTCAGCGATGAGGAGTGCATGCTGCCGTTCGCGGTCGGCCTGGACCTCAACACCGCGTTTCTCGCTGCCGCGGCCCGCCTGGTCGTGGGCCTCAGCGCGCCGGACCACTTCCACGCCCCGAAGTTCAACCCGAAGATCCCCGGGTCCTGGCTGGTCGACCTGAGCCACATCGAGCTGGACCCGCGCCTGCCCTCACCGTTCACGCCGGACGGCACCCGGCCGACGGGCCCGGCCTGGTATCAGACGCACACCGTGGCCTACGCCCAGGAGCTCGGCTACGACGTGCATCCGATCGAGGCATACCTGCGCCGCGAGACCGGCGCGTACCTGGACCCGTGGCACGACCGGCTCAAGAACGCGTACGTCGACACCCTCGCCGACCTCGGTGTCACCCGGGACCTGGACCACCGGCGGTTCCTCGCCGCGATGGAGCAGCACAAGCACGTCGACCCGGCCTTGTCCGCCGTCCTCTCCGCAATCAAGGCCACAGTGAAGGGCGGCGTCGGCAAGCTCCGCGAGCGTCCGCAGGGCAGGTCCTACAAGGCGGGGGAGCGGTGGCCGGCCTTGGAGCGGCCGACCTGGCGCCCGGACATCCGCGCCGCCGTCATCAGCAAGGCGCGGGTCAACATGCACCGCAAGCTGCTGAACATGTCCAGGCTGACCGGGCTGTTCCCGCTCGCCGTGCTGTCCGACTGCGTTGTCTACCCCTCGCCGGGCGACTCGCCACTGGACTTCCTGCCATACGCGGCGTCCGGCAAGCCGCAGCCGGGCGGGTTCCGCCTCGGGCCGACGCCGGGCTTGGCGAAGCTGGAGGGAGTCCAGTCGATGCTGTGGGCCGTCGACCTGATGGAGAAAGGCCTCAACCCGGCCCGCCACATCAAGGGTGGCGACGCCGTCATGGACGAAGGGGAGTAGGCCGTGGAGATCCATGACGCGATCGAGCGGGCCGACCGGGAGGCGTTCACCAAGGAGCCGCCGAAGACATTGAAAAGCCAGATCGGATACCTGCTCAAGCAGTTGGGCAGTGCGAAGGCCGTCGCCCAGGAAATCGGCGTCACCGCCGACTCCGTGAACCGCTACCGGCGCGGTGCCCGCAAGCACCCCCGCGCCGACGTCGCCGCGAAGATCGACGAAGCCGTACGGCAGCGGTGGCAGCCGCTGGTGCGCAAGCGCCGGCAGCGCCAGGCCGCCACCACAGGCGGGATCACGGTGGAGACCCGGGCCCGGTTCGGTTACACCGCGCCGGTCGGCACGACCGATGACGGCAGGTTCCGGCGGCTTACCGTGCACCTCCCTCCGGAGTACGCTCAGCGCCTCTTCGGCGCCCGCGAGGCAGGGGCCAGCGACCAGCAGCTGGCTGGAATCATCGCCGAAGGGTTCAAGGAGGTCTATTTCCAGGACGGCGGCGGTCGCGCTATGGGACTGTCGCAGGTGGAAATCAACGACATCGACTACCTGGATCTCGAATATTAATCCCGGAGCCCTTTATGGCCGGCATCAGTTACTGTTGAATCGTACTGGTGGATTCTCACTGCGTCGCGCGCTGAGCGACGACGTTTGCCGGAAATTCGCACGCCCGGCGGAAGCCGGGTGAAGAACATGTGAGGGGCCCCACGCACCGGGAACGGTGCGTGGGTCGCTGTTTGTCTACGGCTGCTTCAGCAATGGGGCATGGACGTCCAGTGGAACCTGTATGCGCCGTCCATGTACGGCGCGAAGGTCCATATCCACTGATCTGTGTCAACCGTCGAGCCGTTCACGGTTACCTGGGCGGTGCGGTACCAGACGTCGCCCATATTTCCGACGTAGTTGGATTGTCATCGGCTCGGAGCCGTGGTTTTTCGGGTTCGGGTCGGCGGACGCCTGCGAGGTCACGCACAGGATGGATGCCCCGGCCATGGCGAGCGCGGTGAGAATTTTGACCGCTCGGGTCATAGTGTGTTTCCCCCTGATTTCTCCGGCCCCCCGAAGGACCTGTATGCACTGCGAAGCGGCCCTTTCAGTACCGGTCTACACGGGAGGCTGTCGGGCCGCTTTTGACATGCTGACCCGCGTCCTACCCTCTGGCCAGGCCTTGGGTAATGTTGGCCAGTGCCGTAACCGGCGCTCTGACCTCGATGATGCATGACGGCTCGTTGAGGGGTCGTTGTGCAAGATCGAAGCTAAGGGCTGCTGTCCTCGGTCCGTCCTTGCATCCTTCGTACACACCACCAGACTGCTTCGACCGTTGGGACTTTCGCAGGCCGCATGAGACGGCGCCGGGGCGCGGCCACCGAAAATGTGGCTCGGGCCTTCGTCCTGCGTGCTATCCGGGAGGGATGCTGCAGACGGCGGGGGCCTGGGTCTCAGCCGTATGTGCTCTCGACGCATAGGGGGCTGGCCACGAGGGCGGATGCGGTCCCGTGACGCCCGTTCAAGTTGACGGGTACCTGTAGCCCGAAGGTCACCCTGGCGTAGCCGGTGAGGCGAGCGGCGGCCTGGCGCGGCGTCGACTGGTCGAGTCTGAGCAGCAGGTCCGACAGTGCCGAGCCCGGGTCCGTGCCGTCACGAGGAACGCTGCCGTACAGGAGGTCGACTAGAAGCCGCTGCACGCACGCCCAGGCGTCGACCCGCCCGGGTCGCCGACGCGGCGAGCCGTACCCTTGGCCGGCCTTGGGGACAATCCTCTCCAGCCTTGCCCGGAACCCGTCGGTCCGCGGCGCAATGGCTGCCGAAGGGACACCGCGAGCGTAGCTGCGGCGGCCGGGTGAACCCGGATGCCGAGCGCACGGGCGCCAGGTTCGGCGACGATCGCCGGCGTGGCCGTGTAGGTCAGGCAGTGATGAACGCATGCCTTGCGGCCGTCGGCCATGCCGTGGACCGTCTTCTGAACTTCATCGGAGTGTGACCGTCAAGATCCGCAGGACAGCCTATGAGCCACCCGGCCCCTAACGGGCTGACCCGCGACGGATCCCGTGGCGTGTGGGCATGCGGGTTCGGCTGCGTGGTGGATCAGCAGGCGCGGCCGTCTCTGTGTCCCCGCACTCACTGACCAAGGTCAGCCGCAGGTCGGCCCATTAGGGTCAGTGGCATGACAACATCTCTTGCCAGCAGTGCCTTCGACTCGCTCAGCCTCGACGCCGTGTCCGATCAGGAGGCGTTGCGCCGGGTTTACGAACTTCCCAAGGATACGGCCATCCGCAAGCAGATGACCGAACTCACCGAGCAGACTCGGCGGTTGATCGGCTGCTCTTCGCTTGTCCTGGTCGCCAGCGCGGACGCCGACGGCAACTGTGACGTTTCCCCCCGCGGCGGCCCCGCCGGGTTCGTCGCCGTCCTGGATGCACGGACGGTGGCGATACCGGACGCGACCGGCAACAAGCGTCTGGACACTCTCCAGAACGTCGTCGCCACCGGACGGGCTGGGCTGCTGTTCGTCATCCCAGGGCGCACCACGACGCTCAGGGTGAACGGCCGGGCCTGCGTCTCCACTCGCCCTGAGCTGCTGTCGCAGCTGACCGCCGTGGGCAAGCCGCCGGCCAGTGCGCTGGTGCTGGGGATCGAGGAGGTCTACCCGCACTGCCCCAAGTCGCTTCTGCGCAGCGGGGCCTGGAAGCCGGAGCAGTGGCTGTCGGCAGACGCCCAGCCGACCTCGGCCGAGGTGACGCTGGCCCAGCTGCGGATGCCGGAGCTGACGATCGCTGACATCGAGCAGGCGGAGGCGGATTCGCTGAAGTACCGATACGAGTAACGGGCGAACCAGCGACGGCGGCTGCGGTGGCCGTCGGGGGATTCGGAGGCCGCGAGCAGCAGGGCGGTTCGAGCGCGCGCGGGTCAGGTCCGGCCCAGATGAGGCTGGACCAGGAAGCGGGTGCCCGTGCCGCCGGCGTAGGGCTCCGCGGTGACGAAGTGCGGCTCACCCTGGGCGAGCTGGAGCACGTCCTCCTTGATGAACTCGGCCGGGCGCTGGAGGGCGATGCGGTCCGGGTGGAAGTCGCTCAGGTTGACGGCGTGGGTGCGCGTGCCGTGCTGGCGCAGGCTCCAGAGCCGATTGCGCACGATCGTCCCCGGTCGATGCCCACAGCGGCACCGGGCATGGCGTGCGGCTCAGGAGTGGCGGCCTGGGGTCGTCCACAAGGAACGACACAAGCCACCGGCCGCCCTTTTGGGACACCGTCGCTGAACCGATCTCCGCCGAGTGGGTGGGACCAGCGGAAGCGGACCCAGCCCAGCTTGGGCAGCTTGATCCGGCCCCACTTGCGTCCAAGCCGCTCTACCCTGATCTGCTGGGTGTCGGGGAACCGGGCCGGTGGCGACCAATGTGCCTTGGACCGCCACCGCACCTTGAACGTGCCGTGATCCCGGCAGGCCCGGTCCAGGTCCTTGAGTGTCTGCTGCAATGCATGCGACGGTGCCGCCTTCAACCACGGGTGGTCACGCTTGGCGTCGGCCAGCCCGGCGCACTGGGGCGTGTAGTTCATCCACGCCCCGCGGCGCTCGTATTCGCGGCGCTGCTCCAGGGCTGTGTTCCACACCGAACGGCAGATGTCGGCGAACGCCTCGCACACCTCCTCTTGTTCAAGGCGGAGGGCAGCCGGGTGGGACGCTGCGGGTAGCGGGTCCGGGACGCTGTGGACGGGGCAGGCCGATGCGGCGCGAGCGGGGGATGGGCACGAGTGCTCTCCTCCAGCAGGTTGGGAGCGTCACACTGCGCCCGCCGACGTCGGTTCGTCGGCGGGCGCGGGAGTGGGTGAGGCGGGGTGGCCGGGCAGGGCGTCAGGTCTCAGCAGGCGGTACGGGTGCGGAACAGCCGTGCGGCCCTCTGCCGTAGCCGGTACCAGCGGGTGGGGCCGCGTGCCGTAGGGCGCTGCGGTCGCAGTCGTGCACCGTGCTGAACTTGTGGGAGGAGCTGCAGGTGCACGCCCAGGCGTAGGGCTCGGGGCGGGTGCCGTCGCGGGTGGCGGTGATCTTTGCCTGGGTGCCGTCGTGGCGTCCGTGACAGGTGCCGACCCAGTACTCGGTCTGCTGCGGCGTCATGGGGTTCCGTTCGCGTTCGGTGGCGCGCCCTGGTCGGGCGCGCGATAGGGCGGGCGGCACCCGGTGGGGCCGTCGCGGCCGGCGGCGAACTGCACCACGGGATCCGAGGCAAAGGCAGGCAAGCCCGGCGGGTGAGCGGTCGCCGGTGCGGCAGTCGTCGCAACAGAACCGGCGCCCGTCGTATGACGGGCGCCGGTTCTGTGGGAAGAAACCTGTCGGGGTCCGGCGGTCAGGGAAGCAGCGTGGTCGAACGCAGGGCGTGGTGGTCTGAGCCCCAGCTGTTGGCGGAGACCGCGCAGGACGTGTGGCCGGCGCCGAAGATGTAGTCGATCTTCGAGTTGTTGACGGTGTTCTGGCCGTCGCGGGCGCTGGTTGCGTCCTGGAGTTGGGTGCACTCGCGGTAGGTGTCGTAGACGGGGTTCAGGACGTGGTAGCCGTCCCAGCTCCGGGCCGGCGGGTTGACGTTCAGGTCGCCGCCGAACACCACGCGGTAGCCGTTGTCCTTGGCCTTCTGCTCGTCCGTCGTCAGCTCGTCCCGCTGGTACCCGTGGTACGTCCAGGTGGGGTCGTCATAGTTCGTGCCGCCGGTGCTGAAGTGCGCGCCGCAGTACATCACGGCCTTGGAGGTGATGGCCGCGCACAGGGCGGCCCGCTGCTCGACGGGGTAGGTCCCGGACGAATCCTTGGCCGTGGCCGGGGACTTCAGGATGTGCGCCCGGTACCAGGTGTTCTCGTCCGGCACCGCGACGCTGACGCCGTAGGCGCCCCGGTCGCCGTACCCGGTGGCGTCGGCGCACTCCTTCTGCGCGAGGACGGCCGCGCCGCCGCCCGTGCTGACGTTGTAGTAGATCGGCGCGAACCTGACGTCCCAGCCGGTGCCGGTGCGGTTCTCCAGCGCCGTCTCGATCGGCTTGGTGAACTTCTCGCAGGACTCCTCGAAGAAGAGCGCGTCGGGGGTGTAGGTGGAGCCGACGTCGTTGAGCTGGCCGATGACCTGGTCGGCCATGTGGTCGGGCGTGGAATGGTCGTTGCCGCAGCTGGAGTTCTGGTCCCCGCACAGGTTCCAGGTCATGGCCTTGACCGAGGTGGAGGTGGGGGCCGACGGGGCCGGGGGAGTCCCCCAGTGCGTGTAGTCGTCGCTCACGGCGCCCACGTGGCTGCTGGAGTCGGTGACGGGCACCAGCCGGAACTTCTCCCAGGAGCCGAGGGGGGTCGTCGTGGTCCGGGCCCGCAGCACCTCGTAGTCGGGGTAGGTGCCCAGCTCGGCGGCGATGTACGCGTCGGCGGTCACCGAGTGCAGGGCGTAGTAGGCGCCGCTCGTGTCGGTGCCCTGGTACTGGAGCGTGAAGCCTTCCCAGGAGCCGATGTGGTCGCCCTGGGCGCGGAGCTTCTGGCTGTTGTTGGCGTCCGCACTGACGAACAGGCCGTTGCTCTCTGCGCGCAGGCTGATCTGCGTGCCCTTGTCGTCGGTGTGCAGCGTGAACCGCTCGGAGGCGGTGATCGACGTGGCATTGGCGTAGAGCTTGGCGTAGTCGCCACCCGAGCCGGTGTCCGGGGCGGAGACGTACTTGCCGTTCCCGACGTTCAGCAGCGCCCATTTCTGGCCGGCGGACTTGGCCAGCTGATCGGACAACGTGCTGGCACTCGCGGGCGCGGGCCACTGCCACTGGATCCAGATGGTCAAACTGAACAGCACGGCCAGTACGGCCACGAGTCTACGCATGGGCGCCCCTCCCGGTCTCACGGCGCACTCCCCGCACACCGCTTGTTCGTTCGATTCGAAGCGCAGACACTACAGCACCGGATGATCAAATTCCGGTCTCAAAGCTGCTCGGGCAGCACGGCCAGACGCACGACGTCCCAGGAGCTCGCCGACGAGGGCTTCACCGACATCCGCACCGTCCGGCTGCAGATCGCCTGATCCGCACCCGCCCCGGCCCGGTCGCACCATGGCGCCCGGCCCATCCACAGGGCCGGTCATGCTTCGCCGCGATCGGAAGGAACCCTCGCCCATGGCCGGCACAGCCTGGCTACAGACCTCCAGGGCCCGCCTGGTTCGCGTCGAGCGGATCACGAGATCTGCCTGTGGGGTCCGCCGTTCTCGGGGGCCGACGCCCCTCCGGCCCTGGCCGGGGCAGCCGGCGCGGATCGTTGCTCGTCCGGACGGCGATCGGTACACCGAGCTCAGCCGCGCATGTCGCGGTCCTCACGCCGAGGAGGTGCGGCGACGTGAGGGCTTGATCCCCAGCATGCGTCCGAGGTGGTAGGCGCTGACCGCTCCCGTGGCCCGGGGGGCTCCGGAAGCGCAGACCCGGTGCGTGCCGCCTCGTGGGCGAACAGCCGCACCCGCTGTGAGGGCGGCAAGCCGTCGTAGGGGCGTTGGCTGGGATGATCTCCGGTAGACAGGTCCCGGAATTCCCGCCGGGCGTTGCGGATGTCCGGACCGATGTCCTCGACGATCCACAGCGACCAGTCCAGCAGCGCCTCCATGGTCGCGGTGGCATCCGAGGGGTGGCGTTGGAACGGCCCCGTCCCGGCATGTCGGCCGGCTCGGCAAGGGACAGGCGGATGAACCCCTCTTCACGGTTCCGCAGCCTGCCTGGTCGTCGGTCCGTTTCCCGCTCATCACGACGGGGTGAGGGCAGTCCAGGGCCGCGAGGACGAACGCCTTGAACCGCCGGACCAGCGCCTTCGGGGTAGGTGCTCCACAGCAGGTTGATCGCCGGGCTGTGCGAGTCGGTACGGGCAGGGGGCAGAGGCCACACGTCATCGTCGAAGCAAGCCAGCTCGCGGGCGGGAGTGCCTGCGCGCACGGCCCGGTTGGCCCGGACGCCTCTGTCGCCCGCCAGTTACGCCGTCTTCTCGGTCTCGGCGGCTTCGGCCACAGCGTCACGGGACATCATCGAAAGTCCAGCCTTCCGTCCACGAGGTCGTCCACCATCTGCCGTTGCCGGTCGGTGAGTTGCTGCCTCGCCTGCTCCCGGTCGGCGTCGTTGTAGTGCCCGATGAGGTCGGCCAGCTGCGCCAGCGGCCGTTCGAAGCGCAACCGCCACACGGCCGGGTCCATGTGGGAACGCAGGGCGCCGAGCTGCTCCTGCAGTGCGTTGATCCTCTGCCGCAGCTTGTCCGGGATCAGCCCGGCACCTCGGCCGCCGCGATACGGTCCGTGCGTGCCTTGGCGACGAGCGGGGGCGGTGATCACGGGACTCTTGCGGCGGACCCGCGTCTTGCCCACCTCGGCGCGCAGTGCGTCTCCCCCGACGGTGCGGCTCTCGCGTTGCACATCGGGGCTGCGCTTGAGGGAGTAGTCGTTCATCGTGCGCCGGGTCTGCGCGACCGGGCAGCAGTTGTGCTCGACGCCGGCTGTCAGATCCTCCGAGCCTCCACCGGCGGCGAACCCCTGGGGGAGACTCCCCGGTGGGGAAGCCATGCCGAACCGCTCGCTTGCCGATGCAGGACGCGTGCACGCCTTGCGGCCACAGGGGGCTTCGAGCCGGTGGGCCGCGGGGTGAACCGGCTCAGCGCCAGGGTGCGCCCGCCAAGGCGCGAGCAATTGTCAAATCTTGTGGCTGGGCAGTGTCTGGTGAAGAGGTAGCTGCCGCTCGGCGAGGAGAGTCGGCAGCTCGCGCATGTCGTAGAAGACAATGGTGTCGCGGCCTTCGAGGCGTTCGGCCGGGGTGAGCCCTCCTGCGTAGCCGAAGGCTCGCATGCCGGCGGCGCGGGCAGCGTGGACGCCGGGTTGGCTGTCCTCGACGACCACGCACGCTTCGGGATCGACGCCCATCTGCTGGGCGGCGTGCAGGAACAGGTCGGGCGCGGGCTTGCCGCGGGAGACTTCGGTGGAACTGTAGATGCGGCCTGCGAAGCGTTCGTAGAGCCCGGTGCGGCCCAGGGTGTGCCGCATCTTGTCGTGGGAGCCGCTGGAGGCGACGCATGTCGGCAGAGTGAGCGCATCGAGTGCTTCCGGCAAGCCGTCCACCGGGGCAAGCCCTGCGTCCACGGCCTCCCGGTGGAGGTGCTCGAACCTCTCCGACCAGATCACGGCCGTGTCCGGGCCGAGTTGAGCGGCGACCTGCTCGTGGATGGCGGCGTGCGAGCGCCCGATGAACCGGTCCACGACCTCGTCCTCGGTCAGCGGCCAACCCAGCTCGGCTCCGAGGGCGACCTGGACACGAGCGGCGATGCGCTCGCTGTCGACCAGCACGCCGTCGCAGTCGAATATGACGAGCTCAATGGGCTTGATCATCCCAGCAGCATAGGCCCTGCTCTTGACGCTGCGGCGACCTCCTCGCGCTCGACCAGGACGCCGTTCTTGAACGTGGCGCCGGAGCGAAGCAGAGCGACGAGGGAGGCTCCGGTGATGGCCCGTCAGCGTTCCTGGGCGGATTCGACCAGCTTGAACACCATCGCCAGCGCGGCGGCCGGGCTGCCTGCCCCGCGGGTGACCTTCGTGCGGAGCTTGACGGTGGAGAACGTGGACTCGATCGGGTTCGTGGTCCACAAGTGGATCCAGTCCTCTGCCGGGAAGTCGTAGTACGCCAGCAGTTCCTCCTGGTCCTCGGTGATTTTCGCGACGGCCTTGGGCCACTTCACCCCGTATGGCTTGGCGAACGCCTCGATTGCCTTCTCGGCGTGGGCACGGTCCTGGGCGTTGTAGATCTCCCGCATCGCCTTGGTCGCGCCTGGCTGTGCGGACTCCGGAAGACAGTTCATCATATTTCGGGTCTTATGGACCCGGCGGCGCTGGCGCTGAGCGGTGGGAAAGACCTCGCCCAGAGCCTGCCAGAGCCCCATCGCGCCGTTGCCGACGACCAACTCGGGGCCGCGCATGCCACGTCGGCGTCAGTCTCGCAGCAGGTCCGCCCACGACTCGGTGGGCTCGCGCAGGCCCTCCGCGGGCGCGATCAGCTCCTTGGCGCCGTCCAAGCGCACCCCGAGCAGGACCAGCACGCAGCTGTGTGCCTGGCCGAGCCGTACCTTGGGGTGAACCCCGTCGGCCAACACGTAGACATAGTCGCGATCCGCGAGGTCGCGGTCCTGGAAGGCGGCGTGGTCATCCTGCCACTGCCTGGTCAGCCGGGTTACCGTCGCCGGCGACAGCCCGGCCGTGCCGCCGAGGAACTGCTCCAGCGCCGGAACGAAGCCCCCAGACGACAGGCCGTGCAGGTAGAGCAGCGGCAGCACCTCCGAGATCTTCGGCGACTTGCGGCACCACGGCGCCAGGATCTTCGAGGAGAACCGCTTGCGCTCGCCGGTGACCTCGTCGACGCGGCGGTCGTTGACCCGCGGCGCCTGCACCTCGACCGGGCCGGCCGCAGTGACGACCGTGCGGGGCCGGTGGTGGCCGTTGCGGACCGCTAGACGGTGCCCGCACTCGTCGCGCTTGGAAGCCAACTCGCCTAGTACTCCAGCCGTAGATCGTGATCTTGCTCGTTAAAGCCGATGCGGAGACAGGTGCGGTACCCCGGTGATCATCGTGAGTTGTGTGGACAAGCGAAGATCCGGCGGTGGCCGCGAGCCACAGTGCAGCCCCTGCCCGGTGGCGGTCGATGTTCGATCAGACGATGGAACGCGTCGCAGGACGGTTCGCCCGAGTCGAACCACGACGTCGGACGCGGGCATTGGTGCTCGGTCTGCTGTCGGACCTGCCGAGAAAGAACTGTTGGACCCTCGCTGAGCACGCCGGTGACGCGACCCCGGACGGGATGCAACACCTGCTGCACCGGGCGAAGTGGGACGCCGACGCAGTCCGCGACGATATCCGCACCTATGTGGTGGAACATCTGGACGACCCCGAGGCGGTGCTCGTGGTCGACGAGACCGGGGACCTGAAGAAGGGCATCGCGACCGTCGGTGTCCAGCGCCAGTACACGGGCACTGCTGGCCGCATCGAGAACGCCCAAGTCGCCGTCTACATGGTCTATTCCGCTGCCCGCGGGCACGCCGCGATCGACCGGGCCCTGTACATAGCACGCTCGTGGACTGAGGACCCGGACCGCTGCCGGGCCGCTGGTATCCCAGAGAACCTCGCGTTCGCGACCAAGCCTGTTCTCGCCGCACGGATGGTCGCTCGGGCACTGGACGCGGGAACCACAGCGCGCTGGGTGGCGGCCGACGAGGTCTACGGCAACAATCCTCACCTTCGCTCCGCCCTGGAAGGCCGCCAAATCGGCTACGTCCTCGCGGTCTCCAGCACCCACCAGGTAGTTATACGCGCAGGTCGTATGCAGGCCAAGGCGCTGGTCAAGCATTTCCCCAAGCGGGCTTGGCAGCGTCTGTCCGCCGGGGCCGGCGTGAAGGGGGAACGATTCTACGACTGGGCCGTGACCGACATCAGCGGCCCAGCCGAGCGTCCGGGCTGCTGGTGGCTACTGGTCCGTCGCAACCGACGTACCGGCGAGCTCGCCTTCTACCGCTGCTTCTCGCCCCGCTCGGTACCGCTGCCCGACCTGGTACGCGTGGCTGGCCGGCGCTGGGCGGTGGAGGAGACCTTTCAGTCGAGCAAGGGCCTGGCCGGACTCGACGAACACCAGGTCCGCCGCTGGACCTCTTGGCACCGCTGGGTCACCCTCGCGATGCTTGCCCACGTCTTCCTCGCCGTGACCGCAGCCTCCGAGCGCCTCCATCACCCAGAGCCGGACGATCTGATCCCGCTCACCTGCAACGAGATCCAGCATCTGTTCGCCACACTGATCGCGCGCCCGGTCCATGAAACGACCCACCGGATGCGCTGGTCGCAGTGGCGACGACGACATCAGGCTCGCGCCCGCCGCGGCCACTACCGGCTGCAAGCATCCGCAGGGCCTTGATCGTCCATGAAGTCAAAGGCCGCTCAGCATGGAATGTCCTGTTCCACGCGATAGCGCACGAGACGTTCCACGCCCCAATCGGTGTGGCGCTGGCGCAGGTTGGCGGGGGTCATGTCGGTGCGGCCGAGATCGCGATAGTTGGTCTGCCAGGTTTCCACAGAGCGGTGGGAGTTGGTGAGGGCGAACAGGTCCCACAGCAGCATGTCGTGCACCTCCTCTCCTGCTGCTTCCTGGTATGCGGTCAAGAACACTTCGGCAGCGCCCGGGCCATGGAGGAGAACCAGATCGAGTCGACACCAGCTCACGTCGAAGCCTCGCGGTGCTCGCGATGCCCCCGACCAGTCGACGATGCCGGTGAGCGCCCCTTCCTGCCACAAGACGTTGCCCGACCAGAAGTCATAGTGCGTCAGAACCTGTGGCTGATCGGCAAGGCGATGGCCGTGGGCAGCCAGGATTGGCGCAGCGGGGCCCGCGTCGAAAGCGGATGAAGCGGCCGTCGCTGCCATACCGTCGCGAAGCCCGGTCAGCCCGGAGAGCGGGACGTCGTGGACGCGGGCCAAGGCGCGTCCCAGTTGGGCCGCTGCAATGTCCGGACAGGCCGGTGTGATGTCGGCACGACCGGGCAGGCGGGTGATCAAAATGGCGGGCTCACCGAACCGGCGTCCTCCGGGGTCGACATCGACAAGCTGCGGCGCCCAGCCATCCAAGCCCTTGAGAGCTTCCAGTACACGCGCCTCGAACGCCACCGCGTTATCGCCTGGGGGGAAGCGCCGCAGAACCATGTCCCGGCTTGGCAGCTGTGTTCGCAGCAAATGCGTGGCGGCATGAGCACCGCCGGTAAGTCGCCTCACGGTGCGCGCTGCGGCAACAGAGCCAGCGACCTCAGCGGCCCAGGCAAGGGCCTCTGCGGGTGGGTTCGATTCGATCACCGGGCCATACTGCACGATCCGCCATGCATGGACCACGGAGTTCTGTAGCTTCCAGGACGCTCAGGCCACCACGCCCGGAGATCACGATCTACGGCTGGAGTACTAGGTACTGGTTGACTTCCGCCTCCAACGCGGCGGCGAGCATCCGGTGAGCGCCTTCGCGGACGATCTCGTCGATCAAGGAGCCGGACTCGATGCTGCCGTCGGCGTTCACTACGCTCAGCACGGGCGTACCTCCCGAGGCCGATCCACAAGTCTTGAGCACTGCCCCAGGACGCGTCCAGTGCGGCTATCCATCGGCCGCTCCGTCCCAGGGGCGTTTCAAAGTCCAGATGATCTTGGAGGTTGGCGGCGCTCAACAGACGGGCGGAGGGTGCAGAGCGGGCGAAGACGCCCGCCGCCCACCTGCTGGCCGTGTTGCTGCGGCTGCGGGTTCCTGACGAGGCGGAGAGTGTCTTGTCGGCGCTGGCATCTCTAGAAGGCAACTGCAGACAGGTCAGCAGCTAGTTCGACCGCCTGGTAGCCATAGGTGTCTGCCGAGTCGACCCGCAGCATGAGACAGAACCGATCAAGCGATGCGACTGTCTTCGACAGGCGACGGTAGTCGCGCTTGATGAGGTACACCGCCGCCCGGTTCGCGATCGACGACTGCCCCATGATCACCAGGACTGGCTGTGTGGACTGAGGAGGGGTGAACTTCGCGACCAGAGCATGGTCTTTCCGCCCGTAGTCGTGCAGGAATCGCTGCTCGCCCACGGTGAAGTCACCGTCCAGGTTGACCTTCACGCCCGGCAGGTGCGAGGCCACATACTCGACGTTTCGCTGGTTCGATCCCAGTCCGCCGATGCTGAGCTCGGTGCGATCCCCGTTGAGTTCACGCGCGTCAGCCGCGACAAGGGTGAACGGGCACCCAGCCTCCTCGGCAAGCATCGCAAGCTCGATGATCGCGTACACGTCGCTGTGGTCGGTGACAGCGGGCATCTGCCAGTGACTGTTCAAGATGATGACGCACGGCACGCCAGGACGCAGGCCGAGGAACGCCTGTTTCCGGTGCAGGAGGCGGGCACTGCTCACCCGATTCCAAACCCATACGGATCCGCCGCTGACAATGCTCGTGACAAGCCCGATCACGATATTCAGCACTGCATCCGACACGAACGCCCCCAAGCCTCGTCGTGATGGCACGATCAGAGCTTCAGCAGCTCAGCGTACTGATCGACTGTCCGTCACGGCGGGCGAAGGGCGGTATGTATCGGTCAGGGCGGTTGGCGCAGCCCGCGAACGGATCCTGGCGGCGAGCCGGCGGATCGAGGCCGAGAGAAGATGCCCTCCCACAGTCCACCAGGACGTCGGCGACCTCATGCGCCGCGTCGCCCCGCCGAAGCCACAACTCGACGCCGACGAGCAAAACAGCCTTCCGGGCTGGCACGTCGGCGCAAACCCAGCAGCGTCTGGGTGCGGAGTGCCTCAGCCGGGCTGGCGACCCGAGGTGTCCCACCTCGCAAAATTCCACCGAGGCGGCCGAGGTTGGCTCTCCAGCCTCGCCTCATGACGTGGAACGAGGACAGCGGCAGAGTCAACCGGGCGTTCGATGACTGGAAGCGGAACGATCGGGAGAACCGGGCCTTCCTGAGGCTGTCCGACGAGTGGTCTGACAAGGCCTACCAACTGAGACGAGGACCCGGAGCCACTCTACGGGGACGAGCACCTCGACATCTTCGAGGATGCGGTAGACGATCGGGGCGTCGAGACGCGGCCAGTTGCTGACGTCGACCGCGCGGACCAGGTGCCCGTCGGCGGCCCGCGGCATGGGCAGACCGGCCAGCACCTGGCGCAACCCGGGCGCACGCACCGCCCGCGGTTCAGGGCGCCGTACGTGGCGCCGCGCCCGCGCCGGTGCTCGGCCACCAGCGTGAGGTCCACCGGCGAGGTCACCGGACCGTCCGCGCACAGCAACATATCGGCGGGACCGCCCCCCGCGCGGCCGACCTGACGGTAGCGTGATCGACATGACGGCGGAGGGCGAGACGGCGGAGGGCGAAGCCCTGGTCGGCGGCATGGTGAACGTTGGCGCGGTCTTCCGCCACGGTGCTCTGGTGGAACGCCCGGCGCCGCGCACCGCGCACGCCCTCCACGCCCATCTCCTCGCTCTCAGAGAGCAGGGGTTCGACGCGGCTCCGAGACCTATCCGTCTCACCGCCGACGGCCGCGAGCAGCTGACCTTCATCCCCGGCGACGTCGCTCTACCGCCGTTTCCACGCTGGGCGATGACCGAGACCGCGTTGAGATCGGTGGGCAGCCTGCTGCGACGCCTGCACGACGCCAGCGCGGCCATCGCGGTTGACGCATGCGTCGACTGGCCCCGATCCCTGGCCGACCCGGCGGGAGGAACGATGCTGTGCCACAACGATGTGTGCCCGGAAAACGTCGTCTTCCGCGACGGCCATGCCGCAGCCCTGATCGATTTCGACCTGGCGGCCCCCGGCCGAGCAGTTTGGGACGTTGCCATGACCGCCCGCTACTGGGTTCCCATGCTCGATCCCACGTCCGTGGCACATTTCTATCCCGCGGGGCTGGACGCTCCGACACGACTGCGGATACTCGCCGACGGCTACGGCCTCTCCCCGCAGGAGCGCGCTGAACTGCCCGGCGTCGTCGAACAGGCCACCGCTTCCTGCCGGTCCTTCGTCGCTGATCGAGTGGCCGACGGCGACCCCGTCTACATCCAGGCGCTGTCCGAGCGCGGTGGTTGGCAGCGTTGGGACCGCATCCAGGAGTGGCTGGTGGCTCACCACGAGACGTTCACGGCTGCCCTGTTGGGATGACTGGCTTGGGACTCCTGACAGAAGTGGTGGGCCTGACTGGTTAGAGGTCGGTGTCGTGCACGACGCCGCAGGCTAGTGGGAGGCGGTCAGCCGCGTAGTCGCAGGCGAAAACCCGGCGACGTCGGCGATCGTCCCCGGGATACTGGTCGCCCATGGATGAGGTCAAAGTCGTCGTCGCCCATTCCGAGCGCGCGACTCTGCGCGTCGGCGACGTGTTCCTGAAGGTGGACGCCGATCAGACGCGCATCGACGTCGAGGTCGAGGCGATGTCCCTGGCGCCGGTCCCGACCCCGGAGGTTCTCTGGCGCAAGCCACCTGTGCTCGCCATCGCCGCACTTCCGGGGACGACGCTTGGGCGCCTCGGTGGGCCGTCGACCGGGTCGCCGGAGGCGTGGGCCGCGGCCGGCGCCGCCATCCGGAAGCTGCACGACGCGCCGCTGCCGTCCCGGCCCGGCCGGGCAGGCCGGAGCATCGTCGCGCTGGCGGCGGAACTCGACGACGAGTGCGAGTTGCTCGTGACGAACGGCGTCCTGCCCGCCGACCTGGTCACCCGCAACCGCCAGGTCGCCGAGGCGGCACTCCGGCCGTGGACTCCGGCGTTCACGCACGGCGACCTGCAGATCGCGCACGTCTTCGTCGACGGCGACGAGGTCACGGGCATCATCGACTGGTCCGAGGCGGGCCAGGGTGATGCCCTGTACGACCTCGCCACCTTCACGCTCGGACACGAGGAGCACCTCGACGACGTCATCGCCGGCTATGGCGCCGACATCGACCTCGACGTGATCCACGCGTGGTCGTCGCTGCGAAGCCTGCTTGCGGTTCGCTGGCTGATCGAGCACGGCTTCGACCCCTTCGCACCGGGCTGTGAGGTCGACGTGCTGAGATCCCGGATGTGAGGCTGCGCGGGCCTGACCACCACGTATGCGTGCTGACGGTCGCGTAGGCCATCCCCTTGGGGCGCATCGCCGAAGGCCAGCGAATCAGTGGGCCCGTCCCTCGTGGTGATCGACGTCCGGTCCGCGGGCGGCCGCCGGGGGGTCGAAGGCCACCGGGCGTGCGAAGATCTGACGATCGGATAGGCGTACCTCGAAGGATGGCTATGTTCGCGATTTCCCTGGGAGACGGGGCCGAGCTGCGGCCTCTGGAGCCGTGGCGGGCCGAGGAGTTCCTCGCGCACATGGACCGGGGGCGTGACTTCATCGGTGCGCACATGGAACTGCCCGACCTTGCCACGGACTTGGACTCCGCCCGCAGCTATCTCCAGCTTTACGCCGACAAGGCGGCCTCCGACACGGGCCGCCTGTATGGCATCTGGCTCGACGGCACCCTCGTAGGTGGCGTCTCCTTCCCGAAATTCGACGCCGCCACTGGTATCTGCGAGGCAGGCTGCTGGCTGGAGCCGGCTGCCACAGGCAGGGGTCTGGTCGGACGTGCAGCACGGCTGATCATCGACTGGGCGTTCAACGAACGCGGTATCCACCGCGTGCAGTGGTTTGTGTCGCCGAACAACACGCCCAGCATCAACGTGGCCAAGCGACTCGGCATGACCTGTGAGGGCGTCCTGCGCGAGATCTACCTCTACCGTGGCGTCCGCCACGACGCCGAGGTCTGGTCGGTGCTGGCGCCAGAGTGGCAAGCCTCGGGCAGCTGAGCGGTCCTTTGGTTCGCCGTTTCTCCACGTTCACAGCTGTCGAGAATTCGGCACTTGAGCCTCCCGGCGGGTGGGCGGCTCGGGCTTCACGGACGGAAGTCGCGCAGGCCATGCCGCGGCGGGCGCGTGGGGCGAGCCGGCCGCCGGAACCCCGACAGCTTGAGGCGGTCCACCGATGCACGCCCCTGCATCGCCCTCACCCTCGTCCCCTGAGCCACACCCCTCGGGTTCGGGCAGCGACCAAACGGCCTCGTCCGCAGCGGCGCACGAGGTCGTGGGCGCCGTGCTCGCCTGGTACGACCGGCAGCCCCTGGTTGCCCAGCGCTCGGGCGACCACGAGCGCCGTGGAGGAGCCCACAACACAGCGGCAGCGGTGCATGGATGATCAGAACCGGCTCCATGACGCCGAGCCCGAAGAGATCGCCCGTACCGTGGCCGAATACGCCGCACGCCTTGAGGCCGGAGCGGAGGCGCAGACGGCGAGCTACGCGCTCGGCGAGCACCCGCTCCGCCGCCTCTGCGAACATCCCTTCCCGCGTGGAGCGACACGCTCCCAGCCTTTTTGACTGACTATCAGGTCCATTGGGATTCCTTTGGGATTCCTTTGAGTTGCGGACGATCAAGCCGCATTCCCAGAGAGGAAATCCCTATGGCCGTCAAGCCGACCGACGAGCAGGGGCTGCTCGGGACGTTTTCGTTCAGGGGTGGGACCTGGCGCTGATCGCCGGGGCCGGGACCGGCAAGACGAGCACCCTGATCCTGGTGGGCGCGTCCGTTCTGAAGAAGCGTGGCATCTACGTGTCCTTCAACCGGGAGATCACCGAGAACGCCTAGACCAGGGTCGGGCCGAACGTGCAGTGCCGCACCGCGTCGCCGGTCGTGACCAACGACAACCAGGGACTGCCACACCAGGAGTAGCCCCTCAAGTACATCCAGTAAGGGCCGCTCGACCCGGTTTGCGCTGGGCCCTCGCTCGGCACAGCCTCCGCCTCAGACGTCGGCGCGCGTTTCCGCACCCGGCTCGCACGGCTGGCCGTCACTCTTGACAATAGGCAGGTAAATGCCTGCATAATCTTAAGCGTGAGCCTCGAAGCAACAGCGATCGACTCGGTGTTCAAGGCGCTGGCCGACCCCACCCGGCGGCTCCTGCTCGACCGCCTACGCGAGCACAACGGACAGACGCTGCGCGAACTGTGCCAACGCCTTGACATGGCACGCCAGTCCGCGACGCAGCACCTGGACATCCTCGTGCGGGCCAACCTCGTCACCGTCGTACGACGCGGCCGGGAGCGGCTGCACTACCTCAACCCGGCCCCGATCCACGAGATCGAGGAGCGCTGGATCTCCGGCTTCGACAAGCCCCGCCTCCAAGCGATCAGTGCCATCAAGCACCAGGCAGAGGAGTACGCCATGACCAACGCACCCACACCGGTGCCGGACTACGTCTACGTCACCTACATACGCGCCAGTGCGGAGCAGGTGTGGCAAGCCCTGACGGACGCCGACCTGACGGCGCGCTACTGGGGACACGCCAACGTCTCCGACTGGCAGCCGGGCTCTGCCTGGGAGCACCGGCGAGCCGACGGCTCGGGCAAGATCGACGTGGCAGGCCATGTCCTGGAGGCCGAGCCCCCGACCCGGCTCGTCATCACCTTTGATGACGCCCCCGATGCCGAATCGCCGAGAGAGCCGTCGGTCGTCACCTTCCTCGTTGAACCGCATCAGGACATCGTTCGCCTCACCGTCACCCACGAGAGGCTCCCCAACCAGGAGATGCTGGGCGGCATCTCGGCCGGCTGGCCGGCCGTGCTGGCCAACCTCAAATCGATGCTGGAGACCGGCGAGGTCCTGCCGCAGGCGCCCTGGGAGATGTCCCGCGCCCACACCTGAGCCGCGCCTCTCCGCCCCTGGTTCCTTCCACATACGGCCGCACAGAGAGGTGCAAACATGCTGCACGCTGCCCAGCTCCAGGACGCCTACCGAGCACTGCTAGACGCCGCTACCACCGTGGCCGGCGCCGACGACCCCAGCCCCGCTCCGCCGGACGGCGAGTGGAATGCCGACCAGATCCTCGCGCACGTCTCTCTCGTCAGCGCCGCCACCATCGCCGCCGTCGCAGGTATTTCAGCGGGGACCAACACGACGTACGACAACCGGATCGCCCTCGACGCCTGGACTATTCGGCAAACCATCGAGCACGCTGGCGGCAACGCCGGGCTCCAGGACCGCATCAGCGGGCAAGCAGCCGCCCTGTGCGCACTCGCCGGAGGTGCGGCGCTCAGCGACGCCGAACTCGGCACCGTGGTGCCCGCCCGGCTCCTGTCCAACGACACACTCCTGGTCGATCAGCCCATGCCGCTGCGCGACATCCTCACTGGACTGGCGGAGGCAGAACTGCCCGGCCACACGAAACAGCTCCTCGCCCTCCTCCCCGACCGGGCCGTGGCCGAGGCCATGCGGTGACCACGTCACAGCGATACTGACTTCGGCTCGTCAGGGAGATGTTCGCGGAACCTGCTCACATCGGTGGGATGTTGGCTGTGATCCGCGGCGTGTGAGGTATGCGGACGCGGGCGGGTTGACGCCGGAGGCACGCCGACGCCGAGAGGTGGTGCGGAAGCAGGCGGCGGAACTATTCGCCCAGAAGGTGAAGCCGCCCGAAGTCGCGCGGCGGTTGCGGGTGAGCCGGAAGTCGGCCTACCAGTGGCGCCAGACTTGGCGGGACGGAGGCGAAGAGGCCCTCGCCTCGCGGTCGTCGGCCTCGATCACCGACAAGCCGAAGTCAGTATGTGCCTGGGGTAGTGCTTGGCCTCGGTGACCGGCCGGTTCTGCCGTGGCCGATCGGCGCAGGGTGGTCATGCCGCTCACCGCTGCCGATAGCGGGTGCCGGCTGTGGACGTGGCCGCTCAGCGCGCCGGTAAGACCTGGTCAGAGCGGCGTAGAGAGTGACCGGCCAGGGGCGGCCGTGGTGCGTGCGACATGCAGGACGGGGAACCGTCTACAGCGCGCGCGTGCCCATCGCCCGGATAAAGTAACTCATATTTTGTGTGCTTGTAGGACTGAAGTAAGGGCATCCGGTGGCCAGGAGGTTGATAACGATGGTTCCCCTGCTTCTGGTTCTTCTGCTGGCTCTGATCCTCTTCGGTGCAGGCTTCGCCCTGAAGGCGTTGTGGTGGATCGCGGTGCTCGTGCTCATCGTGTGGCTGCTCGGCTTCGTCGTCCGTAGCGCGGATGGCGCAGGCCGCAAGGGCCGCTGGTACCGCTGGTAGACCGAAGGCACCGGCGCGAGGAGCGCGCCACGCGAAAATCAGGGGTGGCCCGGCCGACGCGGTCGGGCCACCCGTGTAGGAAGACATCCTCCCAAGGGGTTGGGAGGGATCTGGCCTATCGGAACCTTGCACCTGCAAGCCCCTGTCGGCGCACCGTCGCCACGGGGCCGGCCATCGCTGCCGGAATGTCGATCCGGCGCCCACGCACCGCGTGGAGCGTTTCCGGGCCGCCGCCACCGGGGACTCCGTCGTGAACTCGCACGCTCTCCCTCTGGCCGTCCGAGCCGTGGGAACGAGTCGAGACTGTCGTTCGATACTCGGTGTGTATGGGGACTGCCCGGATGCCATCGGCTTGTCGCAGGTGCGCCGCCGCTGGGTGCGGCGGCATGTCGGCCGGGACGTGAGCGTGGGAAGCGGTACTCGATGAGGCTGCCGCTGGAGCCGCCGTCGGCCCAGATCAGCTCCAGCAGCCGACCGCTGCCGGAGGAACAGGTTTCGACCTGCGAACCGACCGGCGACGCCGAGGTGCACGAGTGCCCTGGCTGAAGCAGAAGGCTGCCACGAAGAAGACCCGGAGGAGCCGTCGTCGGCTGGCCGAGCTTGGCCCTTCTGGCCAGATAACCCGCGGGCTTCTGCGGGCCCGGTAAGTCTCCAGGGTGAGGCTCGTCGTCACGGTGCTGCACAGCATCGGGCGCCTTTCACGTCACGGGGTCCAGGCTGTGCCTTGCCACTGTTCCGGTCCGCCGCCGTGCCACTCGATGATCGGTGACTCGGCCACGTCCAGTTCGTCCATGTCTGCAAAGCCTGCCCGGTGCAGGAGCGCCGTGAGCTCGCGCAGACTGAAGGCCGTGCCGGAGGTCTCGCCGTCGATCTGGATACGGCGTCCGCCGTGTTCGTTCGGTGGGAACACGATCACGTGGCGCTCGGCCATGTCCGAATCCTCTCCTGGCTCACCCTCGCACTCGCAGACCGCCTGCCGACGCTATTGGGTGGACGATCCGGGGTGCGAGCGGAGACACACCACACCAGCCTTACCTGGGACGAGGTCGGGTGCATCCTCGACTACTCCAGGTCAGGCTCCTCTTGCCGAGGCTGGAGCGTGTCCTCTTTGACATCCGGGGCTGGCATTCGGCCCTGGCGGTGGGCCAGAGGAGCACGGGAGGCTGGAGAAGCGTATCCCCGTGGTACGGAGGCCGATGTCCGCTGGCGTGCGGGGGATCTTTGTCCGGTCACCGTGTTGTTGCTCCGTGCCTGGTCGGTCAACCGCACGCTCGCGGCTCTGACGCCGGCGCATTCCGATGCTCAGCGCTCATGCAGGCGGGGGTGGGCAGCCCGAAAGGGGCTGCCAGGTCCTCAAGGAGGTATCGAGGCAGATGGGCCTCACACTGCGTGACGTGGCATCGCAGATTGTGCAGTGGCCGCGCTCCAGGTTTCCCAAGGAGATCCACGCCGACGTCGACGAGGCGCTCGAGCGCTGGAAGGCGCATGCCCTCCAGGTGCCGCGCCTGCCTGACGACACCGTGTGGCACGCAGCCGGCCGCCCGCGCTGCCGGCCTCTACGCGTGAGGCGGCGCCGGCACTGCTCCACCCTGCCTGCTGCGCTGCTCGACGGCGGCTACCTGAAGCCACATGTTCTGTGTGGATGCCTGTCCCGCTGCCCAGCGTGCCCGCTGCGCTCGTGGTACGTGCACAGTGCGGTCCGCCGGTGGTCAGGGGTTGTCGTGGAGTTCCTGGTGCATCTGGGGCTGGTCGTCCTTGTCGTGCTTGAGGGTGTACTCCTCGACCTTGTTGAACGCCTTGGAGGCCTGGCCGAGGATCGCGTCGTATGGGTTGGTTCCGGTGGCCTTCTGGGCGGTGCCGCCGAAGAGACCGCCGAAGGTGTTGCTGGCGACGGAGTGGCCGGCCGCGGCGATCTTGGCACCGGTGTCGAGGGCCGCGTTTCGGGGGATGCCGGCCATGTCGGCGTACTTGTCGCCGAACGCGGCACGCACCATGGCGACGAAGGGGTCGTAGGCCGGTGGGGGCACCATCTCCTGCTTGTAGAACTTCAGGGCCTGCGCGGTCATGAACTTGCCGTCGTCGGACTCCCTCCACTCCTTCTCGCGCTCGACCCTCCAGATCCGGTCGACCAGTTCGGCGTCCTTGGGCATCACCCCCTGCTCCGGTGTGCCGAGGCAGTGGTTGACGTAGTGCCAGGCACACATGAAGCCGTGGCGGTCTTCGTCGGAGACGTGTACGCCGAGGTTCTTCAGTGCCTCGAGGATCTGGACGCTGGAGTCGCAGATGGCGCCGGCGGTGTACTTCTGCGAGACCGGCTCGCCCCACTTGGCGTAGTCCCACTCGCCGCTCTTCTCGTGCGGCTGGCGGACCGAGGCGTGGACCAGGCGGACCTTGGTCACGTCGCCTTCAGGGTGCCGTTGCGCAGGGCGCCCCTGTCGCCCATGCCGATGTACAGGCGAGAGGACTGGGACAGACGTCGGCCCGGTCCGTCTACTCCGCCCAGGCGCCCGGTGGAGCGCAGGGTGAAGGCGCCGGTGGGGGACAGGTACGTGCCGATCAGGCCGACCGTACCCTGGAGCATGGACGCCTCGCCATGGTGGTGGTCGAAGAAGCCTTCTGCAGCCTTGACGCCCGCCTCGCTCCAGCCGGGCGGCTCGGCGGTGGCCTCTTTGAGGAAGTTCGCCAGCCTTGGGGGCAGGTCGGAGAGGTCCTGTCCTGGGTGCAGGGTTCCGATCGTGCGGAACAGGCCGTTGACCCCGTCGATTTCCTGGTTGTCGATCAGGTCGGACACGAGGGCGTCGGCGGGTGGGTCGCCGGCCTGTTTTGCGGCCTCCATTTCGGCTTGGACGGTTTCGGCTGTCATGGCCATGGGTGTTCTCCGTTCTTCGAGGTGGGCAGGGCGGCAGGGCGGCAGGGCACTCGGAGCCTGTCCCACGGCAGGGTTATGGGGCAGGCGGTCCGGCAGGCGAACGGTGTGGTGCACCAAGATCGCCGAAAGGAATCCTTTCCCTGTGTTGAGGGGCCTGGCGCGCGCGTACGGGCGGCGTCCGGGAGCATCGGGTATCCGTCCCCGTGCTCCGAGATCACCTTTTTGGTCCCGGGCGCGAAGACGTGGACGAGGTAGCGCCGCGTCCTCGACCACCTGGTCAAACTGGGGCATACCTGGCACTCGCTGGTCGGGCAGGCCCGCAAGGCACTGGGCGGCAGGGCCGGGATCATGAGGCGCCAGCCGAAGCCTTGACGTCCACATCCGTGGGCGCGCCGGGCAGTTCGCGCATCGTGCGCAATGGCGAGAGCAACACTGGGATAACCGCGAGCAGTTCACCAAGGGCGCCGACCCACATGGCCTGCCGCGCCCCAATGCTCTGCCCCAGTGCGCTGCCCATGAACGCGCCCACCGGCATGGCTCCCCAGACCACGAAACGGACCGACGCCGTCATCCGGCCCAGTAGCGGTCTCGGGCACAACTGCTGTCGGAACACGACCGAGTTGATCTTGAACGTCATGTACACCACCCAGCCGAGGCCCTGGAGCACGACGCCGACCGCGAACCGCCAGTCGGACTGGAACATCGGCAGTGCCAGCATCCACAGCAGGCCGCTCAAGGTCACCGACAGGCACATGGCGGGCCCCTGTCCGAGCCGGGCGGCGATCCTCGTGGTGAGCAGGCTGCCGAGCAGGCCGCCCACCGCCTCCGCGGTGAAGACCAGTCCGCACAGGAACGGCGACAGCCCCAACTCGCCGTTGAGCAGCACCAGCAGCATCGACGCGCCGATCGTGGCGGCCAGGTTGGAGATCGCGGCGGTCAGGGTGATCGCCCGCAGCAGCGGGTTGCCAAAGACGAACCGGAGCCCCTCGGCGATCTCGGACCGCAGGCTCGCCTCGGGGTGGGCCTCCGGCTTGGCCTCGCTGCCACGGATCCGCGACAGCAGGAGCGCCGCGGTCACGAAGCCGACCGCGTCGACGACGATCGCCACCGGCGCCGTCAGCGCCCCGACCAGCACACCGCCCAGGCCCGGCCCGCCGACCTGGGCGATGTTGCGGGTGGTCTCCAGCTTGACGTTGGCCTCCAGCAGTTGGCCGTCCTCGACGAGATGCGGCAGATAGCTCTGATAGGCCACGTCGAAGAAGACCGTGCACACCGACACGCCGAAG
Source organism: Streptomyces durhamensis (assembly GCF_000725475.1). Lineage (NCBI taxonomy): Bacteria > Bacillati > Actinomycetota > Actinomycetes > Kitasatosporales > Streptomycetaceae > Streptomyces > Streptomyces durhamensis. Next base: position 33,176 of record NZ_JNXR01000044.1, read on the forward strand.
GCGGCGACGTACAGCTGGCCTATCGTCAGGACGTCCAGCCAGTACGCGACCGGGATCGAGCCGAGCAGGACGGCCCGGGCCAGAGCGCAGACGATCATCACCGGACGGCGGCGGACGCGGTCCACCCAGGCGCCGGCGGGCAGGCCGATGACGAGGAAGGCCAGGTACTCGAAGACGACGAGCAGGCCCGTCTCGAACGGGGTGGCGTCCAACGGACCGATGGCCACCAGCGGAAGGGCGACGAGTGTCACGGCGGCACCGGCCTGGCTGACCGAGTCCGCGGTCCAGAATCTGCGGAAGTCTGGGTGGAAGAAGAGGCTGGAGCGGCACGGCTCGAGGCCGGGCAACCGGGAAGGCGTCATGGCGGGAAGGATCACCAGCGTGGTGCCGCGGACACCATTGTTTTAGTCTGGGCGAAAACATCGGTGACCGGCGGGGGAGACGCGGCATGGGCGCGGTGCGGTTCGGCGTGGACGACATCGCCAACGTCAGGTTCGCGATGTCACCGCTGTGGGAGACGGTCGCCAGCTACCGGGCAGCCCTGGACCCGGGCCTGCACGTGGTCCATCTGCCGTGGATCCGCTCCGCGTTGGCCCTGCTGCGGGACACGGACCTGGCCGAGCGGACCGCGCCCCTGAAATCGCTGGTCCGCACGCCACCGCCGCGCTGCCCGCTCGCCGAGATCGAGGAGGAACTGGCCTTGCTGTCCCCGGCCCTCGGGCTCGCGGACGCAGTACGGGCCTGGTGGGGGGCCGCGGTCCAGCCGTACTGGCCGCGCATCCGTGCGGTGCTGGAGGCGGACATCGCCCACCGGACCCGGCAGTTGGCGGAGGACGGTATCCGGCAGGTCTTCGCCAGCCTGAACCCGGCACTGACCTGGTCCGGGGACACCCTGCTCTCACCGGACCTGCCCGAGCCCGCCCCCGGTCTGGGCGGCGCCGGGATCACCCTGGCACCCACGGCGTTCGCCGTCCGCTGTCACTTCCTCACCGAGGACGGCCCGGCCCAGCCCGCCCTCGTCTATCCCACCCGCGCCGTCGGCACCCTGTGGGAGCGCCGGGATCCGACCGGCGACAGCCTGGCCCGCCTCCTGGGCCGCAGCCGGGCCCAGCTGCTGACCTACACCAGCTCGCCCGCCACCACGACACAGCTGGCCGCCCGCACCGGTCTGAGCCTGGGCGCGGTCTCCCAGCACCTCACGGTCCTGCGAGAGGCCGGCCTGGTGACCAGCCACCGCTACCGGCGCGAGGTCAACTACGCGGCCAGCGACCTCGGTATCGCCCTCCTCGAACGCGGGTGAGCCCTCGTCGCTTTCCCATGGCTCGATTCCCCGAACCGGCTCCGGGCGGTGGAGCCCCGTATTGCGAATCGGCACCGTCCTGCCCGCCGCGGTGGTACCCCCGCCTCATCAAGGGTGTTGTCGCCAAGACCAGGCTCGACCTCCAGCCGCCGTAACCCCGGCCACCAAGAGGTCGTCTCGATTGGTACGTGTGACCTGGGGCGATGGTCCTATGGTCCTGGTCTGCCGACCTGCCGTGATCATCTCGATGTGTTCCATGGCGGGAGGCAAGAGATGGCGATACTGCTGCCCGATGGGCTGGCTACGCCGGCACTCGTGATCGATATGGATGTGCTGGAAAGCAACATCGCGCGGATGGCTGAGGCTTCGCGGGCTCAAGGGTTTGCCCTGCGTCCGCACGACAAGGCCCACAAGTGCGCGCAGATCGCGGATCTTCAGCTTCAAGCTGGCGCGCCCGGGCTGTCGGTGGACACGATCGGCGAGGCCGAGGCATTCGCTCAGGTCGGCGTGGACGACCTGTTCATCGCGTACCCCGTGTGGCTCGATGCCGACAAGGCGCACCGGCTGCGCCGCTTGGCTGACGACGCTGCTCTGAAAGCCGGCGTCGAGTCGGTCGACGGCGTGCAGCGGCTGGGGAACGCCGTGCGTGGCAGTGACCGGCCGGTCGAGGTACTTGTCGAGGTAGACAGCGGGAGCCGTCGCACAGGAGTGCAGCCTCACACGGCTGGTCAGGTCGCGAAGGCTGCCGCCGATGCGGGACTCAGTGTTGCCGGCGTGTTCACGTTCCCGGGGCACGGCTACGGCCAAGACGCGCGCACGTGAGCGCGCCGCACGAGACGAGGAGGATCTGGTGCTGGTCGGTGGGGCGACGGTGATCAGCGTTTCCGTCCCGGACTGCTCCGTGCTGGACGTCGGTAGCAAGGTTCTTGGCTCTGACCGGTCGTCTTGGGTGACGGGCCACGGCTACCTGCCCCGGTTCCCGCGGGGATCCATCACCGGGTTGTGGGAGCACCACGCCGTGGTCCGCCTTCCAGAGGGAGTGCAGGGGCCACGTCTTGGGTCGGCGGTCGCGGTCGTCCCCGATCACATCTGCACGCCGGTGAATCTCGCCGGCGAGCTGCTGGTCGTGCGACACCGCGAGGTGATCGACCGCTGGCAGGGCATGGCACGAGGTGCCCCTACCTGAGCATCACTTCAGGCGGGAGAGACGGCGGTGCCAGACCAGAGTCGCGGCTATCTGGGCGAAGGCAAGGAAGTGTCCGGCCTTGTCGAGGTCCGGCTGACGGGCGACGGCTCCCGCTGGAGAGCGACCGTGTTCACTCTCGCCGAGGTTGAGCGTCTGATGGAGAGGTGGTCCCGAACGGACGAGGCGCTGGGTGGTCGCTACTTCTGGTGCTCCGACGGACTGATCGTCCGGGACCCCGGCATCGACAACATGGCCCTGGTGCTCGCCGGCCTGCTCGACTCCGGTGGCGCAGGCCCGAACGACAGGCACCGCAGGACGCGCGGTCGCCGCGGGCGCACGGGCGACGCGCACCGTGGTCGGGGAAGGGCGCCCCGCACCGGTGTGACCTTCCCGATTCAGGCACCCTTATCGCGGCGCCGGAGCACGCGGCCAGGGCGTCCGCCGTGGTAGGAGCCGGAGCGCCCCGTCCGGGTACTCGTGCAACACCGCCGCACGCGGGCGGAGAGAAGTGAGGGCACGAGCCATGACGACACCCATGCCGGGCATCCGCCCGCAGAGCCGTGGGGTCCGCACGGACCTGCTCGGGATCTACCTCAACGACCATCTGGCAGGTGCCACGGTCGGAGCCGGACGCTCCGTGTTCGCGGCCCGGTCGCATCGCGATCCGCCGTTCGCGGAACCACTGCGGGACCTCGCGGGCGAGATCGGCGAGGACCGTGCGAGCCTGCTGCGCATCATGCGGAGCCTGGGCGTGCCGGAGCGCCGCTACAAGGTCGCGGCATCCGGTGCGGCCGAGCGACTGGGGCGCCTGAAGAGCAACGGGCGCCTCTTCAGACGTTCACCGCTGACGCTGGTGATCGAACTCGAGTTCCTCCGGCTGGGGGTGAAAGGCAAGGAACTCGGCTGGCGCACACTGCGCGCCCTGGCCGAGGCGGACGACCGCCTTGACGAGCAGGAGCTCGACGGACTGATCGCACGGGCCGAGCGGCAGATGAGCACGCTTGAGGAGCTGCGTGTGAGGGCGGTTCAGGACGTGTTGCTGACCGGCTGACGCGGCCGCGCCCCGGGGACTGGACGCGAGCGGCCGAGGGGGGAGGCGACCGGCATGCTGTTGCGCCGCCGGGACATGTCCAGTCCGGCACATCCATGACCCAGGACGCATCGGCCTGGTCAGCCAGGCTGGTTCTCCGGCTCGCCATAGGAGTAGCCCGTTCCAGGGCCACGAGCAAGCGTCCGGAGCCGGTGCGCAGCGCCGCCTGCTCGGTATCGAGTGCGCCGGGAGAGGCCAGGATCTTGAGGTTCCCGGTGGGCCCGGCGTGCGGAGTCGAGCCCGACCGACGCGCCGGGGTCAGCGGGCTCGTCGTGGGGACCGCTCATCGCAGCGCGAGGGCGCGCAGACGGCCAGCAGCGGACCGAGAGCGGCCGCCGGAAGGGGGTGGGGCGGGTCTGGATGACCATGAGCCGGTCCGCTCGTGATCCGTGCGGTGCCGCATCGTCGTAGGGGATTGAGCCGAAGGCTCTCGTCGGACCAGTGGCGGGCCGCCCGCAGATCGGTCAGGACATCGCCCAGCCAGCGGGCCCGCTCGGCCCAGTCAACCAGCGGGCCCGCGCGCCCCAGTCATCCGGCACGTCCGCCCCTTCCCCGGTAGCCAGCCGGTTCGCCGCGTCGGTGAGCAGCCGGTCGCTCTCGACGGACAGCTGGTGGCGCAGCTGCCCCGCGCGGCGGTCGTGGACCGGGGGAGACACCAGGGCGTTGACGCACGGGCCCACCGTGGCGCCGAGCGCGGCCTCCAGCAGCCGGTGGACGACGTCCATGGGCCCCTAGGACCCGTTGACGATGACGAACGGGCGGCTTCGGGGGTGCGAGACCTTGGGCGCCGAAGCGGGCGGACAGCGCCCAGGCGAGGACCGCGGCGGTGCCGCGGCTTCAGCGCCTGCACCGTCCTCTCCCGCTCCGGACCCGGCTCGGTGACCGAGCAGCGGACCGAGCGGCCGACCGCACGCACGCACGTCGCCAGGGACGTCGCCCGCTGGTCGCATGAGCACGCCGGCGCATGGCGCGGGCTGCCGAATCGCCGGGTCTGAATCTGGCCGGCGCTGCGGACCACGCGGAGCCGAGCCCGCTGGCAACGGTGCGCGAGACCGTCAGTCCGGGCTCTCGGCCGGCAACGCGCTCCCGGCCTCCCCTACTGCGCGATCTCGACCTCACCGCCGCCTGCAGCCCCGGACCCTCCGCCATCTGCGCTGGACCAACACCATGATCAAAACGCTGTCACCGAAGCCGCTCACCAGCCTGTGAGTCACTCCTGGGCGACCACCCGGATCGTCTTCAGCTGCGTGTCGGCCGCGTCGGGCAGGTTCATGCCTGCCGCCACTCCGCTGGTGAGGTACCGCAGGACCGATTCGGTGAGGCGTTCGCCGGGGAGCACGGCGGGGATACCGGGCGGATACGGCGTGATCATCTCGCCGGCCAGCCGCCCTGCCGCGCGGTGCATGGGTACGTCCTCATGTGTGGGAACTACCGATCCGATTTCTGGTCGCCGACCCTGTTTCCAACGTGCCGATGCCGGAGTCCGCCAGTCACCCGCGGTACATCCGGCCCAGGGCCACGCGGACCTGCCGGCCGCCGTCTGGTGGTAGGTTCTCACATTCCGTGTCATGCAGCGGCACGGAGGCACAGTCGGCTGATTGAGGCGCTCGGACCAGACCACGCGCCCGAGTCGCGGGGCGCCCGCTTTGGGCCAGCCCATAGGGCGGACGGATGCTGCGCGGCATCGTCACCAGCGGGAGAGAGCATGGAGCTCTCTGGCGAGACGGGTGTCGTCGGTGCCGATCTTGCGGTAGACGGAGGAGAGCAGTCGCTTCACGCTCTGTTCGGTGATGTGCAGTTGCTTCGCGACCACCGCTGCTGGATGGCCTTGGGCCGTCATTTCGGCTACGCGTCGTTCATGAGCGGTGAGTGTGTCCCTCTGCGCGTGGCGCAGGGGCCGCAGTCCTGCTGCCATGAGTTCCTCTCTGGCGTGGGTAGCCAGTGCCTCGGCACCACAGTGGACTGCGGTTTCCAGGCCACGATAGAGGCGGTCCGCGGCTTCTTGCAGTTGGCCATTCCGGGACAGGGCGGCGCCGTATCCGACCAGGGCCCGAGCCAGTTCGTACGCGGCGGGGGACCGTTCCAGGTAGTCGACGGCCTCGGCGTACAGGTCGAGTGCCGCCGGCCCGCTGGTCACTTCGGCCTCGGTGTGGAGTGCCTGGCCGATCGCGGACGCCGTACCGAAGTGCCGGGCCCGTTTGCCGGCTTCCCGGGCGAGGCGGACTGCCTGGTCGGGGGCGGTGGGGGCGACTGCGGACGCCAGATGCAGCTGCCAGGGGCACCAGGTCGGGTTGCGCCAGTTCCGTGAGTCCAGCCGGTCCCCGGCGTCGGACAAGAGTCGCTCGGCCTCGGGCTGCCGCCCCTCGGCCAGGAGCAGTTCGGCGTACACCGTGCGGGGATCTGCGTAGATGGCGGTGCTCGGAACCACCTCGCCATAGCGGTAGGAATCGGCGAGCTCGCGCGCGTCGGTCGTCCTCCCGCGGGCGACAAGGGTCTGGATGAGGGCGCCGATGGCGAACCATTGGGCGGGCACTGCGCCTTTCACCCGGTCGGCAGCGGTGAGGCCCTTTCGTGCCATTTCCTCCGCTTCGGGAAGGCGGCCGCGCCGGAAGAGGGTGTAGGCCAAGAGGGCCTGCCCGACAGCCAGGTGGGAGCCGCGCCAGCCTTTGGCCTCGCACTCGGCCATCCCTTGGGTGAACAGCTCCTCGGCCCGTCGTGGCTGGTCGCAATACATGAAGACCAAGGCGACGGATGCGGGCACCTCGAAGCCGCGGTTCTCATCAGTCCAGCTCAGTCCGCCGCGCAGGGCCTCCTCGGCATAGGACAGAGCGATCTGCTGCGGCTCGCCGCGCATCATGGCGTCCCAGGCTCGCAGGCCCAGGATGGACCGCTCTTCCAGACCGCGTCCGGTCAGGCGCTCGGCCAGCCGCGCCAGCCGGCGCGAGCGGGCGGACGAGTCGGGCTCGTCGGTGCGGAACGCGCTCCATACGAAGTGATCGGCCTGCATACGCAGCCGGATGCGTGGGTTGGTCGCCTGCCGTGCCTCGTCCTCGGCCAGAGCTGCCGCCTCGGCCACTTGGTCGGTGTGGGCCAGCGCCTGCGTCAGCCGATGGACGATGGAGGCCCTCAGTGCGGGGGCGACTCCGGGTTCTGACAGAGCCGCCCGGAGATGACTGATCGTGGCCCTGGGATCGATCAGGAAGGTCGAGCAGGCCAGTTCATGGAGGAGCGCCGCACGGTCCTCCGGGAGGGGCGGCTCCAGCAGCGCCCGGCTCAGGACTCGTGAGGCGGCCTCCGGCGCCCCCGCACGAAGGTACTCCCGCGCGGCATTCCGCAGACACTCGACTACTTCGGGCCTGCCTTCGCAAGGCACCTCCAGCAGGTGCCGGGCTGCGGCGGTGGGACCGAACCCGGCAGCGCGGACGGCTTCCGCCGCGAAATCGTGCAGGGCGGCTCGCATGGCCCCGGGAATGCCCCGGTAGATCGCCGAGGCGATGAGCGGATGTACGAACTCCAGGTCACCGCCCTGTCCGGGGGCGTCTGCCAGGATTCGCGCGGCGCGCAGTGTTCCGATCGCCGCGGCGGCCTCCTCGCTGTCGATGACGGCGACGGTAGCCACGAGATCCGGTGAGATGGGGGTGCCCAGAACGGCGGCGGCCCACGTGAAGCGGACGGCCGCCGCACCGAGTTCCTGTAGGCGTTCGAGCAGGCCGGGGCCCCTGATAGCCGAGGCCAGATGCCGCACCACAGTCAACTCGTCGTGCGTGCCTGATACTCGCCGTTCGCCGAGCCGAATGGCGAGTTCGGCGACCTCCAACGGCGTCCCTCCGGTCACCATCCAGCATTCCCTGCAGAACGCGTCGTCGGCCGCCTCGCCCACCTTCCCCTTGATGATCCGTGCCACGCCGGATGGCGTGAGTGGCTTCAGGGCGTAGGGACGGTTCCTGTGGCTCTCGATGAGCGCGCGGAAGGTGGTTGCATCGCGGGGCAGTTCGTCCGGCCGGTAGGTGACGACGATCAGCAGTGGGAGGTCCTCGGCTCGTGGAGCGAAGGAAGCGATCCAGTTCAGAGACTCGACGTCGGCCCAGTGGATATCGTCCACGAGCAAGACGACGGGTGCCTTCGTGACCGTGAGGCGGGTCATGACCCAGTCCAGGCCGTCGCGCACCCCGGTCGGATCCGGTGTCCGAGCGGTGTCCGGCGCCGTGAGTCCGAGCGCGGCGGCGACGATGTCGTACCAGCCACCCAGGAAGACACGGCGCTCCGCCTCGTCCATCGCGGCCAAGGCAGGCTGCATCAGCTGACGCACCACGCGGAACGCGTTCCTCTGCTCCGTCTCGGCGCCCTTGCCTGAGAACACCGTGAACCCGTGTGTCGCGGCCCGGGCGCGCACCTCCGCGATGAGGGCCGTTTTGCCCAGTCCGGCCGTGCCGGTGAAGGCGAGCAACCCGGTGTGCCGCGATCGCCGCACACCCTCGATGGTTCTGCCCAGTTCCGTCAACGCTTCGTCGATCGCACGGAATTCGCCCTGGCGCTCCAGCAGGCAGGCCTCGGTGGTCGGCTGCAGCAGCTCGTGAGTCACATGTTCTACCGCATCAGGCCGCTGATCCCGGGGAAGGAGCGGCGACCGCTCGAATTGCTCCTGGGGGGACGGCCTCTCTTCGGCCATCCACTCCCTCAACTCATTCCATCCTTCGATGGCACTCTGCGTCGGAACCTGTGCATCCTCTACATGGTGGAGTTGCTTGAGAAGGTCGTCAGCCCTGACGGACCCGCTGGACGTCGACGGGGGGGTCGGCACGTCTGACCAGTCCTGGCCGTTCCTCATACTGCTGCCTCCTCTCCTGGACCGTCGTCCCTCCACTCGGATGGAAAGACAACCTCGTCCCCCAGTTCCGTGACCAGCGTGTTCCGCGCGTTTCTCAGGTGGACCCGTACGGTGCTCGGAGCGATGTCCAGGTGTGCGGCGATCTCACGGTTGGTCCACTCGCCCTGCCACTTCAAGAGGGCCACCCGTCGCTGAGCACAAGGCATGCTGTCGATGACCTTCCAGCACTTCTGCAAAAGGAGATTGGAGATCGCCGTCCGCGGCGTCTCCAGGTCGGACACCATCTCCTGGCTGCTGACGCTCCCTGCACAGCCTCGGGCTGCTCCCCACTGGTCGAACACCTTGTTCTTCAGCACCCGGTACAGCCAGGCCCGTTGAATTCCCTCGCTGCGGGTACGCAAGGTCTCCCACTGCAAGGCAGCGGCTTTGAACGTCTCCTGAACCAGGTCGTGAGCCATATGGCGATCACCACCGAGCAGTCGGTTGGCGAACTTGACCAAGCCATCGCGGAGCTGCATGTACCGGACCGCGATCTCATCCCAGTGCATTGGCGGGATTCGGGGCGTCATGAGTCCCGCTCCGGAGGCGATACCGCCCTGCCTCCGACCTGAATCAACATTTTCGGGCCCCCCATGCCACCCTCCTGTCTCACTACGGTGCCGGGCGGCGCCTGCGTGGTGATGGCCAGCAGAGTCTTGCGGCGCGACCTCTCCGCAAGGGTTTTCGTCACTCCACCGATGAATAAGACGCAGCAGGCTGACTGCCACGGCAACGTGTGCCGCACGAAGGATGCCCCCTCAACTGCCCACCCCTGCACCAGGGCTGTGATGGCGTTCATGCCTGTTCATCTCTCGCCCCAGCAGAAGTGTTTAGTCGACGTCAACGGCTGAGCCAACGCGTTACGGCAGGCTTCATACCAGGGTGCAATCAAATTCGAACACCTGTTTTTCGATAGGCCGTCAGTTCGCATATATAACGGACAACCGCGGGGGCAGATGGTGCTGTGCGTCTACGGAAGCGTGACCTTCCATCGCAACGCCCAGAATCGGTCGGCGCCGAGTGGCCGGGATCCCCGTCGACGGCCCCCGGATGGTCAGGTCAGCTCAAGGAAGTTCCATCGGGCGTCCGGCTGGGCGCCGCTCAGCCACTTGCCGCAGTTCTGGAGCACGACCGGGCTCGACGTTATGTGCTGCGCTCCCGTCCCGAGGTCGCGCAGGAAGCGGTCGATCGGGCCGCGGCGGATCGCCGCCGAGCCGGCCCAGCGGTGTACGGTGCGGCCCACCTCGTACACGGTCGAGGTCGTGTGGTTCAGGACGAGACGGATCAGAGTGTCCTGCTCCGTGCTCGGCAAATCGCCCTGGTCCAGCGACCGTTCGACGTCCATCCAGACGTCGTTCACCCAGGCCCGGGCTGCCCGAAGTCCGGCCTCCGCCGTCGCGTACTCGGCGTGGAACTGGGAGGTGTCGACCGCGGCACCCCGCGAACCGGTCCGCGCCGCGGCCACCCGTTTCAGCTCGGTCAGCAGGCGCCGGCCGACACCGAGGGCCCAGCCAGTGTGCCCAATCGCTGACATGTTGACCAGGCCGAGACGGTAGACGGCGCCGCCGTTGACGGGGGTGTCCGTGGTCGCGACGTAGGTGTACTCGTGCGGTACGTTCACATCGGTGCAGTGGTAGTCGATGCTGTGCGTCGCACGGAGCCCGAGCACGTCCCAGTTGCCGTCCAGGGTCACCTGCGACTTCGGCATCGCGAGGACCCGCAGCTCACCGGTGCCCTCGACCTGGACCGCGCTGTGGATGTGGGTGGCGTGCGCCATCCCGGAGGCGAACTGCCACTGGCCGCTGACCTGGTAGCCGCCCTCGACAGGGACGGCCCGGCCGGGGCGTGTGCCATGCCCCGAGAGCAGCGCGTACTTCCCGTTCGGCACGTCGGGGAACAGTTCGGCCGCCGCGTCCACGGCGAGGTACGCCGCGGTGGTCCCAGTCATCAGCTGCAGCGCGAACATGGTCCACCCGGCCGCGGCGTCGTGGTAGCTCACCCGCTCCGCCGTCTCGATCAGCTGCCGGGGCGCGAACTCGCATCCGCCAAGGCTCAGCGGGAGCTCGGCGCGTACGATCCCCGTGTCCAGCAGTGCCCGCGCCGTGTCTTCCGGCAGCCTCCCCAACTCCTCGGCAGCATCAGCCCGTTCATCGAGTACCCCGCCGAGCGCATCGATCCGCTCCAGCACCCCCGCCAGTTCCGCACTGACATGCAGCTGACCCTTGCCCCCCATGAAATTCCTCTCCTCGTGGTCTGTTTCCAGATCGTCTCACGTACCCGCCCCGCCGCCCGGTCCGGAGGCTCCAACCAGACGGAACCGTCCGGCTGTTGAAATCGGCGTCGTCCGCCCGACTCATCTGGGTCTCGCCGTCGATCTGGATACGGCGTCCGCCGTGTTCGTTCGGCCGTAACGCGATCACGGGGCGCTCGGCCAAGTCCGAATCATCGCTGCTCAGCCCTATGCTCCGGCCGCACTCACAGACCGCTTGGCGGGGCTTTGGTAGGCCCGGATGCAAGGGACGCTGAGCCGTCTCGCCGACCACGTTGACGAGCTCCGTCTGCGGACTCCGTGAACAGTCCGCCTGGCTAGAGGAGGAGCAGGCCTCCCGGAAGTTCCTCCTCAATGATCTCGACCAGCCAGTCGAAGGCAGTCGGTCCACGGCCAGCACAGGCTTCCGCCAGCCTGGCGGTCATGCGTGCCTTGTTCGTCGGATGACAGAGGGCGAGCCACATCTCGAGCTGACGAGCCGTTTCGGCGTGCCCGAGATTCTGGCGGGAGGCTTCGTGATCACGCCACTCGATCACGAAGTCACCGTCGTCGGGTGTCCCGAAGCCGCCGCGGAGGCAGTCGGCGAAGGCATCGAGGTTCCGGCCGAAGTAGCCGCCGCAGCCGATGGTCTGGCCGGCGACCCGCCAGAAGTCCTCCAGCGTTCCGATCTGGCTGCCGTCCAGCACATATCTCACCGTCACAGTCCGCAGACTACGTCCGGCCTGGCAGCCTGCCTATTCGTTTTGAACCTGTGCTGTCCAGGCAGGACCTCGCACGAGTTCGCCGGAACATGTGCGTTTTCGAGCGAGAGTCGTTGGAGGCGCTGGCGACGCTGACGTCCCCCTCGCGTTCGGTCAGGTAGGTGTGGGCCGACGGGGCGAGCCC